>JAQUFB010000090.1 GCA_028684885.1 Sulfurovum sp. | reverse complement strand
GCCATCGAAAAAGAGGCATACAGACCCACTTTGGGATCTACTCCGGCGATAACAGAAAACGCGATCGCTTCCGGGATCAGTGCCAATGCGACAACAAGACCGGAGAGGATATCTCCCCGTATATTAGAAAACCATTCTTCTTTTCTGAGATATTTGGCCAACAATTGTTCTCCTTGTATGATCTTATAGTATTTAGGTTGTTTTCCTAAGCATCGAAAAACGGTTTCTCTTCTGCTTCAGAGTGCAGCTTTGATGCTTTCTATGATCGGGGCCAAATTTGTGTGCCCCTTGATTTTCGCAGCTTTTAAGACACCATGCCCCAATAGCCTTCGAGAAAGACTTGAAGCCTCCACGACTGTGATCCCTTCGATCGCACCAAAAATATCTTTTTGGTTGAAATAGTGGGGACCGGAGATGATCTTGCATCCAAACTGTGCAGCTTCTGCGGCATTGTGCCCTCCTATGGGTGCAAATGCACCTCCAAGGATCACAATATCAGTGATGGCATAGATATTTACCAGTTCGCCCAGTCTGTCAATCAGTATAATATCATCTTGAAGAGTCTCACTTTGTGAATAGCGGTGCCACTGCAAACTGTGATCTTTGGCTACTTCTGCTATAAGATCTGCTACCTTCTCAAAACGTTCAGGATGCCTGGGCACCAAAATCAGCCTGGCATCTTCCTGTTCGGCTTTAAGCTTCATATAGGCATCCAGTATCAACCGCTCTTCTCCCTCATGGGTACTCGCACCGCACACGATGAATCCTGCCGGTTTTTGCAGTATTTTCGTCGGAGTAGGGAGGTTGGCAAGCTTGATATTTCCGGTGACTCTCACTTTTCCGGCACCCAGAAGTTCCAGACGCTCTTTATCTATCGATGTCTGCGCATACACCTCGTCAATGTACCTGAAGATATGGGCATAGAACCAGCGCATCCTGTAATACTTCGGGAATGACCTGTCGCTCATGCGTGCATTGATCAGAAGTGTCTTGGCACCCCTCTTTTTTGCCAAAGCAAAAAGCAGGTACCAGAACTCCGCCTCCATCACCACCAATACTTTTTGCGGCTTCAGCCATCCAAAAAGCAACGGTTCAAAGGGCAAAAAACGACTCTGCCCCGTATAGCCTTTGACTACCTCAAACCCCGTTTGTGTCGTTGTTGTCATACGAAGCTGATCCTGGGGCAGCTGTACCACAAAAGGCTTGATCGCCAGTGCTTCTCCGAAACTGCAGGAGTGAAACCATACTCCGTCACTTTTCAATGGGCCGTTCTTCCGGAAAAAAAACCGTGCGGGTATCGACAGGTGATACTTTTGTTTCAATGCAAGGAGGAGTAAAAAAGGAAGCGCTGCGACATATGCCACAGCCATAAGCGTACTATAGAGAAAAAAGAAAAGTTTCTCCATAGAATTTCATTTCATTACGCTTCCGGCGTAATGCGCTCAATATAGAGGATTCTTCCGCAGTGCGGGCAGGTGACGATCTCTTCCGCCTTGATCACTTCCGCGTAGGTTTTATCATTGAGCTTCATATAACATCCGTAACACGCCTGCTTCTTCACCGGTACGACAGCTGTATTCCCTGCCCAGATACGGATCTTCTCGTAAAATGCCAAGACCTTCTGCTCCAGGTTTCTTGTAAGCTCTTCTCTCTTCACGAACAACTCACTTTTTGCCTGATCGATCTCGGCTTTCTCTACATCGACCACTTCTCTGATCGCTGTCAGCTCTTCGGTGCGTGCATGCAGTTTCTCTTCCGCTTCTTTCAAAAGTGTTTTTTTGGTCTCGTTGACACCCTGAAGCCTCTCTATCTCTTCATTGGCGAAGGTCATCTTCTCTTTTGCGATATCTTCCTCAAGGGAAAGTGCCTGCATCTCTTTTTCGGTACTGATCTCTTTGACTTTTTTCGCATTGCTTGCCAACTGCTCATTAAGCATCTTCAGCTGATCATCAAAGCCCTCGATCTTCTCTTCGTTTTTGGAGATCTCTGCCTGAAGCGTATCGATCTCTTCCTGTACCGCATCTACTTTTTTCTGTGCTTTTGTTACTTTTTTCTCTGCCGTCTCAATCGCAGGCGCATAGCTGTCGATCGTCTGATCGTTTTTTGCAAGTGCGATCAGTTGATTTAGATGTTTGTTCATCTTGTTCCTTTAAAGGGGTATGGGTTTTAGATAGTGTTATCAATCTCAAACGGATTTTTAGATTGCGCAATTATAGCCAAAAGAGGTAAAACTTTCAACTCATCATAAAGTATCTCTGCAAAGAACTTCTCGCTTTCATAGTGTCCGATGTCCACCATCATCAGATCTTCGCTCATCGCTTTCATGGCATCGTGATATTTAATGTCTCCTGTCAAAAAACAGTCGGCATTGATTTGATCGATCAGTGAAGCGCCTGCGCCCGTCGTCAGGGCGATGGAGGTGATCTTCTCTTTTTTGCCTACAACCCTGAGTGTCGGAAGGTCAAACTTCTCTTTGATCAGAGCCAGCAGTTCTTTGTAATTCCACTCGCCCTGTGCCATACAGACAAACGGCACTTCCTTAGCCATCTTCAGCCCTAGTACCTTCTCAAAAACATATCTGTTGAGATGTGTCTGGTCAAAATTGGTATGCAAAGCGATCAGAGACTGCCTTTTCAGGATCATCTTTTCGATCAGGTTGGAGGGATATTTTGCAAAGTCAAGCTGCGTCAGTTTTCCGAATATCAGAGGATGATGCACAACAAAAAGCGTCCCCTCCTCAGCCTCTTCGATCATCGTTTCATCGATGTCAAGAGAGATGACGACCTGTGAGACTTCTCTGCGCATATCACCGACAATCAGACCGGAGTTGTCCCACTTCTCCTGGAGTTCAAAGGGACTGATCTTGTCGAGAAAATCGTAAATTTCTTGTAGCTTCATCTCTCTTTACCCCGTTCTTATTCTTCTCTACTTTGAATAAAAGCATTGCATCACAATGCAAACCAAACCTGCTTCCTGCTACCTACTACTTACTATTTACCCGAGCATTACGCTCGTTCTCCTGCGCTTTATAGAGCTGTGCACAACCGATCGCCAGTTCGCGTACCTTAAGGATATAGTTCTGTCTCTGTGCCTGGGAAACCGCTTTTCTTGCATCCAGTACATTGAAAGCATGCGAAGCGGTCATACACTGATCATAGGCAGGAAGCGGAAGTCCTTTTTCCAGACAGAGCCTGCACTCTGCACTCGCATCTTCAAAATGTGCAAAAAGCTTCTCAGTGGTTGCCACTTCAAAGTGGTATTTGCTGAACTCGTACTCGCTCTCTTTGTGTACATCCGCGTAGGTTGTCACCTCATCGCCGTTTCTGTTCCAGACAATATCAAAGACAGATTCAACCCCCTGAAGGTACATCGCCAGACGCTCTGTTCCGTAGGTGATCTCCACCGCTACAGGATCGCACGCGATACCGCCGACCTGCTGGAAGTAGGTAAACTGTGTTACCTCCATCCCGTCAAGCCATACTTCCCAGCCCAGTCCCCACGCACCGAGCGTCGGGGACTCCCAGTTGTCCTCTACAAAACGGATGTCATGCTGGCTAAGGTCAAGCCCAAGGTACTCCAAAGATTGGAGATAGAGCTGCTGTATATTGTCCGGGCTGGGTTTGATAAGCACCTGGAACTGATAGTATGCCCCCAGACGGTTGGGGTTCTCCCCGTAACGCCCGTCTGTCGGCCTGCGGCTCGGCGCGACATACGCCGCACTCCACGGCCTGTTATCCAGGCTTCTGAGCAGTGTAGCAGGATGGAATGTCCCAGCACCCGCCGGGATATCATAGGGTTGCACGATATTGCACCCCTGCTGAGCCCAGAACTGCTGGAGTTTTAGTAGTAGTTCGCTGAATGTGATAGCATCTTTGTTCATAATATTCCTAACTTTTAAAGACTAGAGTCTTACTTCGATCTCGGCAGAATCAAGCTCTACTTTCTTCGCTTTTGCGATACGGTCTTCCTGAAGTTTGACTCTCAGCTCATCATCCTGAAGCGCCATGATCTGGATCGCAAGGTATGCCGCGTTTGTCGCACCTGCTTTGCCGATCGCCACGGTACCTACAGGCATACCTGCAGGCATCATCACTGTGCTAAGAAGCGCATCTTCCCCTTTAAGTGGCCCGCTCTCCATGGGCACGCCCAAAACCGGCTTCGTAGTGGTCGCCGCCAACGCACCGGCAAGGTGTGCTGCCATACCCGCTGCTGCGATAAACACCTGCGCACCTCTCTCTTCAGCGTCTTTGATATAGTTCTTTGTTCTTTCAGGGCTTCTATGCGCCGAAGAGATGATCAACTCATAAGGCACACCAAACTTTTCAAGTGTAGTACCGCACTCTTTCATGACGTCAAAGTCACTCTTGCTTCCCATTACAATCGATACAAATTTCATCGTTTTTTCCTTTTGTTTGTCTGTTCGTCATTCTGAACTTGATCCAGGATCCCGCCTTTATAGAACGAAACCCCGGATCCTGGATCAAGTTCAGGATGAGAGACAAGTCAGTCGCAGACCCTGTCTTTTGGCACCATGTGCATCGGGGTAGAATCTTCCGTCAACCCTTTCTTCTCCAGTGCTTCGGCGATACCGCGTCTAAGGATCGTATACCCCGGCAGTTCAGCAGGAAGAAGGATGTCATTCAAGTCCCCGCTATGGACACACTCAAACGCTTTGCCGTTGACAGCGATGATCTTTTTGAACGTCAGCCAGTATCTGCCTTCACGCTCTTCGATCCTGCCGTACTCATTATCCACCAGTTCGACAGTCGCCCCGACAGGCAGTACGATCTCGACCTCATCGCCCACACAGGTCTTGTCCTTGCAGCGCCATGTTTTGCCGTCTTCACTGACCAGCGCAGCGACCTGATGCGTTCCGTTCTGGATAGAGAAATCATGCGACTCGGTATCCTTCCGTTCAAACGGACGGGAGATCAGATAGGCATCGGTAAAGCCTCTGTTCTGCGTGGTATGGAGTTCTGCCTGGTACTTCTCAGCATCGAATTTTCCTGCGTAAAAATCATCGATCGCTTCACGGTAGGCCTTGGTCACAACCCCCGTATAGTATGGAGACTTGGTACGCCCCTCGATCTTGAGCGAATCGATCACACCCGAAGCGAGTATCTCATCCACATGGGAAGCGAGGTTCATATCTTTGGCGTTCATGATGTAGGTACCTACACCCTCTTCCTCATCCAGCCTGAAAGTCGTGCCGCTTTCCGGATTGTGTGCGTAGATCTCATACGGGAAGCGGCAGTCGTTGGCACAGCTTCCCCGGTTGGGTACACGCCCTGTCTGCACGGCAGAGATCAGACATCTCCCCGAGTAGGCAAAACACATCGAACCGTGTACAAACACCTCCAGTTCAAGATCAGGCAGTACAGACTTGATCGCTTCACAATCTTTGAGACTGATCTCACGCGCTGCGATGATACGTGTCACCCCCATATCGTAGTAGACCTGCGCATCAAGGGCATTCATCACATTCGCCTGGGTCGAGAGGTGGATCGGGATATTCGGTGCAATCTGCTTTGCCATCTTGACGATCCCCGGACTTGAAACGATCAGCGCATCGGGTTCCAGTTCCGCCATCTTTGCGATATGGTTTTCGTAGAGTTTCACCTGGGAATTGAACGGGAATGAGTTGATCGTCGTATAGACCTTCTTGCCCCGCTCATGGGCATACTCTATCCCCTCTTTATAGGCATCCATATCGAACTCTTTGCCCGAACGGATACGCAAGGAGAAGGTACTTGTACCGCCATAGACGGCATCTGCACCGTAATTGAGAGCAATCTTCATCTTCTCAAGGTTACCTGCAGGTGCCAGGAGTTCTACTTTTTTCTGTTCAGTCATATTTTGCCTGTTTGGGATATTTTTTGCTCTAATTTTACCCAAATAGTAGTAAAAATCTGTTTTTATGTTAAAATTTGCCTCATGAGAATTGACATACACAACCACACAACCCGCTGCAACCACGCAGAGGGAACCATTGATGAGTTTATCCAGAGAGCCCTTGCGCTGGGCATCGATATCTACGGCTTTTCCGAGCATGCACCGATGGATTTCGATCCGCACTACAGACTCGCCTTTGAGGAGATGGAAGCCTACCGCCAGGATGTATTGGATGCAAGAGAGAGATACAGAGAGAAGCTCGATATCCTCTTCGGGTATGAAGTGGATTTTCTGCCCGGGCATATGGATGAGCGTGTGCTGGGTGCAGAGGTTGATTACTTCATCGGGTCGGTACACTTTATCGATAAATGGAGCTTTGACAATCCCGAGTTCCTGAGCGGCTGGAAAGATCGTGATATCGATGAGATTTGGCAGGCCTATTTTGAAGCGGTGGAAGCGATGGCAAAGTTCGGCAGGTTTGATATCGTAGGGCACCTTGACCTGATCAAGGTCTTCAAGTACCTGCCCAGACAGGATGTCAGACTGCTTGCCAAAGATGCACTCAAGGCGATCAAAAAAGCCAATATGGTCCTTGAGCTCAATGCTGCAGGACTGCGCAAGCCCATCGGCGAGATCTACCCCTCCAAAGCACTGCTGGAAGAGGCCTTTGAGTTGGAGATCCCCATCACTTTCGGTTCGGATGCGCACAGCCCCGAGCAGGTCGGATTTGCCTACGAAGAGGTGACGACACTCGCCAGGGAGACAGGGTATACAAAAGCCGTCTATTTCAATCACCGTGACCGCATGATGGTCAATTTTTAAACACCAATTGATTCTCCCCCGACTGCGGGGACAATCAATTGATTAATTTTTAATCACAAAAATTATCTCCTCTAACTATTTACTTGATATAATGGCTCAATAACTTTTAATCCAGTAAGAGGAGAACCCTATGGGCAAATTTGTGAACAACACAGATGAATTTTATAAATATTGTGAAGAGAATGAAGTCGAATTTGTAGACTTTAGATTTACCGATATCAAAGGGGCATGGCACCATGTGACCTATAGAATGCATGCAGTCAGTGCAGAGATGCTGGAGAGCGGTCTTCCGTTTGACGGTTCATCCATCGACGCATGGCAGCCTATCGACAAGTCAGATATGATCCTCAAACCGGATGTAGAGACTGCCTTCCTTGACCCGTTTACTGCAGACAGCACGATCGTTGTCATCTGTGATGTTTACGATATCTACAAAAACCAAATGTACGAAAGATGTCCGAGATCGATCGCGAAAAGAGCGCTTGAGTATCTTGATGAGGCAAATATCGGTGATATCGCGTACTTCGGTCCCGAAAACGAGTTCTTCGTCTTTGACAATGTTGAGTTCAGGGATGATATGAACTCTGCGTACTACAAAGTTGACACGCAAGAGGGTGG
>JAQUFB010000089.1 GCA_028684885.1 Sulfurovum sp. | reverse complement strand
AAGAGGGTGTGGTACTTCCCAAACAGTACGGTGTGGCGATGGTCTTCTCGAGAAACGAGAGCGATTTTGATGTCATCAAAACGATCTGTGCACAGAATGATCTCAAGGTAGTGTATACGCGTGAAGTTCCGGTAGATACCAATGCACTGGGAAAGCAGGCGCTTGAAAGCCTGCCGATGATCAAGCAGGTCTTCGTATCGCCTTACTCGGCGGTAGCACAGGAGCGCTTTGAAGCGCTGATCTACCTTTCACGCAAAGAGATCGAAGCGGCATTGAAAGAGGAGGAGGATTTCTATATCCCTTCATTCTCTACCTCCGTGGTCTCCTACAAAGGTCTTGTAATGCCAACGCATATCAAAGAGTTCTACACCGATCTTGCCGATGAGGATTTTGAGATCTCTTTCTGTCTTTTCCACCAGAGATTCTCTACCAACACACTGCCGCAGTGGAAACTTGCACAGCCCTTCAGAATGATCGCCCACAACGGCGAGATCAACTCTGTTACAGCCAACAGATTTAACGTTGCAGCGAAGATGAGCGCAGTGAAGAGTGAAGTATTTACCGATGAAGAGATGAAAAAACTGACCGATGTCATACAGGACGGGATGAGCGACTCGGCCAGCCTGGACAACTTTATGGAGTTTCTCAGAGTCAACGGCGTAGATTTCTTCAAGGCAGCACGTTCTCTGATCCCTGCGCCGTGGCACAACGCCTCAACTATGGATTCTGACCTGAGAGCCTTCTATGAGTATGCGAGTACCTGTTTTGAGCCGTGGGACGGCCCGGCTGCTGTCAGTATGACGGATGGGCGCTATATCGGCTGTGTGCTTGACAGAAACGGATTGAGACCCTCAAAGTACATCAGAACAACAGACAACAGACTGATCATCACTTCGGAGTACGGAGTACTGGAGTTCCCGGAAGAGGAGATCGTGGAGCGCGGCAGACTCCAGTCAGGCCAGATGATGGGAATCGACCTTAAATACGGGAAAGTACTCTACGACGAGGATATCAACAATTACATCAAAAGCATTTTCCCTTATGATGCATGGCTGAACCAGAACATGACCTACCTCCAGGAGCATGTGCCTAACACGAAAGTAGAGAAGTGCTATACCGACGATAAGGACATGGAGGCGAGACAGCGTTACTTCAACTATACGCTGGAGGTGATCAGGGAGGTGATCAAGCCGATGATCGAAGAGGGGAAAGAGCCTACAGCGGCAATGGGTGACGATGCGCCGATCGCAGCATTCTCCAAAGAACAGAGAAATTTTACGGATTTCTTCAAACAGAAGTTCGCACAGGTGACAAACCCGCCTATCGACCCGATCAGGGAAAAGATGGTGACGAGTCTCAATACGGGTTTCGGTGAGGTAAGAAACGTCCTCTCCGATGACCCGGAACACGGAAAGAGACTCAAAACAGTACTGCCGATCATGTCAGCGGAGAAGTTTCATCTCCTACAGGAGTTTGGTACTGAAGGGAATGAAAAATATGATCCAACCTATAAAGTTGGACGTTACGATACGACCTTTACCAACGATCTTAAAGCCAGCCTTGATGCATTGATTGAGAAGATCATCGCCGATGTCAAAGAGAATGGTGTAAGGACGATCATCCTTGATGACAGGGGACTCTCTGCCGAGAACAACGTAATGCCGATGCTGATGGTTGTGGGGCGCCTCAACCAGACACTGCTTGAGCAAAAAGTGAGGCATCTGACCAGTATCGTAGCAGCAACAGGCGAAGTCTTCGATCCTCACTCTGCAGCCTGTATGATCGGGTACGGTGCGGCTGCAGTCTTTCCCTATATGCTCTACTACACGGTCGAATCCCTGATCGATGAAGAGGGGCAAGAGCTTGAGATGACAATGAAAAGAGTACGCAGGGCGGTCGGCGGCGGACTGCTGAAGATCATGGCGAAAATGGGGATCTCAACGATCGCCAGTTACAGAAACTCCAGGCTCTTTGATGCGATCGGCCTGAGTGAAGAGATCGTAGAGGAGTGTTTCAGGGGTACCAATGGGCTGCTTAGAGGACTGGGGTACGGTGATATCGAACAGCGGCTCAACAGCAACCACCAGAGAGCTTACACTGATGCGTTCGAAGGCGCGAAAAACGTACTCTACAAAGGCGGATTCTACAAATACAGAAAAGGTGAAGAGTTTCACGACTTCTCAAAAGCGACGATCAATGCGATCCAGAAAGCCGCAGAGACTGGAAATAAAGATGATTATGAACTGGTAAAACAGCTTGTGAACGAAAGAGACAGAAAGTTTATCCGGGACTTCCTCAACCTCAAAAGCGAAAGAACACCGATCAGCATTGATGAGGTAGAGCCTTTGAGTACAATCCACAGACGTTTCTCCACCGCGGCGATGTCTCTGGGATCGATCTCTCAGGAAGCGCATGAAACACTTGCTGTGGCAATGAACCGTATCGGCGCCAAATCCAACTCGGGAGAGGGTGGCGAAGATGAGGCGCGCTACGGTACAGAGAAGGTCTCGAAGATCAAGCAGGTGGCATCGGGAAGATTCGGTGTCACGCCTGAGTACCTCCAGAATGCCGAAGAGCTTCAGATTAAGGTCGCGCAGGGTGCGAAGCCCGGTGAAGGCGGCCAGCTTCCGGGATCAAAGGTGACACCTCTGATCGCAAGACTGAGACATACGAAACCGGGCGTGACGCTGATTTCGCCTCCGCCGCACCATGATATCTACTCGATCGAAGACCTTGCTCAGCTGATCTTTGACCTCAAGCAGGCAAACCCGAAAGCAAAAGTGGCGGTCAAACTGGTATCGACAGCAGGTGTCGGTACGATTGCGGCGGGTGTTGCGAAAGCCTATGCGGACAAGATCATTATCTCCGGTGCTGACGGTGGTACGGGTGCTGCACCGATCGGATCGATCAGGTTTGCGGGTAACCCCTGGGAGCTTGGACTGATCGAAGCGCACAATGCCCTGAAGGTGAATGATCTCAGAGGCCAGGTCACACTTGAGACGGACGGCGGGCTCAAGACAGGTCTGGATATCGTCAAAGCGGCGATCATGGGTGCGGAAGAGTATGCGTTCGGTACGGGTGCGCTGGTGATCGTAGGGTGTCTGATGCTTCGTGTCTGTCACCTCAATACCTGTTCGGTAGGGGTTGCGACACAGGATCCGAAGCTTCGTGAAAAATTCACAGGTAATGTAGAAAAAGTGGTCAACTACTTCAACTTCGTAGGTGAAGAGGTCAGAGAGATCCTTGCAAGCCTGGGATACCGATCTCTTGAAGAGATCATCGGTAAAACAGAACTCCTTGAAGTGATCGATGACGAGTTCGCGAAGAAGTTCGACTTCGAGACGCTTCTTGCAAAAGTGGAGGGTGTAGATACCTGTCAGGTACCATTTAATGAGCCGTATGACAAGAACGAATACGAGCAGGAGATCCTCTCGGAACTTCTTCCTACGATCGAGAATCCGGCAGCGCCGATCACACTGACCAAAGAGATCAACAACCTGAACAGAAGCTTCGGAACAAGAATCTCCGGCGAGATCGCAAAACGTTACGGGAACAAAGGGCTCCCTGAAGGTACGATCAATCTCGACCTTACCGGTACGGCAGGGCAGTCTCTGGGTGCCTTCCTGACAAACGGGGTGAATATCAACCTCAAGGGTGCCGGCAACGACTATATCGGTAAGGGGATGAACGGCGGAAGTATTGTCATCACCGCCGACAAGATTGCGGGTGCGAAGTATGCGCTGGGCGGAAACACCTGTCTTTACGGTGCGACAGGCGGTACACTCTATATCAACGGTATGGTGGGCGAGCGTTTTGCCGTGCGTAACTCGGGTGTCACAGCCGTGGTTGAAGGAACCGGGGACCATCCTTGTGAGTATATGACGGGCGGTGTCGTGGCGATCCTTGGAAAAACAGGGGTCAACTTCGGTGCAGGTATGACAGGCGGTAAAGCATTTGTCTATGATGAGGAGGGGAACTTCTACGAGAAGATCAACCCTGAACTCGTCGAAGCTTTCCGTATCGATACGGACGAGTTTGACTACGAGATGTTCGCTCTGAAAGACTTGATCAAAGATTATGGCGCAAAAACGGGAAGCAAGCGAGCGGAGTTTATTCTGGAACACTTCAGAACGGAGATCAGAAACTTCTGGATGGTAGTACCCAGAGGTGCAAAACCTACACTTGAGGCACAAAAGAAAGGTGAATAAGTTCGGCTTTGCCGAACTTAGAGTTCTACGCTAAGCGTTTAGAGATGCGTCTTTGACACATGATTTTCTACTTATAATTTCGTAGCTTCGGGGATACCGAGCATCTTGCACGAAGGAAATACAATGACCCCATTTATAGCAGCTGTTATTGAGGTAAATAAAGAGATCTTTACTGCACTGCAAAACTTTGACAGCACGTGGCTTGAAAAGAATGAAGTGGGAGCCGGCGGTGATGTGAGTTCCAACCTTGATCTCTTTGCAGAGGAGATCTTTGTGAAGCACCTCGGTTCATTCGGCATGATCGAGTCGGAAGAAAGCGGATTGATCGGAGAGGGGGAGGAGCAGATCATTATCGACCCGATTGATGGCAGTTCCAATGCCCTCTCCCAGTTTCCTTATTTTGGTACTTCGGTCGCCAAGATCAACAGGGAGGGGGTACTTGACTGTGCCGTGGTCTGCAACCTTGCCAACGGGGATCTCTTCCTTAAGGAAGCCGGGAAAGAAGCGGTGCAGGGAAAACTCTTCAGCCATGAGTTCCGCCCGCTCAGGGAGATGCCGGGAAGCGAGATAGGGCTTTTTGAGAAGGCCTATGCAAATGGTGCTCTGGTAGAGAAACTGCATCAGGAGAAGATGAAGTTCAGAGCCCCCGGCGCGGTAGCACTCTCTTTAGCGTATGCCCATAGTGTAGCGTTTGTCATTTTTGTCGGCAGGTTCCGCATCTACGATTTTGCTGCAGGATTGGCACTTTGTGAGGGGCTTGAAGTGGTTGTTGATGAGGATTATGTTATAGTATCGAAAAATAAAAATATCGTTGAGAAGATCGTTGGATTGATCCAGTCGGTTAACCTGGAGGAATAAACAATGTTTGGAAATCTGTTCAAAAAAGATGAGAGCGTAAAAGAGACACCCAATCAGTGGATAAAGTGTCCCAAATGTACCTCTCTGATGTTCTATAAAGAGGTCGAATCAAAGCTGAATGTCTGCCCGAAGTGTAATCACCACTTCCGTATCAGTGCGGACAAGCGTATTGAGGCGATCGTGGATGAAGGGTCATTTGTCGAGATGGATGCGACTTTGGCTCCGGTCGATCCTTTAAAATTCTCAGACAAGAAGTCTTACAAGAAGCGTATCGAAGAAGCTAAGGCAAAGACAGGGAAAACCTCTTCTGTTTTGAGTGGAAGCGCTACGATCGATGGTCAGCCTGTGGAGATTGCTGTATTTGACTTCTCCTTTATGGGGGGAAGCCTCGGTTCTGTAGAGGGAGAGAAGATCGTACGATGTATCAACAGGGCGATCGAAAAAGAGTGCGGTTTTATCATCGTCTCAGCATCGGGAGGAGCGCGTATGCAGGAGAGTACCTACTCACTCCTGCAGATGAGCAAGACCTCTGCTGCGCTTAACAGACTGCATCAAAAAGGTCTGCCGTTTATCTCTATATTGACAGATCCTACGATGGGTGGTGTTTCAGCATCTTTTGCGATGCTGGGCGATATCATCATGGCCGAGCCCGATGCACTGATCGGATTTGCGGGGCAGAGGGTGATCAAACAGACGGTGGGGGTGGACCTTCCTGAAGGATTCCAACGTGCCGAGTTCCTGCTTGAGCATGGACTGATCGATATGGTGGTAAACCGTGCAGAGATGAAGCAGACACTATCGGATCTTTTAAAGCTCTTCAACAAAAAGGCGGGTTGAACACCGGACATGGCTCAAAATACTTCTGCGAAGATCTATGCACTCATTGACAAAGAGACACTTCTCAGTAGAGGTGTCTCTCTTCTTTCCCATTTGGAACATCTTAAAAATTTTGATATCCCGATACTTCAATACCGCAATAAAAAAGGTTCATTGGAAGAGAAAAAAGCTGACCTGCAGCTTATCCGTGAACACTATCAGGGGATACTTATTATCAATGATACGATTGCATTGATCGATTATGCCGACGGGCTGCATATCGGACAGGAGGATATACGAGAGTATAGTCACAACCTCAATGAGTCAGTTGCGAAAGTACGGTCTATGATCGGCAGAAAACTGCTTGGCCTCTCTACCCATAACCTCTCTGAGATAGAAGAGGCGAATAGGCTTGACCTTGACTACATCGGACTTGGTGCCTATCGTTTAACCAAAACTAAATCAGAAGCCAATGTCGGTGGTGAAGCACTCTTGGAGGCTGCGAAATATTCCAGGCACCCTGTAGGTATTATCGGAGGAGTTCAGATAGACGATGAGTTTGAAAAACCCATCCTCTATAAAGTGATCGGCTCTGATCTCTATCTTTGATCCGCTTTTTCTGTCTGGTGCTATCCGGGGATGCAGCGAAAAACAAGCTGCCGTAGCGGGCAGCAGCGATACCGGATTAAAGAAAAAACAGTTTCTGATAAAGTGACTTCTCTTTTTTGAAGATATCAAATGCTTTTTTAAAGGAACCAAGTTTCTTTGTTTCTTTCTTTTTCATCTTCTTTTGCAGCACGCTTAATGGCTTTTGTTTTTTATCTTTAGAGCTTTTACAGAAGGATTTCAGCTCTTTTTTCTGTACCTGAAGGTCATTGATCTCTCCCAGGACCGTCTGTATCTTTTTAAGGTGGCTGAGCGCGTTATCGAGCTTCTCCTGAGGTATGATGGGGGCAAGGAGTTCCAGAAGATATCTGAGTTTTTTAAACTCTATACGGAGTTTATGGTAAGCCTTTTTATGAAAACCTTTTTTCATCTCTTTTCCCGCTTGTAGGATATCCTGGATTTTTTGATGAATGATACCGATAGAGACAAGAATCAAAGGTTGTTTTGCCGACTCCCGATAGATCGCATAGGTGTGTGCATCCCGGCAGAGTGTGGAAAGTTCGGCTGAAAGAAGTTCTCCTTCCATAAAAACGGAAAGTTTCTTTTCAAGTTTTTCTTCTTTTTTCTGTAGGGAATGTTTTAACGTATCCAGCGGTTTTTTATTTTTGGCGCTGAGTTTCTTTGCAAAGATATCGATATCACTCAAGGCTACATCGGTATCCCGCTTCTCATTGGTCTTTTCCATGAGCCTGGCTAGCAGTTTTTTATGCTTTTTCAGCCATTTTGGATCGAAAAAAAGTTCAAACTCCTGCAGCAGTGCACGGAGTTTTCTCATATGGATACGGAACTGATGGAGCGCCTCAACATCTTTGGGATCATTTTTCAGTAGTGTTTGGTAGGTTTTGATCTCGCCGGTAAGTTGATAGATCATTGTATCGATGGCATGATCCGTGGAGAGGAACGGAGCGATACGGAAAATTCCTT
>JAQUFB010000088.1 GCA_028684885.1 Sulfurovum sp. | reverse complement strand
TTTTTCTGACAGAATAGACTTGGCGACATTTTCTATATCCTCTACGGTACATACCTCGGTATCCAGACTTAAGAGGTCGCCATCTTTTCTATAATGGACCCTTGAACCGGATTTCAGGTGGAGGTCACTTCCATGATTCTCAATCAAAAAACATAGATATTGATCCAAATCTATTTTCATCTTTTATCCTTCCGTACAGTATTTATCTGATCATAACTTATAAAAAAATAATTTGCAATAGTTTGATGGATTCGGAATGGGAAGAATACAATCTTAGGCACCGAAAAGTGGTTTTGTTACGTTGGTAGTCGTCTCGATAACATTTTTTTAAAAGGAGGAAGAATAAAAAGTCTTCGGCACCTAAGATGTAAAGTAATTATAGCTAATTAAGATAAAATTAGTCTTAATTAAAATAACTTTCAATGATTTTTTTTATAATTTTTGAAAATCTATCTCAGACCAACCAATGCTCAAGAGAGAAGAGAGCTATAGTAGCGGGCATTGCATGCCATCCATTGGCTTCAAGATACATCATTTTATCCCCGAAATACCCTACGATATACTGCTCTTTATAAATTGCAAAGGCACCGGAAGCAAAGGTTTCAAAGATCTTGTCATAACTTTCTGCCGTTTCATAGTGCCGAAAGTCCATAATGTGAAGCGCAATGATAGCACTGTGAAGATAATCGTTGTTTAACATACTGCTGCTGAGATTATAATAGGCCGGATAGGTGACCAGGGGTGTATCCAATAGATCTCTCACGTAAAGTTTTTCTTTTTTCTTTCTATACATAAGAAGAACTATACGGAAAAATCAGGAGTAGAGGGGAAAATATTTCAGATTGTCATATTTTTTCCGGATAGATGAGGAGATACGGGGAGGCTACCAGGAACCTCCTCCACCTCCACCACCACCTCCTCCTGAGAAGCCGCCACCACCGGAAAAACCTCCGCCTCCGGTATTGTTCGAAGGGGGTGTTGCAGAACGATCCACTGATGAACTGAAGCTGCGCAGGTTGGCAATGTTACCATGATACCAATGGGGTGCAGCTACACTGAGCAATCCGTAGAAAGAGAGCCAGTGTTTGGTCTCGCCAAACAGGACTGCATAAGGAAGCAGCTTTTCCAGGTAGAGAGGATCCTCTTTTAAACGTCTTTTGATCTCATCCTCTTTCACTCTTGAGATAAACTCCTGCAGTCCCAAAAGATGCTTGCGTGTATAGGCCCCTTTTTGCGTGAACTTTCCTATTTTTTTATAGGTATAGATCAGTGCCGGGAGCAGTATGATCAGGACCCCTAACGGACCGGTAAGGAACGCAACAATGCTTATATGATGTTCTGTAAAGAGTGCAATCAGCGGTGTCATCCCCATGCTTGCAAAGGCAAAACCGAATAGCTTGTTAAAGATGTTTTTCCCCGAAAGGGCGATGGAGAGTCCAGCCGAGCCAAAGGCGAGGGGAAAGAGCATAAGAAAGATACTCTCAACGCCATAACGGCTGTAAAAAGTATAGAGAAGCAGGGCGATAAACGGAAGCAGAGAGAGGATACTCTTTATCAGGAAGTTTTTTCGAACGCGTTGCGGGTTTTCCATCATATACCCATCCGCCACTACCCAACTGTAGAGTTTTTCATTGATCTCTGAAAATCCTTTTTGCAGTGTCTCGGCTTTGCTTCGAGAACCTTGGGTGAAGGTGAAACTCTCTGAACCTTTAAACAGTATATGATCCAGCATGTATCTCTGGTCCATGCCGAGTCCCTTGCTCTCCTTTTTTGTACGTTTCAGCACAGGATCGGATGCATCGCTGTTTTGATAGATCTCCAGATATCCTTGTTCTGCCAGCTCCAGGACGGCTGCGGAGAAGTCTTTATTGTCTGCAAACTTGTCAAGTACCACTCCTGCTTCCAGGATAGTGAGTTCTTTTGGCGGATAATACTGTACAGCGACAGCACGGTTGTCCATAAAACCGGTATGTTTATCATATGTTTTTTTAAAGTAAAACAAAAAGCCTGCCAGTGCACCCCAGTGCCAGTATTTCAAGATCCAGTCAAAAAATGAAGGCTCCAGGTTCTCTCGTCCGTTTTGATCCAGTCTGTCGGCGGGATATGCCAGTTCAACCGTTAGACCCTCGTAAGGGTTCAAATGCGGGAGATTTACCTGAAGATGCGAGGGCGTGATCCAGTGTGTAGAGGCAGAGGAGGTGGTCATACCGTACCTGCCTGTGTAGGTAGAAAGAGAAATATCGTGGCTTGGCAGTGAGGCGGGAAGATAAAAGTTGGCCTGGATATGATGGATAGGGATTTGCCATCCTGTTCCGACAACATTCCACCTGATCGCATCTTCATCGTTATGTTGTGATGCGGGGAGTACGCCCAGCTTTACCCGGTATGAGATGGTATAGGTATGTTTACCTGTGACATAGGTTGAGGGCGAACCTATCTTGAGACGTATTAGCTTTCCTGCTTTTTGGGAGTAGTGTGAAGACTCTTCCCAAGTGACATCTCCTCCGTCTTTTTCTACGTAGAACTGATAAAGGCCGATATCTTTGGTGACTGAGCCCACTTTAATCTGGAAGGGGATATCTCGGAATATGCCATGCTTTGAAGCGTTTTCAAAATCATAGACGATCGTTTCGGTAACGGAGAGTTCACCGCTTTGTTCTACGGTGACATCGATCCTGTAGTGGTCGATCTTCTCTGCAAAGAGCGATGTAAAGCACCCCGACAGAAGCAGGGTGATTACAAAAAAACGTTTCATGGCTTTCAGAGATCAATTTTGGGCATCGTATTGACTGCCGCTGCTTCACTTTCATCCAGCTCGAAGTAGTCTCGCTCTGTGAAGTTGAATTTTTGTGCGACATAGAGATCCGGGAATGAGTGGACTTTGGCATTGTAGTCCCGTACGATGGCATTGTAGTAGCGTCTTGCATTCTGTATCGCATCTTCGATATGGCTCAGCTGATTTTGCAGATCAAGAAAGTTGGTGTTGGCCTTGAGATCGGGGTAGGCTTCCGCCAGAGCAAAGAGTTTTCCCAGTGTTCCGGTCAGCATATTGGCTGCGGCTGCTTTCTCTTCGATACTTTTGGCTTCAAGCCCCTGTTGTCTGGCTTGAATCACTTTTTCAAGTGTCTCAGCCTCATAGGTTTTGTACCCCTTGACCGTATCAACCAATGCAGGGATAAGATCGTAACGCCGTTTGAGCTGCACATCGATATCTGACCATGCAGCATCGATACCGGCTTTGAGCGAGACAAATTTGTTGTAGATAATGATCAGGTAACCGACCACACCGACGATAATAAGCAATACAATATTTCCAAAACTCATGTCTACTCTCCCTTCGGAATAGTGTCATTTATTATACTATAGTATTTGCTTTTTTGCGCACTTTAACCGAAAAGTTTTTTCATCGCGGCAAAGAAGACTTTAAAGAGTCCCTTGTTTCCTACTACCTGATCGATAAACTCGTCATAGGAAAGCCTCTTTTCCTCAAGGAAACCGACAAGGTATTTTTCTGCTGCCTCCATTCCTGACTGGGCTTCGATCTCCAGAAGCTTCTGATAGAGAGGTTCAATTTCCTTTATGGCATTTTTAGTTGCAGCCTTTCTGAATGCGGTATACCCTTTGATCTCATTGGTCAGCGTGTCTTTCTTGGACTCAAATTCTGTGATGACCCAGTAGTATCTTCCGTCTTTGGCCATATTTTTTACGAGGGCCATGATCGATTGTCCCTTCTGGATACGGTCCCACATCAGTTTGAAGATGACTTTGGGCATATCGGGATGACGGATGATATTGTGAGGTTTTCCGATCAGCTCGGCTTCCTTGTATCCGGATATCTCAACAAAGTAGTCATTCCCATAAGTGATCAGACCTTTGGGATCTGTTTTACTTACGATATATCTTTTGGGATCAAGGATGATCTCTTCATTTCGGGGGAGAGGTTGATGCATTTTTTTCCTTCTGTGTATGAAAATAGCTGTTTTTTGAAAAAAAGGATTATACCCAAATTTAATTAATATTATTATATATTAATTAGTAATCTTTATTGAAGACTCAGAAAGCGATACACTATTTATGATAAAATTTTATTACGATGATTCTCAGGAGGAATACTATGGGTAATAAGGAAGAGCTGATCGATGAGCTGAAGGCGTTTAACTTGCATCATGACAACAGTTTGAGGGTGATGACAAAAGCTGTGAAGGGGTTGATACCTCCGGAAGAAGCGTGTGTCAAGCTTTTTGACTGCCCCATCCATAAATGGATGGAGGAGAGAAAATCTTTGCTGAACAAAATTTACGGAACCGAAAATATCAAAGCTCTGGCTGCGCGTCATGCAGAGTGGCATGAACATAGTGACAAGATCTGCGGGATTATCTCTTCAAGAAGTGAAAAAAGTGTCGGTTTGCTGGGAAAGGTTTTTGGAAAAAAACAGGATATTGACGAAGGTGAGTTGGATAAGGCGATGTCTTATGTCTCGGATCTGAAAGAGCTTACGGAGGTGATCGACTCTACTTTCGGACGGATGATCAAAAGAGCCAATGCGATACAGAATGATATGTTTGAAGAGAAGTGATCCATGGCATATGATCTGAAAGACAAGCTGGTCATCGCTCTCTCTTCCAGGGCACTGTTTGATCTGGAAAAAGAGAATCGGATCTTTGATGAAGAGGGGCTTGAAGCCTATTATGACTATCAGCTGAAGCATGAAGAGAGACCTTTGGAGGTCGGTACGGCATTCCGGTTTGTTAAAAATCTGCTTGCAATCAACAAAAGTTTTGATGACAAGCTGATCGAGGTGATCATCCTCTCGCGCAACAATGCCGCGACAGGGCTTCGCATCGGACGTTCTATCGAGCATTACCGGCTGGATATAGAACGCAGCGGATGGACTGCGGGGACACCGGTGGCAAGGTATCTGGATGCATTCAAAGTCGACCTATTTCTCTCTGCACACTCTGAAGATGTCCAGGATGCGATCAATGCGGATGTAGCAGCTGCCACGATACTGCCGCATAAACCCGGTGCTCATATCGAATCGGATATGGTCAAGATCGCATTTGACGGAGATGCCGTGATCTTCGGTGATGAGAGCGAGAAAATATATCAGGAAAAAGGGCTTGAGGCTTTCCTGGCACATGAAAGAGAGAATGCCAAAAATCCGCTCAGCAAAGGCCCTTTCTTCAAGTTTTTGAAGGTCATCTCCGATATCCAGAACAGGTTTCCGATGGAGAAGTCACCGATACGTACGGCACTGGTGACGGCACGCAGTTTTTCCACGCATGAGAGGGTACTTCGTACGCTCGATGCCTGGGGAGTACGTGTCGATGAGGCATTTTTCCAGGGAGGGGTACAGAAGTATGAAGTGATCAAAGCCTTCGGAGCGGATATCTTCTTTGATGACCAGGATACGCATCTGAACTTCACGACCAAAGATACACCTTCGGCGAAAGTACCCTACAGGTGTTAACGTTTGAACCACTGAAGAAGATGAAAGCAGTAGGGTGGTAACAAAACAAAAAATAATATAAATTTTTAAAATTTTTTTAATATCTCCTTATCCTCCTCTTTTGAGGGGGGAAGAGGGGGTTTCTCCTCAGTATTAAACAAATAAACGAACCAGTTTTCCCACAGCATCCTCATCCGTGTAGATCTTGATATATCTGATACCGTACTGCATGAAATGCGTCTGCATCGCTTCATCATGTGCTTTGAGTCTGGCTAAGTAGTGTTGGATGGCGATAGTACCAAAGTCGGTATGACGGCTCTGTCTATTTTTGGGATTGTCCAGTATCACTTCCCCCAGCTTTTTGGGCCTCTCCTCTTCCCTGTGGCGTACGATGATGGCGATCACTTCATGCTTTTGTGCCAGCAGCGAGAGGTCGATGGGTTCCAGAAAATCACCGATAATAAAAAGTAGCGAGCGTTTGTGGATATGAGATGAGAGTGTTTGTATTGCCTTGGTATAATCCAGTGCCGTATGCAGCGTATCCAGTTCAAAGAGTGCTTTTGAGAAGTTTTCTATATGGTAGAGCTGTTTGGTGGGCGGCATCACGCTATGTTTATCATTATGAAAGCTGAATCCTGTGAAGAGGTCGTTGTTGTGGTGTGCAGAGTAGCCGAGGATCGCAGCGATCTCCGTGATGGTATGCTGTTTGAGGTTCTCCTCCCCAAAGTGAAGGCTCCCATCCATCATCGCTGCAACGACTACCGAGAGTTCCCTGTTGGCACGGAGCTCTTTGATATAGGGACGGCCGAGTTTTGCCGTGATGGTCCAGTTGATCTTCCTGACATCATCTCCGATCTGGTACTCTCTGAGTTCGCTGAAGTCATACCCCTCCCCATGCATTTTTGAGAGGTTGTTACCAGCAAGCAGGGTATAGACCTGGTATCGGGCTTTAAGCTGCAGGGTTTTAAATGCGAGTGACATTACGGTATGGGTACTTCTTGAACAATTTTGGAGATGATCTCATCACTACTCATCCCCTTGGCCCTGGCTTCATAGCTGAGTACGATACGGTGACGGAGTACATCGTGCAGGACAAAACCGATATCGGCAGGAGTGACATGGTCATTTCCTCTGAGGAACGCTTTGGCCTTAGCCGCCTTATAGAGGTCTATGGAGGCTCTGGGGCTTGCACCGTACATCAGGTCGGTTTTTATACTCTCCAGGCCAAATCTCTCAGGTTCCCTGGTCGCTGCGATCAGCTGCACGATATAACGCTTCCTCATCGACAAAGATATGGCTGACCGTATCTTTCAGTGCCTGCAGCTCCTCTTTGTAGAGCACCGGTTCTATCTTTTCAAAACTTTTGGTGGCAGCCTTGCGCATAATGGTCAGTTCATCCTCTTCACTGTTGTGCGTCACCACCAGCTTCATCATAAACCTGTCCAGTTGTGCTTCAGGCAGCGCGTAGACACCCTCCTGTTCGATGGGGTTCTGTGTCGCCATCACCAGAAAGGGAGGTTCGATCCTGAAGCTCTCATCCCCGATCGTTACCTGACGCTCCTGCATCACTTCAAGCAGTGCTGATTGTACTTTGGACGGCGCACGGTTGATCTCGTCTGCCAGCAGCAGGTTGGTAAAGAGCGGTCCTTTTTTGATACCGAAGTCATTGGTCTGAGGATTATAGATCTGCGCCCCGATGATATCCGAAGGGAGAAGGTCAGGGGTGAACTGGATCCGTTTGCTCTCAAGCCCGAGTGCTTTGGAAAGGGCATTGATCGTTGTGGTTTTCGCAAGACCGGGGACCCCTTCGACAAGGATATGCCCGTCACTGAGCAGACCGATCAGCAGACCGTCTATCATCTGCTCCTGTCCGATGACGGCTTTGGAGAGTTCCTGTTTGAGTACCTCTATCTTCTTATGCATTGAGTTCCTTTTTTATCGCTCTGAGATCGAGCGGTTTTTTTCTGTAGAGATGTGCTTCAAGCTTCTCTATGGCTGATGCAAACTTCTTACTGTCTTCGGCGATCAGCAGGCTCAGCAGTTTTTTGGGATCATTTGTTTGGCTGATCTGTTGGATGAATGGATCAGTCTTAACCTTCTCTTTCTTATGCCATTGTACACTCTTGGCTGTTAAAAAACCTGAGAAAAAGACCACGATATAGCCCATCAGCGTACCTATCCAGGACCAGTCTGAGGCTTTCAGCGGTGCCGGAGAATCCACTTTGTCCACCAAAACAGAGTGCGCAACAGGATTGATTCTAAA
>JAQUFB010000010.1:22418-31905 GCA_028684885.1 Sulfurovum sp. | reverse complement strand
TTCCAGTGTCGGTGCTTTGATTTTTTTCATCAGCACTCCTATTTTTTACTATGTGCTTCTTTTGTTAATTCTTTTTGCTTCGCATAAGCGTGATTGATATAGTACTGTTGACCGATCGTAAAGATATTGTTGATCAACCAGTAGAGTACGAGTCCCGACGGGAAGTATACAAAAAATACCGTCATAATCACCGGGAACCACTTAAATATCTTCTCCTGCATCGGATCAGTGAAATTTGCTGGTGTGATCTTCTGCTGGTACCACATAGAGACACCCATCAATATAGGCAGAACAAAATAGGGGTCCATCACAGCAAGGTCATTGATCCAGAAGATCCACTCAGCCCCCTGCAGTTCATCCGCGTTAAGAAGTACACGGTAAAGTGCAAAGAATACCGGGATCTGAAGCAGAAGCGGGAGACACCCTCCCATCGGGTTCGCTCCATGTTTGCTGTAGAGCTCCATCATCTGTGCATTCATTTTGGCAGGATCTTTTCCATACTTCTCTTTAAGTTCCTTCATCTTCGGTGCAAGGTCTTTGAGCTTTTGCATCGACATCATACCCTTGTAGGAGAGAGGGAAAAGGATCATCTTGATGAGAATCGTAAAGATAATGATTGCCCAACCCCAGTTTCCTACATACTCATTAATCCAAAGCAGTACTTTGAAAAACGGTGTTGCGAGGAACGTAAACCAACCAAACTCGATCGCATCAGTCAACTCCGGGTTGATCGAGTGAAGCACTTTATACTCTTTGGGTCCGATATATCCTGTGAGCGAAGCATCACCATTGGCCTCGACAAAGATCAGCGGGTTGTTTTCACCCCCGTCTTCTTCCATAACAGATACATTCATCCCTTGGTCAAAACTGTAAAAGAGCGATGCATAGTATCGATCAAATGCAGAAGCTATCTTCGCATTTTTAAATGTCTCATGACCTTCAACATCGCCATCTTCTATTGTTGTGATGATATTATCCGCTCCCTTGATCAATGCACCTCTTACAAGCATATACATTGATTGGTCAGCAACAGGTCTGTAGCCCGGAGTGATAAAGTATGGTGTTGCGGCGGATGTCGATATCTCTACCTTGTACTCACCACTCGGTTTAAAGGTGATCTTCTTGGTTACAGTCAGCGATGAGAGTCTTTGCACCAACGTCACTGTTTTCTCGCCGTTTGTCACATCTACCTCAGAAGCACCTTCATTCACATACGGTGTAGTAAATGCCTCTTCATTGATTTTTGTATCTGAGAATCTTACCTGTAAAGGTTTCACTTTATCACTGGCTAATATCTTGAGGTTTTCCCCATCTTCAGTTCTGTATTTTGCCTTGAGAAGCTCCATTTGAGCCAGATTCCCAAGCTCATCTATTGTAATGATAAACTCATCAGACTTGATTGTAGCGATTGCTGTCACACTGCTTTGCGGTGCATGCTTCACAGCCTTTTTTGTCTCTCCTGCCGGTGCAGTATTCGCTGTACTCTTTTCCAATGCCGGGGTTTGTGGCGAAGTCTGTACTGTTTGCGTCTGTTCTGTTTTTACAGGCGCCTGCGGCGGGAAGAGATAACTATAACCGATAAATACGATAAATGAGAGTGCTAATGCGAGTAGAAGTCGTTTTTGAAGATCTGGTTGTTCCAAAGTGATACCCTTGTGTAAAAAAATTGAATAGCTATTATAATGTAAATTATTTTAATGCAGCACATTTTTTCAGTGCATGTAGATATGCTTTGCTTGTCTTTTTAAAGTCTGCCTCCAAAATCCCCGGTTTTGCTACCAAAACATAGCTGCCAGAAACAAGAAGATCAATATTTTCGATGAAATGTGCCCTTAGTAGACGCTTTGCTCTGTTACGCTGAACTGCATTTCCTATTTTTTTACTGGCTACAAAGCCTACTTTGTAGCCATTCTCTTTTTTAAAGAAAAGTACAAAGTAAGGTGTATGCCAGCTGCAATTGGAGCGGTGATAGACTCCGGAAAACTCTTTACTGGTTTTCAACCTTGTAAAATGTTTGATCGAGCTGATGTGACTAACCTGTCAAACTTATACAGCAAGTCTCTTTCTACCTTTTGCTCTTCTGGCATTGATCACTTTTCTACCGTTTTTAGTTTTCATCCTTGTTCTAAAACCGTGTGTTCTTTTTCTTGGTGTGTTGTGTGGCTGGTATGTTCTTTTCATTCCGAATATCCTTAGTTAAATTTACCTACATGGGTATGTATTATGATGGACGCGATTGTACCTTAAACTCTCTTAAATGAGGCTAAGGGATAGAGTTTCAGCCCCTCAATTGGTGCTTTTGATGACAATCTCGCTTTCTAGGCCTTCCTGTTTTGCTTTCATATAGGTTTCCAATGCCCTGAAAATGATATGCTTAATATCGTATGTTGTGGTTCTCACCTCCAATACGGTACAGTAGATCGAGCTTCCCTGCTCCTCACCCAATCTATTCACAACACGCTTTGCAAACATATATCCGCCGTCTACTTTGGTCTCCTGGCACAATAAAGCATAGAGATCATACTCCTCTCCCAGAGAAAAAAGCAGATCTGTCTCACGTTTCTCCTTCTGCAATATCGTATAAGTATCGATATCCTCTGCCGATACCAGTATCAGCACGAATGAATTGAGCCTTCTGTGATCCAGCAGAAAGTATAAGACTTCTATCGGTGTCGTTAATTTGTCGATCATAGTGACAGCAAGCTTGATCTCTTTTTCATTAAAGGCGACATCCGCCCTTCTCACCTTTGTCCCGCTCTCCGCCATTTGAATCCTTTTGATTTATTTCACTATATGTCATTATAACAAATTAATTTGATATAATTTCCCATGCAAAAAACAGAGAAAAACTATCAATCACTACCTTCCCCATGCTGGTTGCTTGAAGAAGAGAAGCTGGTACAGAATTTGGAGCTTTTAAAGAGGGTAAAAGTCCAAAGCGGTGCAAAAATTCTTCTTGCTCTCAAAGGCTATGCCCTTTGGAAAAGCTTTGATACGATTCGGGCATACCTGGATGGATGCTGTGCTTCAGGACTGCATGAAGCAAAATTGGCTGACGAGGAGTTCCGCAGAGAGGTCCATACCTACTCTCCGGCCTTCAAGGAGGAGGAGATCGAAGAGATCGCTTCCATTTCTCATCACTTGGTTTTCAATTCCCCTGCACAGTTCAAACGCTTTGCAATGAGGGCAAAAGAGATCAACCCTTCGCTCTCTTTGGGAATCCGCGTCAACCCTGAATTCTCGCAGGCGCCAAAAGAGATCTACAATCCCTGCGGTCTCTATTCACGGCTGGGATCCACACTGGAGAACCTGGATGAGACTATCCTGGATCAGTGTGACGGACTGCACTTTCATGCTCTTTGCGAAGAGGACAGCGATGCACTCGAAGGGGTTCTGAAAGCCTTTGAAGAGAAGTTTGGCAGGTATATTCCCCAAATGAAATGGATCAATTTCGGCGGCGGACACCATATCACACGGAAAGGGTATGATATCGAGAAACTGATCAGCCTTATCCGGGAGTTCAAGTCACGTTATCATGTCGAGGTCTATCTCGAACCGGGTGAAGCCGTAGGATGGCAGACAGGCCCGCTGGTCGCTACGGTGCTGGATATCGTACATAACGGTATTGATATTGCAATACTCGACACCTCAGCCGAGGCACATATGCCCGATACCATCATCATGCCTTACCGGGCCGATGTAAGGGGTGCGGGTGAAGCAGGTGAAAAGACCTATACCTACCGTCTGGGCGGCAATACCTGTCTGGCCGGGGATATCATGGGCGATTACAGTTTTGATGGGCCTCTGCAGATTGGCGACAGGATTATCTTCGAAGACCAGATGCACTATACCATGGTCAAGGCTACAACCTTTAACGGGATCAAGCTTCCCAGTATCGCGATAGAGAGGGTCAACGGCGAAATAGACGTTGTCCGAGAATTCGGCTACGAGGAATTTAAAAACAGACTCTCCTAATAAAAGGTTTGGGAAAACTGTCTGAAAAGCCTTTCTAGACAGTTTTCTCTGCTCTATCTTCAAAATACTCCATTAAAAGTGCTTTGAGGGCTGTAAGTTCAATCGGTTTTGAAAGATAGCCATCCATGCCGGCACCCATATATTTCGCCCGATCTTCGGAGAGTGCATTTGCAGTCATGGCAACGATCGGGGTATGTTTTTGGCGTATGCTTCTCTCATGGTTCAGGATATTGGCAGTGGCTTCCATCCCGCCCATCACAGGCATTTCAATATCCATGAAAATCATATCGTAGGTATCATCTTTACGCTTTTCAAAAGCCTCCTTCCCGTTCTCAACGATCGTAACCTCAATACCAAGCCTACTGAGAGCATTGGTGATCAGCTTCTGGCTGATCGCATTGTCTTCAGCAACCAGAATATGCAGATGCTTAAATGTAATCTTTTCTTGCGTATCAGACAGTTCCTCTATATCGCTTAACGCTTTGAGTGTTTTGGTGAAATTGACAGGTTTATAGAGAATCCTATCGATCAGGGACCCATATCGCTTCAGCGTTTGTTTCTGATCCCCCGTTGAGATGACAACCACTTTGGTATCAAGCCCCAAAAACTCTATCATCTCATCCTCTCTTTGCCGGTGCTTATGGTCAACAAAGAGAATATCCGGAAGCCCTGAACGGCTTTTTTTGATGTTCAGGAGCTCCTCATCCGTATAGTGTACCACCTTTGCCCCGGTATAAGCGATATAGGCTTCTAAATTTCTGTTTCTAAAATATTTCTCATCGATGTGCGGATTCAGAATACCAACAGTAAGACCGCTCATATCTTCAACTTCTCTTCTTCCGGCATCTGCCGATTTTGTCAAAGTTAAAGTAAAATAGAATGTGGACCCCTCATCCACTATACTCTCAATATTTAGTTTTCCTCCCATCAGCTCTATCAGTCTTCCCGAGATCGAAAGCCCAAGACCTGTCCCTCCGTACTTCCTGCTGGTACTGATATCCGCCTGTCCGAATGCTTCAAAAATCCTCGTTTGCTGTTCTCTCGAGATACCGATACCGGTATCTCTGACTGCAAATTTCACTTTTACCTCACCGCTGGTTTCCGCAACTTTTTCGATCACAACATTCACTTCTCCATTTTGGGAAGTAAATTTGATCGCATTGCTCAGCAGATTGACAATGACCTGTGATATCCTGGTAGGATCCCCGATAAGCATCGTCGGGAGTTCCGGATCCAGAAAGATATTGAAATCGATATTCTCTTCAGCTGCTTTGGCCGCATAGGATTCAACCGCGGCTTCAAAGTGCTCGATGGGGTCAAACGGGATATTTTCAAGCACCATCTTTTGTGCTTTGATTTTTGAAAGATCCAATATATCGTTGACAATCGTCAGAAGATGTTCAGAACTTCTCTCTATGGTTGCGATAAAATCTCTCTGTTCTTCTGTAACATCGGTCTCTTTCAACAGCTGGGTAAATCCGAGGATTCCGTTGAGCGGTGTACGTATCTCGTGTGACATATTCGCCAAAAAAAGATCTTTGGTCTGGTTTGCATCTTTGATCGTCCTGATCAGGAATTTATAGATATGATCCATCCTGCCGCTCTCGACTAGATGACGAAGCTCTTTTTGCTGATCTTTGGTGAGCAGGAGTTCTATCTCGTTCACCGTCTCTTCAAGCAACTGTCTCTCTTTTCTCAATCTGAGTAACTTCATCAGAAGCACCATCAGTACAAACAATACGATCGATGCAGCCAGGGCATACCCTGCTGTCCACCATTTCCTTATCTCATCTGCCTTCTCCATATGGGTACGCAATTGGGATTGCACCTGCGTAAAATAATTCATCTTTCTGACAATTTGATGCAGCCAGCCTACCAATGAAACAGCATACCCTCCCCTGTTGGACTCATACATGATCATTTCACGCTCTTTTGCCAGAATACCTTCATAGGCATCAGCAGAGAGTGCAGCAGAAAGCCGGGAAGCCAATACTGTATCCCCGACTGTACTATAATCAGGCAACCGGTCTTGGCTGATCAATTTTTTCCATGCTATCATATCCTCCCGCTTCATTTTCTGTGATCCCAGCAGCGTATAGGAGATCAATGTATTTTCCAGTACGGTATTCTCTTTGAGTCTGGTGATATGCAGATAAACGCCATAACTCTCCAATATCTTCTTGGATGATGCGATGGGCTCGATGTGGTGAAGTATCTTCAGAAGATATCCGAATATCCTGTCATGGTATGCTTTAATGAGAATCTGATGGTAGTCGCCTTTGAAATCATCCACCTCCTCCCTAACCTGCTTCAGCGCATGACTGATCATTTGAATCTCTCTGTTCTCTATGCCAAATTCGCTCTCATGGATATATTCCTGAAATTTTTTCAATGCGATATCGACATCACGTCTATTCTGCATCAATTTTTTCGCGTCACTCTTTTCTCTGCCCAGTAGATAAAGTACACTGTTGAGCCGTTCAAATTCTAACGTATCCTCCAGCAGTTCGATACGCTCCAAAAAGGATGCAAGATTCATACTCTTCTGTGTACGCTCATAGGCTTTATACGAATCATATGCAGTATAAGAGAGGATAAAAAAAACCGCTACCCCTACGGCAAGCAGCACGCCAAGTGCACTTTTGCTCTTTGATATTTTCATGTCGTTCCTTGATGCTTATGCGCCATTGCACTAACCCGTCTCCATCTCTGCCTCGCAACAGCTTTAGCTTTTTCACCATTCATATCTGATCCAGATTTTACAGCAGCAGGCTTAAATAAACACCACGCTTCATCAGCCATTCCGCAGCCTAAAAATCCTTTGTATAGATAATATCATAGGAGCTTGACTCACCGCTGGCTCCGACGACACTCTCAAAACTGCGATTATGTCTATATTTCAGCTCAACCCTTGGTATCTCGTCATTGATATAGATGATCATAATATCATCTGTAAGCTTTTTACCCACCTCGACACTGTTCCCTTCACCAAGCACCAGATGATCAATTTTGACTCCAGCATTGGCTAAAGCGGATTTTGCCATGGCACCCCCCATCATCTTCATCATCTCTGCACCGCTGTAAGTGTCACCGCCCGCTTCAGAGTCAAAGAGCAATACAGAAAGTATCTGTTCGCGTGTAAGGCTTGGAGATGATGAGAAATTGATATTCGGTGCCTCCGGTGTGCCGGTTACTGTGATCGTGATAAGATATTTTACTGCCTGATGTCGGGCTTTGATCTCCACAAGCGGTTTATTGGGATCGCCTGTAAAATAGATATAACTTTTTTCCAGCGTGAACTTCTTATCTTGAAACAGATAGGTTCCCCCTTCAAGCAGTTCGATGCTTCCCAAAAGCATGAGGGGTTCATTCACCCCTTTATAAAGCATCAAGCTCGGATTTGCCTGGATATTGATATCTGCCTGTTGAAAGCGTAGGGGTTTTTTGCTTTCGACATTGACCGCTATGCTCAGGTTGTCCATAAAAGTGCTGGGTTGTCTCTCTTTTTGCTCCTCTACGATGATAATGTCGCTGTCCGATGCGAAAGAACGCTGACTCATATCATAGTGGATATCGCCTCCCTGCAGTGTGATCGCCCCTTTGACATCCGTGAAGTTTCCATCGAGTTTCGTTGCGAGTTCTATATCGGACACCAGGTCCACCCACTCATGCTCGACCTTCAGCTGATTTGCTTTGGTATCGATCTGCCCCTCTCTGCTCTTCAGGTGATAGATACCGGTGGTTTCAAGTGCATCATTCACCCACAGCGGGGAGATATGCAGCTCATCCTCCTTGATGAAGATGACCGAAGGTTTGGTGGCATAAAATTTTTGCTTATTGTAAGTCAATTGATAACGCTGCAGAGTCATCTGCATCTCTTCCACAGTGACATCCAAATCCACATCACTGAGTATCTGGTTGTTTTTTCTATCTTCCTGATAGAGAATCTGAGGTGAGCGAAGAGAGATATCGATCCTCTTTTCTCTATCGATCACCGCATTGATCACGGCACTCCCCTCCAGCGGAGGCAAAGTATCGATTGTATAGTACGAATGCGCAAGATCACGCAGGGAGGCAAGCGAATCTATCGTGGTATTGATCTTCAAAGCCTGCGTCAGATTCCCGTCAAAAGTGACATGCATAGGCAGGCTCTCAAATGCCCCTTTGAGGGTTTGGTCTTTCGCACGATAGGTCGCGTTAAGGTTTAACTCTTCTGTATAGAGGTCGATAGTGGAACGGTTGCCTTCCACTGCCAGGTCCATATTCAAAGACGAAAGCTTCTCCCACTGTACATTCGGATCCAGGGATCGGAGCAAAGAGTCCTCTGGGATGATCGCTTTGCTCTTCACATGAAGGGTTTGACCCAGATGGATCTCGGCATCGATATTGGCCAGGTTTGACCTGAGCAGTGCGAACCCCTGAAGCGTTTTATTCTGATCGAGGTCAAAAGGAATATCCACTTCAAGAGTTGCTTTTGCATCCTCCAGCGCTTCGGGAAGCTCCCTGATCGCCGAGATCTCAATCTCCTGCTTCGTCTTTAGCTTCAGGCTGCCTTTTTGATAGTCCTGCATCGCGAAGCTGCCCGCAAGCCGGTCAGAATCCAGCGCGGCATCCAATCGCTCTTCATCCCCCTCATAGGTGACGTTGAGATCACGAAGAATCTCCGTGAGGTTCTCATCAAGACCGTAGACCTCTTTTGCATAGATCTCCCCGCGGTAGGTCATATTTGCATCCATTACCAGCTGGTTGGTCAACGCAATATTTTTTGCATACGGCGTGGAGAGGAACAACTTCGTCTCGGAGAGAAGCTTCTGCTCTTCAAAACGGTATTCAACCTTCGATACCAAGGAGTCTATATCGATATTGAACTCCCCCTTGTTTCCGGTCAGTATCTGTGTTGCACTAGCCTGCACATCAGCCTCTATATATGATCCGCACACCGCAAGGTCTATGACGATATCGCCAAATGCCTCCCTTCTCAAAGGCAGCCCTGCGAGTTCAAAAAGCCTTTTATGCGGACTCAGAGCGATTTTACCCGTTAGGATATTCTCCTCAACGACCCCTTTATAGAGGATATTGCTCAGGTTACTCCGTGCGTCCAGGAAGAGATTGCCTTCCTCTATGAGTTCCTCCTCAAGATTTACCCTGATCCTACTGCCTTCAAGGTTAAATTTCTGCAGGTGAAGCGGGTCAAAGAGCGAGGGTTTGGCATTCAGGTAGAATTGCTCTAGACGAATAGTTTTGGGCAGATAAAATGGCCGGCCGTCTTCCTCAACAGTGATTTTGGCGTTCGGCTCGGTTTTTTCCAGGCCCGATATCCATCTTTGTATCGCAGGAAGATCGACCTTCTTGATACTGAGCGATACGATATCGGCCTCTCTCCCCTTGTAACTTCCGCTCAGTTTGATATCCGTGACATTCGATTCCAAAGTGAAGTCAAGTGCATCGATATCCAATCTCTCTTCAGCATATATGATGCTCTCTGCCCGTGCAGAGAGTTCACTCACCGAAA
>JAQUFB010000010.1:0-22318 GCA_028684885.1 Sulfurovum sp. | reverse complement strand
ACATCCATTTTAAATGGTCCTATCGGCGTCATATAACGCACACCGACTCCTGCGGAGGTGATGATGTCGCCTGTAAAGTCATAGCTCTCTTCGTTCAGCATCGTATTGTCGGTAAAGACCGCGCCGTACAGATCGCCCCAAACCGGGTAGTTTGCCTCCAGCATGAGATTGAGCATCGTCGAAGCCCCTTCGATCGAATCACTGGTGGGAGAGAGGATCACCCCCATCTCCCTAAAACCGTAGGCGCGGTTAAAGTACGGCCCTCCCGCAAAAAAGAGTTTGGACTCCGGTACTTCATGGTCAAACTGCTCTACCACCCCGGTTTTTGCAACCGCTGCGAGAGTAAGCTTGTCGATACTATGGATATATCTTCCTTCCAGCTGCATCTTCAGGTAGGTGCTCGCATCCTGGCTGTAGGGGAGGCCATACTCCAGGTAAGAGGCAAGATAGTAACCTTTTTTAGGGTTCATCTTGTCATCTCTTGCATCATAGATCAGATCGATATAGGGATAGAAAAGCAAAAAATCCCCCTCATTGACAGCCTGCTGCAGTTCTTGATCGTCTTTGAGGTTGTCAAGAAGTTGGATATCAATATATTCAAGCGCAATCCCGCTTCTGAGTCTCCATCTCTCCCTCTGATAGCCCAGAGCAACCCTGATATAGCTCTTTTCTTCCGTAAAACCGGGATACTCCAGATTGGAATATCCGACTTTTGACATAAAATCGATCGGGTAACCCCATATGTCAAAGAACGCGGGTTTAAAAAAGTCGATGCTGGCCAGATACTCTTTTTGCGACCACATCGCCCTGAGTGTCAGTTTCTGCGCATTGCCCATAAAATTTTTTTTGACCAGGGTGCTATGGGCACGTGCACCGACATAGGTGTCATATCCCAGACCGGCTTCAAGATGATACGGAGTTTGCGTCTCCTTCAGCGTGATATCCACCGGGATCTTATTGTAAAGCTTGCGGTCATAGTTGATCATCACACTGTCAAAAACATCCAGCTGATAGAGATTGGCATAACTCTCTTTGATACGCTCCGGGTCAAACCTGCTTCCCTCCGTGGCTGTGATGCGGGAGAGGATCACCTCTTCATCGATACTCTCCAGCCCTTTGATATAGCTCTTTTCAAAGTGGCAGATATCGCCTTTTTTCAGATGGTATTTCAGATCCACTTTATACGATTTAAGACTTACGTACGCTTTTGTATCCAGGTCATAACTGCAATAACCGTCTGCAAGCAGTGCCTCTATGATACGGTTTTTGATCTCTATGAATTTTTCTGCCCTGAAGCGCTCCTCTTTTTTGAGTGTGATATAAGGGGAGATATCGTAATCGCTGGTGATGTTGATCTCGTTAATGCGCACGGGGGTATTTTCTGTGATGTCAACAGTAAGTGTCGTATTTGTCTCCTTGATGTCAAACTTGGCATCATAGAACCCTTCGGACTCATAAAAGCTCTGCAGCGACTGCTCCATGGTCGGCAGCAGTTTGTCATAGATCCTCGGCCTATCTTCCTTCCAGAACTGCCAGAAACTTTTTGTCTGCACGTTGAGGGCCTCATAGAGTGTGGAATGGTCATGGGTTGTATTGCCTGTGATCCTGATCTCGTGAGTGGGCAGTTCTGCCTCATCAGCGCCGAGCATTATCAGGGAAAAAAATAAAATCACAATCGCTCTGTATGGCATCGGATACAACCTTTTTAAAAATTTACGCGGTCAAAGGGACAAACCTCTCTTTCAAGTGTACCAAAAAAAAGAGGCTATCCCAACAGGTCCTTCACACTTTGACGCGGATCTTTCCCCTCTTCTACCATCGCATACACCTCCTTGGCGATCGGAAGGTAGATCTTTTTCTGTTTTGCCAAAAGGTAGAGTGCTTTGGCGGTCGGCACCCCTTCGGCAACCTCTCCGAGCTCCGCCAGGATATCTTCGATCTTTTTCCCCTGGGCCAGACCGATCCCCACCCGGTAGTTTCTGGAGAGCGTGGAGCTGGCTGTCAGGAAGAGGTCACCCGCACCCCCCAGCGACAAAAAGGTCTCTGTTCTCGCACCGAATGCCTCTCCGAAACGTGTCATCTCCACGAGTCCCCGTGAGATCAGTGCCGCCCTTGCGTTGTTGCCCAGCTTCAGCCCGTCACATACACCGCCGGCGATGGCGATCACGTTTTTATAGGCTCCAGCCACCTCTTCACCGATGACATCATCATTGACATATCCTTTGATATACTCGGGCAGTGCATCCGCATAGGTTTGCGCCAGTGCCAGATTGGTCGAACTGATCACCAGTGCCGTAGGGAGCGACTGCTGCACTTCCGCTGCGAAAGAGGGACCCGAGATAAACGCAAGCCTCTCTGCATCGACAAACTCCCCGTACACCTCATTGAGAAAGGATCCGGTTTCCGTCTCTATCCCTTTTGCCGCTACCAGAATTTTCTGTCCTTTATCCACAAAATTCTCTTCCATCCATCCGCGCACCGCCTGGGCAGGTATGGCGATCACCAGGTATTCATACTCCAAAGCCTCCCCAACGGGAACAAAATGAGGGATATCTTTATGCGTCCGTGAGGTGATCACCACCTCATTCTTTTCTGAAAATGCATGATAGAGTGCTTGTCCCCACTTTCCCGCTCCGATAACAGCTAGTTTCATATCTTGTATCCTTTTTCAAGTACTTTAAATAAAATGCAACTAGTTGTATGAGCCGGCTGCTGACAAGCGACTAAATCGCAGTGCAAGTAAGGCACTAAATGCCGCATCGTAAACCACCCCAGTGGTAACGTAGCTATTTGGACTTTGTTCAAATAGCGTTTTGTAATAACAAGTCCCCATTTTCCTGCTCCGATAACAGCCAACTTCATTTATCTATTCTCCTTTTTATCAATGAACTCTATAAAACGCTCTGCACTCTCATCATACATGTCAAATATCCTGCTCACACCCGCGAGGATCAGTCTTTGCTGTCAGAGAGTGCCACGATCTCCTCCTCAAAACCGCCTGACCTCAGGGAAATCGTATAGTATACATTCAAGGCATCCTCTGTCATTGCACATACCACGATATACCCTTTGAGCAGTTTCATATGCTCCAGGTACTCATGCTGCTCTTCGTCGACCTGCACGACATTGACAAATCCGTCACGTTTTGCCCCCTCATAGCGTTCACTCTCAGTCTCATAGATCGTCACTTCGATATCCTCCTTGCGAAGCATCTGACAGAGATGTTTGCTCTTATGTGTATATCCGAAGAAGATGATCCCTTTCTTGTTCTCTTCATGGTGGCGTTGGAGGTAGGCCAATGCTTTGGAATCGACCACGTCATAGGGTTCAAGTACCCCATTCACCCCTGTCGCCAGGTACTGCCTTCTGAGATTATGCTGGTTCATCCGTGCATAGATCACCGCATCGGAGTGCACCGACTTTGCATTCAGGATGAAATAGATGTTGTCGATATCAGAACTTTTCAGCGTCAGCATGGCTGCAATATTGTCAGCCTTGTAGATATCCGCAACAAGCTTGGCGTTGGACCCGTCAGCGCGGATCACTTTGTAGCCTTCTTCTCTGGCAAACGCAACCTTCTCCTCATCATTTTCAATGATCACCGGTTCATATTGACCGCCTGCACGCAGTTTATTGGCGATCGTCATCCCAGATGTCCATACCCGTTGATGACCACTGCACGTTCTATTTTGGAGACGAGGTTGATATTGTCTGCATTGCGCAGTTCATCAAATCGCTCCGAAAATGCCGATACCATCACGGAGGTGACAAATGAGATCATCGCGATCCCCAGAATAATCCCGAACATCAAGATGATCTTCCCCGTATCGGTCACAGGCGAGATATCCCCGTATCCCACCGTCGATACGGTAACCAATGCCCAGTAGATGGCATCAAGATAGCTTCCCAGCTTCTCGTTGATCCCATACTCCAGGATATAAAAAACCGTGCCGAAAGAGAAGGTGACACCCAAAAGCATATAGCCCAGAAAGATAAACTCAAAACGCTTTCTTGTCAATGCATTCAAAAGGCTTGAGGTTCCATGCAGATAGTGATAGAGTTTCAAAAGCCTGATAATGCGGAATTTCGGAAAGATTGCAATGAGGTCGATCAATGCAGGCAGGGAGACAAGATATTCCAGCCTTTTTTTCAATGGCACGAGGTAGTACTCTCTGATCCCCGCATTTTCCATCTTGCCGGCTGCGAGGATGTGCTTATGGGTATCCTGACTTACCCAAACTCTGAGCAGATACTCCAAAGCAAAGACTGCAGTAATAAAATAAAAGTCTACATTGACCAGCCACTCCGGCAGCCTTCCTGACTTGCTTAAAATCAGTATCGTGATCGAAATCAGTATCAGGACAATCATAAACCAGTCAAAGTACTTTTTATAGGGATAGTTAATATCGTTGAGTAGTGACCTGAAAAAAAATTTTGTCCTCTGATATCGGACCGAGCTGTCGATCATTCGGGAAAGTTTCAGTATCAGATCATGCATTACCATCCCCTTTTGGGCACCAAAGACGGTACCTGATTTACTAGCCCAGCCTCTCTTTGAGCAGTTCGTTTACTTTTGCCGGGTTTGCCGAACCTTTGCTTGCTTTCATCGTCTGGCCGACAAAAAATCCAAAAAGCTTCTCTTTACCGGATCTGTATTCAGCGACTTTTTCCGGGTTTGCCGCAAGGATCCCATCGATAATTGCCAGGATGGCACCGTCATCGCTCACCTGCGCCAATCCCAACTCATCAATGATCGCATCCACATCACGGCTATCATGCTCCATCATGTAGTCCAGGACATCTTTGGCACCTTTCCCTGAAACCGTATCATCGGCGATCCTGGAGACCAGGGTACCCAATGTTTTCGCATCTACCGGAGCGTTCTCTATCGTGAAACCTGCTTTGTTCAAACGTCCCAAGAGCTCAGATGTCAGCCACGTCACTGCCATCTTCGCATTGGCACCGCATGCCAGCATCTCTTCAAAGTAGTAGGCCATCTCTTTGTCTGCAGTGATCACCAGTGCATCATATTTCTTTATACCCAGTTTTTCAATATAACGTGCTGCCTTTTCATCCGGCAACTCAGGGATCTGTTTCGCCTCTGCAACCATTTCCTCTGTTACAACCAACGGACGGAGATCGGGATCCGGGAAGTAACGGTAGTCTGCTGCTTCCTCTTTCCCTCTCATCGATTTCGTTACGCCTTCTGCCACGTTGTAGAGTCTGGTCTCCTGGACCACCTCCTGGTCGTATACGCCATCCTCATAGGCTTCGATCTGACGCTGTACTTCATACGCGATCGCTGCCGCAACGAATTTGAATGAGTTGATATTTTTGATCTCTACTCTGGTTCCGAACGCCTCCTGCCCCTTCGGACGGATAGAGACGTTGACGTCACATCTGAAAGAACCCTCCTGCATGTTCGCATCCGAAATATCAAGGTAACGTACCGTTGCATGCAGCTTTTTGAGATAGGCTACAGCCTCGTCAGAACTTCTCATATCCGGTGCGGAGACGATCTCAAGCAGCGGGGTACCTGCACGGTTGAGATCCACCTTTGAGTGGTCGCCTTCATGCATATTTTTTCCTGCGTCCGCTTCAAGGTGCGCCTGGGTGATCCCTACTCTTTTCTGCGTACCGTCTTCCAGATCGATAAATAGCTCACCATTTTGCACGATCGCGTTATGCAGCTGTGTGATCTGGTAGGCCATCGGGCTGTCGGGGTAGAAGTAGGATTTCCTGTCAAAGTTCGAGCTGTGCTGCACATCGGCATTGACTGCATAGCCGAAACGCATCGCTTTGATCGCCGCCTCCTTGTTCACGACCGGCAGTGCACCGGGAAGCGCCAGACAGGTAGGACAGGTGTTGGAGTTTTGGTGTTCAGCAAAGCTGGTTGCACAGGAACAGAAAAGTTTTGTTTTTGTATTGAGTTGTACGTGTACTTCAAGACCGATAACGGTTTCAAACATCGGGAGATTCCTTATAAAAATAGTTCATATTTATAATCGTAAATATTATACCCATTTGCTTATTTGAGGGAGTTTACGGGAGAGCCGAATGACGCTCCCGTAAGTCAGTTATTGTCTGTAGCTGAGCTGGTTCAGTAGTTTCTCCATCCCCATATCCACCTGGACTTTTGGGAAGAAAGAGGGTTTGTCTTTCATGTCGATCGTCTCAAACTTTACTGTTTTCTCTCCCAGTCTCTGACGGATCTCTTTTTTGATCTGATAGAGCGAAGTGATCTTGTCTACCAATACTCCTTGTATCTCAGGCGCATTGGCGATATAGATCTTCCCTTCGGTAAACGGCAGAAGCTCTTCTTTGCTTATTCCCCTGTTTTCAACCACCGCATTGATAAAATTCTCATAGGTAGGAAGCAGAAGATGATCTTCGATATACTTCTTCTCCTCACCCTCGACTTTTCTGAAAAAGGAGAGAGGCTGTTTATACTTCCCGGCTGCCAGGTTGTCCTCCTCTACCCCTATCTTCTCTGCCAATTCTCCGATATTATAGTGCGGCATGATCACACCGATAGAGCCTACGATCGCATTTTTGTTCGCGTGCAGCGGCTTGATCGCTGAAGCGATATAGTATCCGCCGCTTGCAGCGATACTTCCGATATACATCGTGACATTCTTGTCTTTTTGATAGGCTTTGAGATACTCGCTGAGCTCCTCGCTCGCCGTCGGAGATCCTCCCGGGGAACCCATGACAAAGAGTACTTCCTTGAAGTTCTTGTCTTTACGCACCTCGTCCATCTTCTCCATGACCCTGGTTGTATACTGCTCTGTGATCATCTCGTCAAAATAGATGACAGCTACTTTATTATCCCCCATTACCGGTTTTTTGAACATACCCGATTTTGAAAAATACATCGCAAAAAATGCGATCTCGGCGATGAGTATGATACCGATGATCCAGGCCTTGAGATTTGAGATAAAAATACGCTTTTTCAGCTCTTTGATCTGATAATCTTTCACTTCTTCCATTCGTCATCCTCTGTTGGTTTGAAATACCGTATTGAAGCAAATCCCTTTGCTCCGGCTTCCTGACACGCACGGATCTGTTCCGGTGTCAAAATACCCCCTAATGCTATCACAGGAATACTAACAGCACTGCATACTTCGCTTAATTTTTCGAGGCCTACGGGAGCGCCTTTGCCCGGTGTATCAAAGATCGGGCTGAAGGTCACCATATCTGCCCCCAGCTTTTCAGCTTTTTGCGCTTCATCCAGAGTATGGGTACTGATAATGACAAACAATCCCTTCTGTTTTGCAAAAGGTATCGCTTCGATACGGTCACTGCTCAGGTGTACACCGTCTGCTTCCAAATCCTTTGACAGGAGGGTATCATTGTGCAGCAATACTTTATCAAAGGGGTATGCCTTGGCGGCGCGTACAAATCTTTTGGCATTTTCTCTGTAGCGGTCGTTTTGTTTGTCACGGTAAAGCACCATATCGGCTTTCCCGTCGATATGCGAGAGATAAATATCCGGATGGTCGGAAGAGAACGTTGAGGGGTCGGTAATCGCATAAGAGAGCATCACTGCTCTTTCGGTATTTGCTGATCCATTTTTTCCAGAAGTTGTTCCAAAAGCCTGGTCTGCTTTCTGAGTTCATCGTGTTTCTCTTTGACCGTAATAATATGTTCCAGCAGCAGGATCGCCACCAAACCAGGCAAAGCGCCTATCACAGCGAAGAAAAACGCCTCAAAGATACCGGTATGAAAAAATGAAAAAAACGGGGTAACGGCACCGATGAACACCGAAGCCCATGCAATGCCTAGAAAAAAATTGATGATAAAACCGAGCGGTTTTTCTCTGAGTCTCATCGTAAAAGGATTCTTAGTGGTCTTCTTCGATCGCTACTGCGCCTGCAAGGTAAACGAAAGTAAGGATCATAAAGACAAAGGTCTGAAGCACACCCATTACCGTAAGAAGGAAGAATGGCGCCAAAGGCACGATCCATGGTGTCAGCATCAAAAGTACCCACAGGAACATATCATCCCCTCTGATACTACCGAACAAACGGAAGCTGAGTGAAACGATACGGGAAAGGTGTGAGATGATCTCGATCGGGAACATCAACGGAGCAAGTAGTTTTACCGGGCCTGCAAAGTGTGCAAAGTAGTGAACCACACCGTTCTTTCTGATACCTTCAAAGTTGTAATAGAAGAAAACGATCATTGCAAGCGTCAAAGTGATATTGATGTTTGAAGTCGGAGATTCAAATCCGGGAATGATACCGATCATGTTCGAAGTAAAGATGAACAGACCCAACGTTGCGATCAACGGAAGGTATTTTCTCGCATTCTCTTCACCCAGTACATCCGTACCCATAGAGATCACACCCCCAAGATATGCCTCCATGACATTCTGTGTACCGCCCGGTACAGCCCTAAGGCTCTTTGTAGCCATCTTTGCAATAAGCAGGACAATCCCTGCAACCAAGATCATATGAGAAACAAACAGCATCTGCCCGTGCCCGAATATCGCACCCAGGTAAGTAAAAATACCTTCCATAAAACATCCTCTTACGTAAATTATTGCGTGGATTATACCTTTTTTGAACTTAAAATTGCCTCGTTCAGGGGCTGAGGGAGCACACTCTTTGGAGTGAGAAGTGAAGTGTGTAGTCTATTCACACCATCTCGCTCAGAACACTGTACCCACCTGGAGAGATTCTGAATCTGTCATGCCGGACTTCGATACGGTATTGAGAATAACGAATCATTGAAATTTCTGGATTCGCTCAAAGATTCATACCAATTTTTCCTGCCCCAGCCTGTAAAGCGCAAAATCATATTTCACCGGATCATTCCGGTCAAACTTTTTCAGCCTCTCCGTCAGTTCGATCGCCGCTTTCATATCGCAGCTTTTTCTCTGCAGCAACCCTATCTTGCGTGACACATGAAAGGTATGCGTATCCAGAGGCATCAGAAGATTTTTTGTATCTATTTTCGACCAAAGTCCCATATCCAGGGTGTCTTTGCGTACCATCCACCTGAGATACATCAGATAGCGTTTATAGGTGCCTGCCGATGAGAGGCTTCGGGGCGGTTTTCCCACCAGGAAATTGTAGCCGTAGCTCTCAAGCGGATAGCATTCCCGTATCGCCCGTATCAATGACCAGAGCCCGTCGAGGAGATTGTCCTCTTTTTGATACCCCTGATAGAATATATTTTCAAGAGTATCTATCTCTCTTAGGCGTTTAAGGGCGATAAAAATGGCCGCCACATCGTCATTTTTCTGAAACCGGTAGTAGTGTGATGAGAGGGCTTTTGTTATCCGGCTTTCGCTCTCATCGAGCAGAGAAAAATCCAGACTTTCTAAAAATTTAATGATCAGATGGGCATTGCCATAGGCAAAAAGTGCGCAGACCAGTGCAATCGATTCATCCTGGTATTTCTGTGCGACAAAGAGAGGATCCGGCTTTTCATAGCAGAGCTCAGAAGCCGTGTTGCGACATGCTACTTCCAGATCAAGCTGTTTTTTTATCTCTGAGCGCTTCAAACCTTATCCTTATCGTCATTTTTGGGCTTGCACACAAAACGCATCTGGCGGGCACCCGAGAATCCACACATCAGAGTCCATGAATCTCCGGATTTCCGATCAGCGTCGGCAATAACAGGAAAAAACTGCTCCCTGTTACTTACTCTCTGCTGCCTAAAATATAAAGTGTTCACCCAGGTAGTATTTTCTGACATTCTCGTCATGGGCGATCTCATCGCTTGTACCGCTGGCAAGCATCTCGCCGCTCCGCATCACGTAGGCTCTGTCACAGATACCCAGGGTCTCACGGACGTTGTGATCCGTGATCAGGATACCCATATCCAGTGCCACGAGCTGCTTGATGATGTTTTGGATATCGAGTACAGCGATAGGATCAACTCCCGCAAAGGGTTCATCAAGCAGCAGGAACTTCGGTTCTCCCACCAAAGCCCTCGCGATCTCCACGCGTCTTCTCTCACCCCCGCTCAGGCGGATACCCTGGCGGTTTCTTATCGGTTCGATATTGAAGATCTCAAGCAGTTTTTCGATGCGGGGCTGTATCTTCTCCTGCTCCATTCCCAATGCTTCAGCGGCTATGAGCAGATTCTCTTCCACCGTAAGGTCTTTGAAGATGCTGGACTCCTGAGGGAGGTAGCCGATGCCGAGTTTGGCCCTTGCACTCAGAGGCAGTTTGGTGATGTTCTCCCCGTCAAGGAATACCTCCCCCTCCGTGGCCCCTGTCAGTCCGCAGACCATATAAAACGAGGTGGTCTTCCCTGCCCCGTTGGGTCCCAGCAGCCCAACGACCTCCTTGCTTCTGACCGTCAATGAAATATCGTGCACGATCTTGGTTTTCTTGATCGTCTTTGCAAGGTTTTTCGCTTCAAGTCTATGCATTAGTCTATGATCCTGTATTTTCTGGCATCTCCGGCGGGTTCTATCTCGATCATCGTCACATGGTACCCCGCAGACTCTAAAAAAGTTTTGAGTGCATCGCTTCCCCACTCTACCATATGCCATCCCGGTTTGTCAAACTCTTCATAAAGGCCCATCTGCATGAACGCCTCATGGTCCAGCCGATAGAGATCATAATGATAGAGATCATCGCCGTAACAGTGCTGTAGAGAGAAGGTCGGAGAAGTGACATCACCTGTGATCCCTCTCTGCTTTGCGATCGCCTGGGTGAGGGTCGTCTTGCCCGCTGCCAGGTCACCGCGCAGGAACACGACTGCATTGGATGGCAGCACTTCATTGAGATAATCAACAATAGTCTCAAGCTCTTCAAGCGAAGCAACAATCTCTTTCACTACTCCTTGCTCCTTATTCTTTTCTACTTACTGCTCAGCTGTTCGCTGATCTTTGCCATACGCACAAGATGCTCGTATGCCGTACCACTGTCAAGTATCGCTTCTACCTGTGCTATCGCTTCTCTGACATCGCGTACCTTGCCGTCTACAAAGAGCGCAAAGGCTGCATTAAGTACCACAATATCTCTCTTAGGACCTTTTTCTGTCCCGGCAAAGATATCTCTGATGATCTCTGCATTGCGGGTAGCATCTCCACCGAGTATCGCCTCTTTTGGCGCTTTTTTTATGCCATAGATCTCAGGGTTTATCTCCCCTTCGATGATCCGTCCGGACTCCAGGTAAGCAAAATTCGTATTGGTTGCAAGTCCAATCTCATCCATACAATCCTGGCTGCTCACGACAAAAGCCCTTTTTGCGTCAAGCTCTACCAATGCTTCGGCGATCCTGCGCACAAAGATCGGATCAAAAACACCCAGAAGATACTTCTGGGCACCGGCAGGATTGCAAAGCGGGCCGAGGATATTGAAAATCGTACGGTGAGGGATCGACCTACGGATCGGCATGATATATTTCATCGCCGGATGGTGATCGGTTGCCGGGAAAAAGCAGAATCCTGTCTCTTCGAGCATCTTGATCTTATTTTCCGGAGTCAGGTCCAGTTTCAGGCCAAGCGCTTCAAGTACATCTGTTGAACCCGATTTCGAAGTAACACTGCGGTTCCCATGCTTGGCGACCACATGCCCCATTGCTGCCAAGAGCAGAGAGGTTGTTGTGGAGATATTAAAACTTCCGCTCTCATCTCCGCCTGTACCTACGATATCAATGGCTCTCTCTTTCAACGCATCGCTTAACGGTGCCTTGATAGAGTGTGCCCTCATCACCGCTGCTGCATCAGCGATATCCTCTGCACTCTCGCCCTTAATATAAAGTTCGATCAGGAACTGACGCGCTTCAGCCTCAGTCAGTTCATTATTAAATAGCTTTTCAAACTGTTCTTTATTGCTCACTCCATCTCCTTTCCAGCCTTCGTGGCTACACTTCGTTCCGACCACTTTGGTTTTTATCGGACGAAAGCAAACTACTTTGCTTTCATTCAACCTCTCTCACATACTCTTCTTTCTGAGATTTCGGGATCGTCTTGGTTGCAGGTACCTTGAGCACTTCATAGGATTTTGCCCCCTTGAGATACTCTATCGTGATCTTGTCGCCTACTGCGACATTTTTCGAAGCTTTTGCCTGTATACCGTTGACATAGACTACTCCGGACTTCAGCATATCTGTCGCTACCGTACGGCGTTTGACGACATTGACCGCACTTAACCATTTATCGACTCTCATGGCTGTTTAAACATCTCCTCGGCATCTTTAGCCTCCATGATACCTTTGAGTGTAAGCTCATTGGTCTCCGAGAGGTACTTCTCAGCTTTCAGTTCCTTGAAAACCCTCTTGCACTCTTTCATATCAAACATTCCTGTATCCACTAGCATTGCCTGAATATCTTTCAGTGTCTCTCCAGGACGTTTTTTAAAGAGTGCCAGAAGACATACTTTCTCTACGATCTTATCTTCATCCATTGTTTGATCCTCACATAAAATACATAGAAGAATACAATCGTTTGTACTCTTCTATATAGCCCACCTCACCATGAGGTGGGGAAAAGGCTTAGTGCAGCGCTTCATTAAGCTTCACTTCCCTTGTGCTTCTTCTTACGATCATCTCACCCGTGGTAGAGTCCTGTCTGAAGTGAAGCCCGTTCAGTCCCTGAAGCTCATCCGCCCTGAATGTTGTTTTGGACTCAAGGTTTGCTTCCGGGTTTGCCGCTCTGATCTTCTCAAGCTCTGTCGGAGCGATCTTGACTTTCGTCCCTGCGAAGATCGCAAGGCCGCCATCGATGATACATGCATCACCCAGAGGGATACCGCAGGTAGAGTTTGCCCCAAGAAGCGTGTTCTCGCCGATAGTGATGGGATTGCCGTCCGTTCCGGAAAGTACGCCAAGGATGCTCGCACCGCCGCCTACATCCGAACCTGCACCGACGACTGCAGAGCTTGAGATACGTCCTTCCACCATCACCGGACCGAGTGTACCGGCATTGAAGTTGATATAGGATGCACCCGGCATGACCGTTGTACCAGCTGCAAGCTGTGCGCCCATACGTACTTTGGAAGCCTCAAGGATACGTGTATTATCCGCAGGGATCACATGCTGTAGATATCTCGGGAACTTGTCCACACTGTCAACGGTAGGATAGGTTCCTTTGAGTTTCATCTCGATCTCATTCTCTCTGAGGTAATCAAGCTCATACGGTGTATTGCCAACCCATGCGACATTGCTAAGAACACCGAATGCACCGTTCAGGTTGACCCCTCTCAGCGGCGCTTTGCTGAGTGAGAGCGCATAGAGCTTGAGGTATACCGCTTCCACCGACTGCGGCGCGGCATCTTCAAAGAGAAATACGATTCTGAAATCTTTGCCGATATCACCCATCTTGCTGAGTGTCTTGATCACCTGGATATTTTTATGCGCATCACCCGTCGCCTCGGCAACAAGCGGAGCAAATGCAGCCATTGCATTGCTCACGAAGGTTTCATTGATCGTTGCAACAAACTCACTGCCGCTGCAATCCACTTCACACTTTGCTTCCTGGAGCGATTTGATAAATACCGCCGCCGAACCGAAGTTCTCGTTCCAGTTGATCAGACCGAAGTTAGCCTGAAGGATCTTCTCTGCGTTCTTCTGCCCTCTGTCTACTCTGGCGATAGCGAATGCGACAGGTTTTCTATAGCCTTCCTGCGCCTCAATATCCACTACAAGCGCTTTAAATTCGTTCATATCTGCTACTGTATTGATAGCCATATCACTCTCCTGAATATACAAAATAAATTAGTTGTTGTATTATACTTTTTTAACCTGAGTTAGACGAAGATTGATCTGAGTGCTTCATGATTTCGCGCCAATCTCTTGAAAAATGTTCCCGGATATACGCCTCTCTGTGCGGTATCTTACACCCGGAACAGTCCTGGTGTATCGCCTCCTCAGAGACGAACTGCTTCCCCTCTTTCGCATTGATCGCACAGGTAGAAAAGAGTGTTTTCCCTTCCACCTTTTTCATTCCCGCATCATCAAACCTGAAGTTGGGACAGGCGCACAGATAGCAGTTGAGCACCTCCATCTCATGACACTTTGTTGCTGTTTTATAAAGCGGACAGAACTCCGGCTCCCTCTTCACCATGTTCTCAAACCTGAAATAACGTATCAGCTCCTCATCGCTGAGATCTCCAAGTTTTTCTACGATCGCACGATGTTTTTCGGCATGGGATTCAAACCATTCTTTATAAGTCATATACTAATCCTTCCCTCTCAAATAGACCCAGAGCAACCCGATATACTCATGCACCGCTCTTTCTGTTTTTTCCAAATGTCTCGCCCGGAACAGAGACCAGATGCTGTCCTCTCCCCTGTCATTGAAGTCTGCCGGTGCAGGAATGGGAGAAAGCCCCTCCTGCTGAAAGAGGATCATGCTTCTTGGCATATGATAGGCTGAAGTGACAAGCAGGAACGGTCTGTCACCTACCCGCTCTTTCATCTTCGCTGCTTCCTCTTTGGTATCTTTGACATCCTCCTGCATCATGATATCTTCAGGTCGTACGCCTGCTTCTATCAGTAGCTTGGAGGCTTTATAGGCATCTGAAAGCCTGTCATGCATCGAGTACCCTGAAGTGACAATCTTGGCTCCTTCGATCTTCCTGTAGAGCCGTATCGCTTCCCAGGCTCGTCTCTCTTTATCTCCGCCAAGAAGCAGAATATACTCTATCTCTGCCGGAATCTTCTCGATCTTTTCATACTGAGACTCCAAAGGCAGCAACAGCAGGCTGCTTATCTGCGCATGGGTGACCACGCCAAACCATACAATGGCTCCCATAAAAAACTGTTTTGCCCTTCTGCTTTTGCCACGATGCAGCAGCCACAGCGCAGTGAAAAGCATCATCATCCCTAGCGGCATCGGCATCAGCAGCCAGGCGATGAACTTTTTGATCATAAACGCAACTCCTATCTCCATACTTACACTCCCTTTAGCAACATATAGACTATCGCCGAAACAATGATCAGAAAGCCCGCTGCCCACAACTTCAATGCCGATCTGTTGCAGGAGAGAACCAGGCTGTTATCCTGAAGTTTCTCATACAACGCAGCCAATGCTTTTGCTTTGGCCCTGCTCGAATGCATGATCGCTGCATAATTTCCGGCAGCGAAAGATGCCGCCTCCTCCCTGCCTGTAAGGATCGCATGATCATTGATTCCATTCTCTTGAAAGAGTTGGTAGAGCTTGGGATACTCAGGACAATGATTTTGCATTGTTTCAAAGATCTTATCAGGCAGGTTAAGTGTGGCGGTGATCTCCGGTGCCCCCTGGCCACAACTCATTTCAAACCTTTCTTTTAATACCCCAAATCCATACACTACGCTATCCATATGCCAGTGTATCCAGACCGCATCAGAGTGGCTGGCAACGAAATCAAAAAACGCTTTAAGCAGATGCGCCTCAAGTGCTTCCCGATCACACTGGGCACCAAGCGTTTTCTCTGCATCCTCCAGAGAAAATGTGGTCAGCTTTTTGGTCGTAGTATCGCAGACACCAATGGCTGTCACATGAGAGGTCCGTTCGGGGACCAGACTCGCGCACGCATAGTGTATCGTGAACTGCTGTGGCATCCTCAAGACCTTTGAAAGCTTTTGATGATCAGGAGGATGACGACGACTTCCACTGCGATCAGTATAAAATGGAGATAGTAGACCTGCGGCTGATTCTCAACAATGCCGAATTGATCAAGCAGACGGTAAAAGAGGTAGGAGACTGCCATACCCGAAAGGTACCCCGTCTGTTTTGCCGTATCAAGCCGTGTCAGGAGTCTCTCTTCCCCCAACAGAAGTGTCTCCACCCGTACCAGATAGTTCCCGAAGACAAACGTCGCCTGATAACCCACATAGACGATCAATGCGGTCTGATAGGTATAGGGGTGGAGTAGGAAATAGCACATGATCAGCAGAAGAATGATCTCTACAAAGAGAGAGATACGAAAAAACCATTCGGCATTCAGTATATAGCTATAGAGCCTTGCGATCAGCAGCATCCCTGCAGCGAGTACCACGCCTCCAAGGGAGTAGACCGAGGGTTCAAGGGGCGTATAGATCGTAAAGATCGCCCCCACGCTCAATCCCAGAAGCAGGGAGTTGAAAAACTTATATCTGATAAACCATTGCGGGATAAGTTTTAACATAAGTGATTATAACCTATTTGTGTGAAGAGATGCATCCCGAAAGGGATTTCACCTAAAAGCTCTATCTATTGGCGTAGAGACCCCTGAGGAGGTGTAGTGAATACCGACATTAAGGTTAATCCCGGATTGTGCTAATGCAATTCATATTCAAGTATTGATGCATAAGGTATATTCAAGCCAAATGCCTCCTCAAGCCCAACATTGAAAAATAGATGCTGAAAGGCTTTCATGACGCCGCCATGCGTGACTATCAAGACACTGTTGTAGGGCCTCTCCATTACGTTTATGAAAAACGCCTCGATGCGTTTGAGAAACGATTCAAGCGATTCACCGTCCAAAACACTGATCCATTGAAAAAAGTCTTCATATTCTTTTTGCTCCATCGCTGTGATCTGTTCATAACGAAGCCCTTCATGACGTCCCCAGGATTTTTCACGAAGTTCTGGGGTAAGGATGGGTTCGCACGTGATAAATTTCAATGTATCAACAGCACGTCGCAGATCTGAGCAGTAGACGGCATCGAAACTTGAGCGTTCAAGGTGCCTATGCAGTGCCTCTGCCTGCCGTTCTCCTTCTATCGAAAGGCCGATGTCGATATGCCCGTTGTAACACCCCTGATAACGCTCTTCAACTTCTGCGTGACGTACTAATGTGATTTTCATAGAACGGAGAGTACCAGAAGATGTAATAATACTATTTCGCTCATTTCAATACCAAAGCCGTAGATGTCACCGCTAAATCCACCGTAGCGCCGCATAAAAAACAGCGCTGTCAGCCATGCCGCTAAAAATGAAGCAAGCCATACAACCCAACTCTGAAAAAGCGTGACACACACCAGCACCATGACAGAACTTATCATCAGCTGTGTCGTGGTGAACTCCTGTTTGGCCAGAGAGCCGATGCCGTTTGTTGAGAGGTAGGGATAAAACCGTATCCAAAGTAGCGCATTGTAACGTGAAAGCATCAGCAGCAGCGGCAGCAGTTCAACATGCTCCAGATGGATCAACAGTGATACCTTGAGCAGAAGCAAAAGTGCCGTAAAGATCATCCCCATCGCACCGATATTGGGGTCTTTCATCACCGCAAAGGCCCTCTCTTTGGAGACATAAAGGCCGTCAACGGTATCGGCAAAGCCATCCAAATGCAGTGCACCGGTAAGCATCACCCACAGAACAAGCACCATGACTGCAACATGTGCCTGAGGGAAAAACATCCCGGCAATCGTATAGAACAGATAGAGCAAGGCGCCGAGTATCAGTCCGACAAGAGGGTAGAACATCACAGCATAACCGTTGATCCCCCTGTCAAAAGTATGCACTTTGAAAAAAGGGATCGCCGTAAGCATATTGATCGCCAGCACCAATCCTTTGAAAACGGAAGCCATCATTTGATACGCTGTCCTATCCCGGCAACGACATGATAGACTGCGTCACACTCTGAAGCGATACGTTGCGCAACCATACCGTTGATATCGACAAAACGGCGCACCAGAGCGTTATCGGAAATGATACCGGAGCTGACATCGTTAATAATAAAGGTGATCTCCCTGTCCATCTGCAACAGAGTATCTATCTGCTTGTTTATCTCCTCTTCATCAAAGCCGTAATGCAGCATGTTATTGATCCACATACTGATACACTCTATGAGTATCGGCATGGTGACGCTCTCGAGAGCCTCTGCCAGATCGAGCGGCTCTTCACGTGTCAAAAAACGTTCGCTACGCTGTGTCTGATGACGCTCGATTCTCAGTTGCATCTCATCATCGATCACTTCACTTGTGGCAAGATAGGTGCAGATGCCATCGGCCGCGTTCAAAATATGTGCCTCGGCAAGACGCGATTTGCCACTTTTTATACCGCCGATAAAAAGGGTTTTTGTAAAACGGGTTTTCATGCTTCACCTCGCATCATTGCTTCAACCTTGCATGTGATGGCTTCTTGTGTGAGACCGTGCATGGCACCATACGCCAGTGCGGCACCGGCACCCACCCCCTCTTTTGCTTCGCCCTCATCATAGAGTTTAAGTACCGGAATTGTCGCGTCAGTATAACTAAAATCGCTGTAAAAGGCTTTAATGGGGAAGCTAAGCTGCTCTAAAAGTCTGACAATGCTCGATGCCGCATCTTTTGCAATCCAGTGTGTCGTTGCCAGAGCAATATGGCTATGGTCAAAATCGATCTGATGCTTTTGTGCCAGTACGTCTGCAATAACAAGGGCCGCTGCCATTTGCGTACCGCCGCCAAGTACAATCTTAAAACGGCGGGATGCTTCTAAAATGAAGCCGGCAACAAAAAGCAGCATGTTATCTGCCGTATGCCCCAGCTTCTCAAAACTATTCATCGTGTTTTGGAGCTTGGAAAGGGCGTATTGAATGGTCTCTTCTTTGATGGCAAGGGGAGCATGTTTAAATGAGGAAGCAAAGAGCCCGGCGTTTTCAAAACCGAGCGCACTCACTGCAGCTTGCGCCGTAGTGGTACCTGAAGGGGTGCTCTCGCCTACAATCAGGTAGTCTCCTTTGAGCGCATAACGACGGCCAAACTCCCGCCCTTTTTCAAAAACACTCTTGGCGTCAAAAGCTGTTTCATCGCTGATACTGGGTGCCGGGGTGATTTCAAAGCTGTAGATGTCGCTCTCTTGAGGCTTTACCTGTAAACCCAGATCCAAAATACCCACCTTGCTAAATGGCGCCAATGTGTGAACAGCGCGTGTGAGCAGGCCCGGCGTGGGGATACCTGTCGCGGTCTCAGCGATATCCTCAAGGCTAAAGACCCTGCCTGTTGAGAGAAACTCTGCATCAAGGGTCGGAGTGAGCGGCATCTTTCCGGGGATTCCTGCCTGCGAAATGCCCTCAATGTTACATGTAAGCGTTACCGAAGCTGCCAAAAGAAAGTCTGCTTTTCCCTCCGGCAGTGATTCCGGGGTGTGATCAAAGAGGTTGTAGATTGTCATGAAAGTCCTTTATAAAAGAGTGTCGTTAAAAGTAGCAGGGTCATCACCGAAAGATCAATACGGTTTCGAAATGCCAGAGCTTCCTGCAGATGACGTGGTGTGACGGTCTCACTGCCACTGCCAAAAAATGGCTTTTTCTTCAGCGTTCCAAAATAGCTGGTATCACCGCCGAGTCTTACATCCAGGGCTTGCGCCATAGCGGTTATGGGGTGTCCGGCGTTTGGACTGTCATGTTTTTTGCCTTGTGCATAAAAATCAAACAGACCTTTTTTACGCGATAAAATCGAAATAAGCACCGCCGTCAGACGTGCGGGAATATAATTGGCCGCATCATCCAGTCTCGCTGCAGCTTTGCCAAACTTCTCATACCGCACGTTACGATACCCCACCATGGAATCGAGTGTATTGATCGCTTTATAAATGACGATGCCGGGCAGCCCAAAGAGCAGCAGGTAGAACAGTGGTGCGATAACCCCGTCATTCAGATTCTCGGCATAGGTCTCAATGGAAGCTTTATAGATATCGCTCTCACTGAGTTCCCGGGTATCCCGGCTTACAAGCTGCGAAAGTGCCTTTTTTTTGTCGTCAGATGCAAGAATGGCATTGACACTGTCATAAAGCATGCGGTGAGCCATAAACATCGAGGCAATCACTGCTGAAACGATCATCGTAATAAGTGCCGGCAGCAGTGCCAAATAGCTTTCAATGATCATGGCGGCAAAGGCATTGAGTGTGATGACAAAAAGTACCAGTAGCACACCTCGGACAATAGAGTCTTTATAACAATGCTTTTCAAAAAAGCTGATCATATCACCCATCACGATCACAGGGTGTTTTATAAAGCGAAACTCTCCAAACAGGCGATCGATACCATAAGCGATAAGGGCGATCATGATAGTGGTCATAGGTTACTCTCCATGAGACTTTTCTCGATCGTATCCATATCAATACTTGCATCGATAAAATCGGCAAAGTCACTGATGCTGCGGCGTTTATACGCTTTGAAATCGTAGCCTCTGTATTCGGGGTTGATAGTGCTAAAGAGTTTGAAACGAAACGTATCGGAATCAAAAAGCCCGTGGACAAAGGTGCCGTAGCAGTTTTTGGTCTCTACTGCGATCTTCACGGCATACCCGTTATGGATCTCATACCCCTCGATTTCGCATCCAAAGAGTGTGTAGCTTCCTTTGGTGACGATTTTCTTTTCTTTGAATACCACATCGCCTTTTATACGCCCGATGCCTTCAAGCGACGGTCTGTCGGATTCGACGCCTTCAGGGTCAAGGATACGCTCATGCAGCATCTCATAACCGCCGCATATGCCAACGATTTTTTGCATTTCAGAGCGCAGCAGAGGCATAAAGCCGTGATGCTCCAGCCACAACAGGTCCTCGATGACCCGTTTGGAGCCGGGCAGGATAAGCAGATCGCACATTCTCGCCTGAGCAGGCGAGTTGATAAAGAGCAGTTCTACCTCTTCATCTGCAACAAGAGGTTCAAAATCGGTATAGTTACTGATGTACGGCAGAGAGATCACGCCGACTTTGATAGTGGCATTGCGGGTATCCTGCACATAGTTCTGTATAGATTCGGAGTCCTCAAACCCCAGATTGAACGGACGCCACCCCACAACGCCGAGTACCTTGAGTCCAAACTCTTTTTCTATGATCTTCACCCCCTCATCAAAGAGACTCAGATCGCCCCGGAACTTGTTGACAATGACGCCGATCACATTATGTTGCAGCGCTTTTGGCAGAAGAGTGTAGACACCGTAAATGGAGGCGAAGACACCCCCTTTTTGGATGTCGGCGACCAGAATGATCTTGGTATTAAACTGTGTTGCGATATGGATGTTGGAGAGGTCTTTATCCATCAGGTTCAACTCCACCGGGGATCCCGCCCCTTCGGCAACGATGCACTCATAGTTTTGAAGCAGCCGCTCGAAGGAAGCATTGACGATGGGCTTTAGCACATCAATATTTCGGTAATACTCCAGCACATGCTGTTCACCTACCGCTTCGCCGTTGAGAATCAGATGCGCATGCGATCCGCTGCCCGATTTGATCAAGACCGGGTTCATATCAGTCGTGGTCTTCAGCCCGATGGCCTCGGCGGCAAAGTATTGTGGCTGGGCGATCTCCCCGCCGCTGTCACACACCTGTGCGTTATTAGAGACATTTTGGGCTTTAAAGGGCGCCACGCTGATACCCCGCCGGTGCAGGAGTGTCGTGATGGCAAAGGCAAGCGTCGATTTGCCTGCGTCGCTGGAGGTACCGAAGATACTAAGCGAGTGCATGGAGTGCCCTTTTGAGTTGTTGGTGTGACGCTTGATCTTTGACGGCAAAACGCAGATGGTTGCGGGTAAGCGTATCAAAACTCTCACAGTGGCGTACCAGTATTTTGGAGCGTAGAAGCTGCTCATAGATACGATACCCCTGCGGTGAATGGGTCAGGATATAGTTGGTGCAGCTCTCATAGATGGATTCAAATCGTCCGCTTGCTTCTAAAATCTCCCGCAGCTCTTTTTTTCGTTCAAGATGATACTTCTGACTCTCAGTGACAAAGTCATTGTCAGCAAGGCGCTGTTTTAAAAAATCGGCATCCAGTGCAGAGAGATTCCATAAAGGGGTATAGAGTGATTCGATATTGCTTTTTTGGGAAAAAACCGCACCGATCCGCACCCCTGCACAGCCGTAAAACTTCGAAAAGGATTGAATGATATAGAGTGAAGGAAGATGCGCTATCTCCTGACGCACGGATCGCAATGCCTCAAACTCCAGAAACGACTCATCCATAATGATCGTACACTGCTGCTCCCGCCAGATCTCAAGCAATTTTCCGACATCATAGCAGGTGCCATCAGGTGTGGCGGGATTGACAAAAACGACGAGGGATCCTTGCTTGGGCTTTTGATACAGCGCGCTAAAGCGGTCGATCTTGTGAATACGCTTGCCATAATGTCGTGCCGCTGTTTCATACTCTCCGTAAAGCGGCACGTAAAGCGTCACATCCTTAGGATCCAACTGCTGCATCAACGCGCTGATGGCTGCAGTGGCACCATTGAAAAGTGCCGTCTGATCGCTTCTGATGCCGTAGCGTCTGCCGATCGCGTTTTTAAGATCAGTGTAACTGCTGTCGCCATACGGTTTGATGCATGCGGGATCAAGCGTCATGCTCTTTCCACTCTGGTAGCTGTTGATATTGGATGAGAAGTCAATGATCTCCTCTGCACTGCACTCCAGCGCTCTGGCTGCGTTGTAGATATCACCACCGTGGCGCATGGGACCCCCTTAT
>JAQUFB010000087.1:5921-7825 GCA_028684885.1 Sulfurovum sp. | reverse complement strand
ACATTGCTTGAAACGGTAAAGACAAGACGCATGAAATTTGCATCCAAAGAGCCATTTTTGAATCTCAACCGCCCCGAGGAGTATCAAGAGGCTCTAAAGCGACTTCTTTAACTCTTTTGCCAGATCGATTGCACATTGCTGCTCTTCGATCATCTTGACCATCAGTTTGCGGGAGAAGAAAATGAATTTTTCAAAAAGCGAACTGTGGTACTTATCTTTATGGTGGATCATCAGGAAGTCCCTTTTGCAGTCAAAATTTTTCACAGGCACCTGGAAAAGTTTGCCGCTTTTAAGCTCATCCTCCACAGAGATCTTGGAAAGACAGGTGAGACAGGAGCGGTTATTGAGAATACTCTTGATCGATTCGGTATGTCCCAGTTCCAAAAAAATATTGAGGCCGTCGACCTTCTCTTTGATATAGTCGAGAAACACCTCTCTTGTCCCGGAACCCGGTTCTCTGAGTACCCAGCGCTTATTGGCCATCTCATCGATAAAGACAGGCTTTTGGGCTAGTTCCTTGTCCGCAGTCACCACGATCAGTTCATCCACGCCGATCTTCTCCTTGACGATATCCGATCCCTGCACAAACCCTTCTACAAATCCGATATCGATCGTCCCATCCTCGATCATATGCGCGATCTCTTTGGTGTTACCCTCTTTGAGTGTGATCTTCACGTCAGGATAGGCACTCATATAGCTGCAGATGATTGACGGCATTAGATAATCCACGATCGTTGTACTCGCACCCACACGGATGATCCCTTTGTTTTCGGAGTTTTTGAACTCAAACTCTATATCCGAAAGCTTGCGGTAAATCGGCTCTACTTCTTTATAGAAAGCTCTTCCTACCTCATTGAGTACCAGTTTTTTATTGATACGGTCAAAGACCGGCCGCCCCAATATATTTTCAAGCTCTTTGATCGACATTGAGATGGCCGATTGGCTGAGATTCATCTCCTTGGCAACATTGGTCAGGTGCCCCGAAGCCACCACATTGATAAAGATCTCCATCTGTCGCAGTGTAAGTTTCATAATAAAATTCCCTTATAATATTTATAATTGATTACATTTAAAATTTCGTTCAATTTTATTGATTTTGAAAGTATATCAAAAAATTAGTATAATTCCGTTAATTATAAAAAATTATGAAGGAAAATTATGCCTTTTTCTCCTGAAAAACGAAAAGATACGATAAGCGGTATCCTCTTTGTGGCGATCTTTGCCGCAGCAGCAACATTTATCTCCGACTTTCCTGCAGTGCAAAAGCTGGGAATATCGCCGCTGGTCATCGGTATTGTGATGGGTATCTTCTATGCGAATACCCTGCATAACAAGACTCCCGACGCATGGCAGGGAGGGATCACCTTCTCAGCGAAAAAGATCCTCCGTTTTGCCATCGTCTTTTACGGGTTCAGACTCACTTTCCAGGAAATCATTGATGTAGGAATGGCAGGGTTTCTTGTCTCACTCATTATGCTCTCTTCTACCTTTATCCTCGGTACATGGCTCGGCCACAGGATCTTCGGTATGGAAAAAGACACCTCTATGCTTAATGCTTCAGGCGCATCGGTGTGCGGTGCTGCTGCTGTACTGGCGACCGAACCTGTACTCAAATCCGAAGAGTACAAAGCGGCGATTGCGGTATCTATGGTTGTCCTCTTCGGTACGATTGCAATGTTCCTCTACCCTGTGCTTTACACGACGATCATTGAACCTGCTTCAGGCTTTCTCCATATGACAGCCAAAGAGTTCGGTATCTACGTAGGAGGAACGATCCACGAAGTGGCACAGGTGGTTGCTGTACCTGCCTCTGTACCCGCTACACCCAAAGAGATGGCAGATTCTGCCGTAATCGTCAAGATGACCAGAGTCATCATGATCGCACCGATGCTGATCATCCTTGG
>JAQUFB010000087.1:0-5821 GCA_028684885.1 Sulfurovum sp. | reverse complement strand
TCAAAACTGTAATACCCCTCTTGAGAGAGAATCACATGATCCAGCAGTTCGATCCCTACCATCTCGGCTACCTCTTTGAGGCGCCGGGTGATGCGCTTGTCCGCGTCGCTCGGGAAAAGCTGGCCGCTGGGGTGGTTGTGGGCGATGATGATGGAGGCGGCACGGTCGCAGATCGCATCGGCGAAGACCTCTCTGGGGTGGACGAGGGACTGGTTGAGCGTCCCGACGAAGATCACGCGCTTTGCGATGATATGGTTTGCCCCGTCAAGGGTCATTACGATGAAGTGCTCCTGCTTTTTATTCACATAGGCTGCCAGCTCTCTGTGAACATCTGCCGCAGAGGTGATCTTGATGTTCTGCTTGATCAGATAGCGGCGGCTGAGCTCAATGGCAGAGAGTATCTGCATCGCTTTCGCATCCCCCAGGCCGTGTATCGCGGTAAGCCGCTCCAGGCTCAGCCCCTCGAAGTCGCTCTCAAAGAGCTTTTCGATCTCTTTGGAGAGCTTGATCACATCCTTCCCCTGTGTCCCGCTGCCAAGAAGTACGGCAAGGAGCTCGTAGACCTTTAACGATTGGGCTCCCCTGGCAAGTAGTTTCTCCCTGGGTTTGTCGTGCTTGTGCAGTTCATGGATACGTGACATTACCTCCTCCTTCTATAGCTCAGTGCTTCAAGTATATCCGCTCTCTCTATCACCTCATGACCGTTCAGATCGGCGATGGTGCGCCCCACCTTTTTTATCGAAGCAATGGAACGGTGGGAGAGCGCGAAACGCTGGATCGCCCCCTCGAGTATTCCCGATGCCTCATTGTCCAATTTGCAGTACTTCTCTATCTCCTCTTCTATCAGTTTTCCGTTGAGCCGTTTCTGCCCGCGCGCCTTTTGCTTCCCGAAAGCTTTGAGAACAGCCTCGTGCATCTGGGCAGAAGTGATATCGCCTCTGTCTCCGCTGCTCACCTCCTGCATCACAACAAAAAGGTCTATCCGGTCCAGAAAAGGATCGGAAAGCTTGTTCTGGTAGCGTTTGATCTCGATCTCCGAGCATCGGCAGGCTTTGGTTTTGGAGAGCAGATTGCCGCAGGGGCAGGGATTTTGCGCCGCAACGAACATAATGTCGGCCTCATATTCGATCTTGGCATTGACCCGGGCGATATGCACTTTCCTGTCCTGCAGCGGCTCCCTGAGCGCCTCAAGCACCTGCTTGCTGAAATGCGGCAGCTCATCAAAAAAGAGTATCCCATTATGAGCCAACGCCACCTCACCGATCTTCGCCTGTGACGAACCGCCGCCAAACACCGAGGCGGAGGTCGCTGTATGGTGAGGCGCCCTGATCGGCCTGATCGCAGAGAAGTTCGGCGTGATGCCATCGAGAAACTGATGTTTGGCGATGGAGAGTATCTCCTCTTCTGTCAATGGAGGAAGGATATCCTTGAGACGTTTTGCGATCATGCTCTTGCCACATCCTGGACTCCCTTCCATCAGAAAATTGTGCATCCCCGCCGCAGCGATCAGCGATGCACGCTTGGCAACCCCCTGTCCTTTGACATCTGAAAAATCATATGCATATTTTTTTTCATAGTAATAATCTACTTCTCCCAGGGGAAGTTTCTCGCTGCGATAATCAAATCGCTGTGTATTGGCAGCAAACGCTCCCTCGTTGAAAAGCGTGATCGCCTCATCCAGCGTCTCTACGGTAATGAACTCTACCCCGGAGATATAAGAGAGGTGAACAATCGCTTCTTTAGGCACAATAGCCCGCTTGATAATTCCCTGCTCTTTGAGCGACAAGATCAACGGAAAAAGCATCGAACTCGTCTTGACTCTCCCGTCCAACCCCAGTTCGCCAAAGACAAAGAGCCCCTCCTCCTGGATGTCTCTCTTATGGAGTGCAATGAGTAATGCGATCGAAAGATCGATATGTGTCCCTTTTTTGGAGATATCCGAAGGACTGAGATTGACCGTAATTTTGAGCGGAGGAAAGGTAAAACCGTTGGTCATAAGTGCCGCTTTGGAGCGCTCTTTTGCCTCCTGGATATCGCTTGAAGCCAAGCCAACCACCGAAAATCCTGGGAGCCCTTTGGTAAAGGTCGCTTCCACTTCTATCACCTGCGCATTAACCCCCTCTAATGTCGCACAGGTCAGTCGGTTCACTATCGCTTCTTGTTTTGCTTCAGTTTTGGGTGGAGTACCACTATCTACTTGTGCATTCATAGGTTAAGTATGGCAAAGATAGACCGTGGGTTTCAAAAAGATGTCATATTGTCATATTTATTCAAAAAATATCATGCTGTTAATGTTACCGATATGTACTATAATACACTATAGATTTTACAGCAAAGGATAGAATTTGAACTATATTCAACAGGCTATGGAGATTGCCAGAGCAAGCAACTGCCAAGGGGATACGACGTTTTTTCAGGCGATCGAAGAGGTCCTTACCTCCATCAAGCCCTTCATCAAAAAAAACCCGGAATATATCGAGCATAATATCGTCGAACGGATCATCTGTCCAAACAGGGAGATCCGCTTCAAAATCGAATGGCTGGATGACAAAAACCGTATCCATGTCAACAACGGTTACCGTATCCAGTTCAACAATGCACTTGGCCCCTACAAAGGCGGCGTGCGATTCCATCCATCAGTCAATCCCGATATCCTGAAATTTCTTGCCTTTGAGCAGATCTTCAAAAATGCGATTACCGGACTGCACATCGGCGGAGCAAAAGGAGGAGCAGACTTCGACCCCAAAGGAAAAAGCGACCAGGAAATCATGAAGTTCTGTCAGGCCTTTATGACAGCTTTCTACAACAGTATCGGGGAGGATATCGATATTCTTGGAGGAGACATCGGCGTAGGGGAACGTGAAGTAGGCTACCTCTTCGGCCAGTACAAAATGCTTACCAACAGCTATGACAGTATCATCACTTCAAAACCGATAGCACTCGGCGGCAGCGAGGGAAGGAGCTCCGCTACGGGGTATGGCCTCGTCTATTTTACGCAGACGCTGCTTGAGGATATGGGCGAAACACTTAAAGGAAAGATCTGTACGATCAGCGGCAGCGGCAATGTGGCGATCCATGCGATCGAAAAACTTTATGATATCGGCGCGATCCCCGTAACCTGTTCGGACTCCAGGGGAACAATACACGACCCCAACGGTATCGACCTTGCGCTGCTCAAACAGGTCAAGTTGGAACAGCGTGCTTCGCTGGAACTCTATGCAGAAGAGAAAAAAGCAGCCACCTATGTCAAAAGAGAGGAGTACGAAGGGGGGAGCTATGTATGGGATATCCCGTGTTTTGCTGCCTTTCCATGTGCGACACAAAATGAGCTTGGAGAAGAGAGTGCACAGAAACTCATAGACAATGATGTCAAGATCATCGCCGAGGGAGCCAATATGCCTACCACAACGCAAGGCATCGAACTCTTTATGAAAAATGATATTATTTTTGCTCCGGCAAAAGCTGCCAATGCGGGAGGTGTTGCGGTATCCGTGCTTGAGATGAGCCAAAACAGTGCATTCCACTACTGGAGTCCCGAAGAGATCGACCAGAAGCTTCAGGAGATCATGTCAAAGATCTACAAGGATATCAAAAAAACCTGTGATGAGTATAACCTGGATATGGATCTGGCTGCCGGAGCCAATATCCTCGGCTTTAAACGTGTTGCAAAAGCCATGGTTGCTCAGGGAGTATAAATTCAAGTAGTAGGGAGCAGCTGGGAGGCTGCCAGTGAATAGTGAGCTCCCGTTCTTCCTGAGCTTGTCGAAGGAAGGTGGAGACACTATCATGCACCAACAATCATGCAAACAAACTTTTATAATAAAGATTGTCATAAAGCAACCCATAAAAGCTACTCTCTTCTCCCTGATCAGGAGGCTTTGTGGCGTTTTTTCCAGTCTTTCTCAAAACGTTTGCGTTTTGTAAAGGAGAGTTTTTCTACAAACACCTTTCCGTCAAGATGGTCCATTTCGTGCTGCATCGCGATAGCCAGAAAACCGTCATCTTCTATCGTGTGTGATTGTCCGTGTCTGTCAGAGTATTCCACTTTGACATATTTGTAGCGCTCCACTTCATCATAGTATCCGGGAACGGAGAGACACCCCTCCTGGTATTTTGTAGCACCGCTTCTTTCAATGATCACCGGGTTGATCATCTCCAGGGTATTCTCTTTGCGCTGCGTATCATTCTCATCCGGTTCATTGATGATCAGTACCCTCTGGTCAACACCGACCTGTATCGCCGCAAGCCCTACACCGCTGCTTTGGACCATCGTCTCATACATATCATCCAACAGCTCATGCAACACACTGTTAAACTCCTCCACTTCCCTGGAAACGAGTTTCAATCTTTTATCCGGATATACAACTATCTCTCTTATCATATTACCTTCTCTTATTATATATTCGTTCGCCTCAAACCACAACGCTGGGAAGATTTTCTGCTGAAACAAACACTATCATGGATGCTGCCGCTGGGGCATCCTATTTTATGAAAAACTTTTTTCCAGCACTTTGTCGATCAGGCCGTACTCCACCGCCTCTTCTGAAGACATGAAGAAATCCCGGTCTGTATCTTTTTCAATCTTTTTGAGTGTTTTTCCTGTCTGTTTTGCCAGGATCTCATTGAGGGTATCCTTCAGTCTCTGGATCTCTTTTGCCTGGATCTGGATATCCGTAGACTGTCCCTGCGCCCCGCCCAGCGGCTGGTGGATCATGATACGCGCATGCGGCAGTGCATAGCGTTTACCCGGGGTCCCCGAAGAGAGCAGGAAAGCACCCATAGATGCGGCCTGCCCCATGCAGATCGTGACCACATCGGGCTTGATGTAGTTCATCGTATCAAAGATCGACATCCCCGCCGTGATCACACCGCCCGGAGAATTGATATAAAAATAGATATCCTTGTCGGGGTCCTGCGCTTCAAGAAAAAGCATCTGCGCAACGATCGTAGAGGCTACGGCATCGTTTACCTCTCCGCTCAGCATAATGATACGGTCTTTAAGCAGGCGCGAATAGATATCATACGATCTTTCACCTCTGCCGGTCTGTTCTACAACATATGGGATATAGCTCATTGGGTCACCTTTGTATAAGTATATAGTGAAATATAGTACTAAAAAACTAGTTAAATATACACTAAATTTGTTAATAGAAAAAAAGAGATAGGAGGCAGGAAATAGCTTATAGCAGATTTGGTAAACATTTAAAAATGCTTTTGTCAAACAAAAGGCTGCCAAAGGCAACCCTAACCTTATCTACTACCTACTCCCTACTATTTACTATTTAAGTTAGTCATCCAGTCCAAGAAGTTTTCCGAAGAGTTTATCTTCGATCATTCCCATCTTGATCGCGGGGAGAAGGTTGCGCTCTTCATAGTACTTGATGATCGCCTGCGGATCCTGTCCTGACATCATCGCTTCATAGTAAAGTGCCTGTGATACTTCCTGGTCTCCCACAGTGACACCCTCTTTCTTCGCAAGCGTGTCTACGATGAATGTTGCCTTGACACTCGCTTCAGCATCCGCTCTTACTTCCTCACGAAGTGCTTCTATCTTTTCAGGGTTTTCCTTGTACTCGTTAAGCTCCTCTTCGCTCATCTCCTGTGCTCTCTGGTTGATCTTTGCATCGATCTCCTGCTCAACGATGTTGCGCGGCAATGCAAAGTCGAACTTCTCTACCAACGCTTCAACGATTTTCGGCTTGAGCTCACTTTGGTAAAGCTTGGAGACCTCTTCTCTTTCAAGCTGATTTCTGATTCTCTCTTTGAGCGTTTCAACCGTCGCACCCTCTTCTCCGCCAAGAAGTTTCTGCGCCACTTCATC
>JAQUFB010000086.1 GCA_028684885.1 Sulfurovum sp. | reverse complement strand
TGTCATTATCACGATAGGTCTTGGTGCCGCCGCCAATCGCCCTGAAGGAGAGTTCTCTTAAGCGTCCCAATTCGTTGATCAGGCAGGGGGATATTGCAGCATCGGCAATCACAAGCTGATTGCCGTCACTGGTATAGCTCAAGAATTCTGCCTTCCTGATCTCTTCTTTCAAAAGTCTCGGATTGATCGGTTTTGCTATAGTGATCTCTGTTTTGAGTATCTCTTTTTTGGTGGTCCCCAAAGTATACAGATGATCATAAAACATCTTCACATAGGTGTCAAGCCCGATAGTTTTATCATTGAAAGAAGCCGGGGGAATCACCTTCCCAATATTAAGTTGCAACGGTTTCAGTCTCCCCGCAATCGCAAATTCGCGTGGTAGCATGAGACCGCTTATCTTTTTAGGCAGGATCATCGAGAGGAAATAGAACAGAGCACTGTTCCTCCCCTTGATCCTGACCGGCAGGATAGGTACGGATGCCTTTTTTGCTATTTTCAGAAAACTGGGTCTCCATGCCGCATCTTTGATCCCTTTCCATGAGAGCCTGCTGACAATTCCGGCCGGAAAAACAACGACTACCTCGCCATTCTCCAGTGCACTGTAGACACTCTCCAGACTCTTTTTTGTAATGGCACCGGTGATATTATCTACAGGGATAATGATATCCGAGGCCTGCGTCACCCCGCTGAGCATACTGTTTACCAGAAGCCTTACTTTTCTGTTCTCTCGATGATTAGCTATAAGCTCTACAAGAGAAAAAGCATCCGAAGCCCCTGTGATGTGATTCGCCACTACGATCAAACCACCCTCTGAGGGGATATGCAGCAACTCATTGGGTTTAACGGTATACTCTATATTGAGATTTCTCAGCATACTGCTTACGTAGTTATTACCTTTGAGGAAATGGTTCTTTTTATAGATGTTATCAAAATCCTCTTCATGTAATACATTTTGTAAAAATTTAACGAGCATGCCCTGTACGGTTTTTGGCAGTTGATTAAACTTCGGAAGTTTATCATGGAGGATGGCTGAAACATTAAACATCACAGTCTCCTTGTCCGGCATTGAAATGATGGATTTCCGCCGGCATTGAACCTACCTTGCCGTAAAATGCGTCTTCGGGCAAAAACTCTCTGGCCAACAACATAAAAATGATTGATCTTGCAAATTGTGATTTCAAATGACAGCCCCTTTTTCGAATTAACGAAGATCTATTATAAGATAACATTACTTTAATTTTCACATATATTGATAACATAAAGTTAGCGGCTAGATTAGTTTACATGTATTAAATTACTTTTGAAGTACCATAATACCGACGAAAAATAGCTATATAAAAGTTGATAACATTTTAGAGACCAAATTCAAAGAGATCCTAAAGTGTTTTTCTGAAGATCTGACAGCCACACTCAAGGACATTATCCGTTGTAAGATAGAGATATCGGCAGTGTAATTTATACCGATGGATGGAAAGTTTATGACGGACTTGTGATGCAGAATATGATGTGTACATTATAGCAGAGATGAATTTGTGAATGGCAAATCTCATCTCAATGGAATTGAGTCATTCTGGAATAATGCTCAAATAAGATGAGCCAAATTTCACGGACTAGACAAAGAGCGTTTCAATTCAGATCCCAAAGAGTTCAATCACAGAGCTTAAGATTGATACAGGTTACTGTTAAAAATCTTCAAAAATTAACCTCTAAACTAGTCTAGTACCAAAGTTATTTCGCCGTTTCGAAGCAGTTTTAAGGAGAGGAAAAGAGGCCGTAGTATCCGGAAGTACAGATAGGATTGTCGAGACCGTATATATAACCGACAAATTTTCACTTTTATGCTTATGCACCGCTTGGGAGTGTCTGATAACAGCTGCCAGGAGGATGAAAAGAGTATAGACTGTCTGGTGCGTTCGGAGTATATCAAAGAGGAGTTCGAATGGCTATGTGAAGATATAGAGTTTCAACTGAAGAGCCTGGAGAAACAAAACTATGATGAAGTGACGATTTTTGGGAGAAAGAGTGCGAAAAAGATCAGGAGATTTGTCTCTCACAGCAGGGAAACATTGACCTCCATGATGGCAGACGATACCGTGAGCATCATCGAGGGCGGAAAAGCGCTTGAAGCCCTCTAGTGGCTCCAACGCAGCAGTGCACATATCGATATCGCCCCTATCGGTATGCATCTGGAGGCAGCATTTGCCAGGGCAGGGGAGATGAGCCCCGGTCAGGCTTTTGGAACGGATACAAAGAGATAGAAGCAAACGTTTCAGGACGTCGGGGATCCGAATAGATATTGATCAGGTCACAATCCGATAGATCAAATCCGACAGATTGCTACGCTATCTCAATCCCTCTTTTCGCGTAGAACTCCTTCCTGAACGCTGCAAACCTTCCCTCAACGATCGCCTCTCTCATTTGTTTCATCAGGTTAAGGTAGTAGTAGAGGTTGTGGATCGTCGAGAGCCTGAGGTAGGTGATCTCATGGGCCCTGAAGAGGTGTCTCATGTAGGAGCGGGAGTAGTTCTGGCAGACCATACAACCGCACTCGGGGTCGATCGGACCCTCATCGGTGGTATAGGCAGCATTTTTGATATGCATTTTGCCAAAAGAGGTGAAGAGGGTACCGTTGCGGGCATTGCGTGTCGGCATGACGCAGTCGAACATATCGATCCCTCTGTAGACATTCTCCACAAGGTCTTCGGGTGTCCCAACACCCATCAGGTAGCGCGGCTTCTCTTCGGGCATGAACTGGGTGGTCCACTCGACGGTATCGTACATATCCTGGTTGGCTTCACCGACACTAAGCCCGCCGATCGCAAAACCGTCAAAGTCCAAAGCGCAGAGCTCTTTGGCCGATTTTTCACGGAAACCTTTGTCGATGCCCCCCTGGATGATCGCAAAGATATTCTGATCGGCACCGATACCCTTTTTCTGGTTCTCCCTGTGGTAGTTGATCGACTCTTCCGCCCATCTTGTGGTACGTTCGATACTTGCTTTGATACGCTCAGGGGTCGCAGGCAGTGCGACGAGGTCATCGAGGATCATCATGATGTCTGAACCGAGATTGTTCTGGATATCGATCACTTTTTTAGGGGTAAAGTAGTGCTTGCTCCCGTCGATATGGCTTCTGAACGTGATACCGTTTTCGTCGATCTTGACATTGTCAGAGAGTGAAAAGGCCTGGAAGCCGCCGCTGTCGGTGAGAAAGCTTTTGGGATACTTTGTAAAGCCGTGAAGCTTGCCCATTTTGGCAACCACATCGTCCCCGGGACGGAGGTAGAGATGGTAGGTGTTCCCCAGGATGATCTCGGGCTTGATGAAAGTCTGCAGGTCAACCGCATCCAGTGCTTTGACCGCGCCTACGGTTCCAACCGGCATAAATACCGGTGTCTGTATCGTTGAGTGGGCAGTCGTGATCGTGCACGCTCTGGCCTTGCCGTCAGTTTTATCTATCTGAAATTGCATTGTGTTATAATTACCCTTCAAAATGGCTTCACCGGGGTTTTGAACCCCAGGAAGTCCAGGCTTGTGCCTGAAAACAGTGGTGTAATTGTACCCAATTTTTTAGAAAGTGATGAATGAAGAATGTACTGATATTGGCTGATGGCAGTGTGGCAAAGCACTTTGTGGACTGGATCAGCAAAAAGCGCGTAGCCGAGAACAACTATTATGTGACCTGCTACCAGAGTGATATGGCGCCGGAAAAAATGGGACAGAATATTACGGTGCTGAAGATCGACCCGACCAGCTATGCGCGGCTTAAAACCGTGATGGAAGAGGTACGCTTCTGTATCATCTATGTTGTGCTGCAAAATATACAGGATGCACAGTATGCGCTTGAAAATATCCATATGATCGATAACAAGATGCGGGTGATCCTGCTGCACCAGTGGGGGGATCAAAAGATCCGTTTCAAACTGCAGCATGTCACGGTTATCGACAGCGACAATCTTCTGGCGGCCCATCTATACGACCACCTGCCAAACGTGCCTGTTGTAGCACAGAATGTAGGGCTTGGCCAGGGGGAGATTATGGAGATCCATGTCCCCTTCGGAAGCTCTTTTGCCTACCGCCATGTGGGCTCTATTATGCAACGGAAATGGAAGATTGTGGCGATCTACCGTAATAAAAAGCAGATCATCCCCACCCATGCTACGATGATACGTCCGGATGATACGCTGCTCGTGCTGGGCAAGCCGATCGTACTCAACGGTGTCTACAAGACAATCAATAAACGCAGGGGACTCTTCCCGGAACCTTTCGGGAAGAATATCTACCTGATTTTGGATCTTGCTCTGGACAGAGAGAATGCGATGATCTATCTCAGGGAGAGTATCTACCTGCTGCAGCAGCTTGAAAAAAAACAGCTCTATGTACGTATACTCAACCACTGTGATTTTGAACTGCTCGATCAGATACGGGAGTATGAGTCTGAAAATATCACGGTGATGGTCTGCTACGGAGCGCAGTACCAGCATACCATCGAGTATGATATCCATCGATACGATATCGGCCTGGTGATGAACTCCATAGCACGTTTCGAACAGGACAAGCTCAAAAACCTACTCTATGACCTCAGGAAAATTGTCTATCTCTTTGGAGACGAACCGCTCTACAACGTCAAAGAATCCGTCGTCCTGATGGGGGAAAAAGAACAGATGGAGTCGATCTCTTCGAGTGCCTTTGAAATCTCGGAACTGCTCAAACTGAAGCTCTGCCTCTGTGATTTTGACCCGGAGGGTGATTTTGCAAGTAAAAAAATGATCATTGAACACTATGAGATCCTCACGCAGATTTTCAATACTGAGATCAATATCGTACAGAAGATCGCCAATCCGGTACGGGAGCTTGAAAAGAGACAAAACCTTCTTCAGATCGCTCCCTTTGAAGAGCATCTCAATGCCAATGGCCTGGTGAAATATCTCTCTACCAAAGTGCAGGATTTCCTGCTGATCACCCAGATACATCCGAAACTGCTGGTACCCTATGCTGTAAATGATCAATAATAAAGGCTCCAAATCCGAAATTAACCACAGATAAGGTAAAATAAAGCAAATTATAATGTTATCAACAAGGCTTTATTTATGATCGTTCCTATCAAGCTGGAGAACAGAGAGGATATCTCCTATGATATTCTTATCGATAAACTTCCCAAACTCACCTTCGATACCAAGGTGGGGATCGTTACAAACCCCACAGTTGCGGGACTGCACCTTGAGACACTCCTGTCGGCAATAGAGGCGCCTGAAATAGATGTTGTCACTGTACCTGACGGCGAGGAGTTCAAAACACTCGAAACGGTAGAGTACATTCTCAACGAACTCTTTGAACACAAGTTTGACCGGAAGTCACTGCTGATCGCATTTGGCGGAGGAGTGATCGGGGATATGACAGGCTTTACAGCGAGCCTCTACCAGCGCGGGATCGATTTCATCCAGGTGCCTACGACGTTATTGAGCCAGGTTGATGCCAGTGTTGGCGGCAAAACGGGAGTCAATAACAAGTACGGGAAAAATCTCATCGGTGCATTCTATCAGCCAAAAGCGGTCTATATCAATCCGGAATTTCTGGAGACCTTGCCGCCGCGAGAGTTTGCGGCAGGCGTAGCTGAGATCGTCAAAATGGCGGTGATGTTTGATGCTGAGTTCTTTAATTTTCTGGGGAATGCCGATTTTCGTGACGAAGCGGTACTCAAGGAGATGATCAGACGCAGTGTAGAACTGAAAGCGCAGGTGGTAAACCAGGATGAGAAGGAAGCGGGCATCAGAGCGGTTCTCAACTACGGGCACACTTTTGGGCATGTGATCGAAAACGAGACAAATTATAACACCTATCTGCATGGTGAAGCCGTAGCGATCGGTATGGTCATGGCAAATGCACTGGCAGTGGAGCTGGGACTTTTCGAACAGGAGGAGGCTGACCGTGTCAAAAGACTGCTTGAATCAGCCTCTTTGCCTGTAGGGTATGAGATCAAGGACATTGATGCATTTTATGAACATTTCTTTTTGGATAAAAAGAGTGCAAAAGGGAGCATCAAGTTTATAGTGCCTGATGGCATGGGCAACCACAGGATTGTGAACGATGTTGATGAAATGGTTGTCAAAAAAGTATTGAATGAATTTGGAGCAACCCGATGATACTAAGGCTTTTTGTCTTTTTATTTTTTACGCTGAATCTGGCATTTGCGTTGACGGTAAGTGACAAGAACGCCACAGAAGCCAATAGCTCAGCCTCACAAGAAGCACATGATCTGCAACAGCATACTCTTTCACGGTTGGCACAACTGCAGTCGCAGGTTGATGCGATCGACAAAGAGATCCTGGAAAAGAGCGTACTGGCGAAGATATACAGCAACTACTCCACCCTGAAGATACTGCAAAAAGAGTACGACGCGATCCAGAAAAGTATCAACAGCCTGAAGCTTAAAAAAAGGCTGACCGAAGCTGATCAGGCACTTCTGGGCAATTTGATGCTTGAGAGTGAGACCCTCCAGGGAAAACTGGAACTTCTGAGCGAATATGAAAAGGATCCCTTTAAAAAGTTTCTTGAACCTCCAAAGATAGAAGAGGTACCGACGGTAGGGAACCCCTTTGCGATCATCGGTGCGATCTCCTACCGAGAGAAGCTCATCTCTGATCAGGAGGAGTATCTTTCGCGCTATCAGACACTTGAAGGTGTGATCGAGAAGCTTTATGAGAAAGAGAAGATCATCGAGGAGATGTATGCACTGTCTGATAAGGAAGAGGTGTATCAAAAACGTCTGCGTGAGATCAAGGAAGAGATCAAGACCTTTGCTTCTCTTTTGGATATTTTCAAAACCACTCAGAATGTCTACAGTAAAAAAGTCGATGAGATCACACTGAGCCTGAAACAGCAGATCACCGAAGAGAGCAAAAAAACGGTCTATATCGGTGGGTTGATCCTCTTTTTCCTTTTTATGCTCTTCTTTGCAAAATATATTGTCAAGCGCTATATGTCCGATATGGACAGGTACTATACCGTCAACAAAGCCTTGAACCTTACCTTTATTGTATTTGTTGTCTTTACGCTGCTCTTTGCCTATATCCAGAATGTGAGCTACCTGGTGACGATCCTGGGATTTGCTTCAGCGGGTATCGCGATCGCGATGAAGGACTGGTTTATGTCGGTGATGGGGTGGTTTGTGATCGTGATCGGCGGAGCGATCCATGTCGGAGACCGTGTAAGGTTTGTACGCGGCAATACAGAGTACGTGGGGGATATCGTCGATATCTCTTTGCTTCGTATGACGATGCATGAGGATGTGACGCTGACAACGACCCTGACCAACCGGAGAGCGGGGCGTATCATATTTATCCCCAACAACTTTATCTTTACCGATATGATCTCCAACTATGCGCATGCAGGTTTGAAAACGGTATGGGACGGGATAGACTTTGTGGTGACCTTTGATTCCAACTTTAAAAAAGCGGCTTCGATCTCGAAAGAGATCGCCAAGAAATACTCCAAAGGGTATACCGATATCACCAGAAAACAGCTCAACAAGATGAGAAGTCAGTACCATATGAAAAATACCAATGTCGAACCGCGTATCTTTACCCTGATCGAACCGTATGGAATGAAGATCAGCGTATGGTATCTGACCAACTCCTATGCGACGTTGACGTTGAGAAGTACGATCTCGTCAGAGATCATCACCAGGCTGCATGAGGAAGAGGATATTCATCTGGCATTCCCTACTCAGTCCATCTATGTGGACAAAGATGTGCGAAAACCCCAGATGGAAGCACCCCAAAAGGATATAGTATAAATGCAAAAAGTTTTTTTTAAGACATTCGGATGCCGTACCAACCAGTTTGATACGCAGATCATGATCTCCAAGCTGAAGGATTATGAGATCAGTATGGATGAAGAG
>JAQUFB010000085.1 GCA_028684885.1 Sulfurovum sp. | reverse complement strand
ATAGTATAACAAATCTTCTAAATCCCGTTCGTATTGAGCCTGTCGAAATACATTCTGTCAAACCCTTCGACAGGCTCAGGGTGAACGGATAGGTTTGTGAATTGTTGGAATTGTGGGACTGAAGTCTCCACTTCCTTAATCCCGCTTCTTGAAATAGCCAGACATTTTTTGTATACTACTAATACTTCAAACAAGGGGATAGAGGACATTATATTCCTTTAATTAAGATAGTTAGCATCACAAAAGAAGGAAGTCATATTGGCATTATTCAAAATACAAAAAAACGAAACATTAGAAGTAGTTAAAGAAAAAAAATTTAAACTCGAAAAAGAAATACAGCAACTTACTGAACAAAATCTATCGGCAATATTTGGGCTAGAATTTGTTCGATCAGAGTTTCCGCTTCACAACTTCAGAATTGACACATTAGCATTTGACCGAGAAACAAATTCATTTGTCATTATCGAATACAAAAGAGACAAAAGCTTTAGTGTTGTTGATCAAGGATATGCCTACCTCTCTTTAATGCTCAACAATAAAGCAGATTTTATTCTTGAATACAATGAAAACAAGCGTGATACTTTAAAACGCAATGATGTAGAGTGGTCACAATCTCGTGTCATGTTTATTTCACCTTCTTTCACCACTTATCAAAGGGAAGCGATCAATTTTAAAGATTTACCAATTGAATTATGGGAAATTAGCAAATTTGACAATGATACTGTGATGTACAATCAGATCAAGACATCCGGTGCTCAAGAGAGCATTAAAACCATTTCACAACAAAATGAAGCAATCTCAACTGTCAGTAAAGAAATTAAAGTCTTTACAGAAGATGACAATTTATCTAAAGCTACAGATGAAACCAAAGAGTTATATGACAAATTTAAGGCTGCAATTCTCAATTTTGATAATGACATAGAAATTAAGCCAAGGCAGCTATATGTAGCTTTTGTGGCAGGTTCAAATATTGTAGATGTTCATATTCAGAAAAATGCTTTGAAAATGTGGATAAATCTAAAAAAAGGGGAGCTTGATGACCCTAAAAATTTAGCCAGAGATGTTTCCAGTACAGGACATTGGGGAAATGGTGACTACGAGTTGCAAATCAAATCAGATGATGAATTTGAATACATTTTAAGTCTTATAAAACAATCTTTGAATAAAAATAAGAAGTAAAAATGCTCCCAGACTGAGACAAGGGAACATATATGCCAGGTGATACTAATGCTATTCTTCCCTCCTCCCCAGGCTGCAGAGGGAAAATCTCATAACTCAAAAGAGAGATTTGCGAAGACCCCTTCGACACTCTGTGCGGTTTTATAGCGGGTACGGAGCACTCTTACCTGTTTGGTCTTCATATCGCATACCGCTATGCGGAAGCTCATACCCATTTGCGGTTCAACGATGCAGATGATCTTCCCTTCATACTCCCGTGTGGCGTGGATGATCCCCTGAAGCTTGGGGAAAAAGTATTTGGGATAGCTCAGCGGTGTGATCTCTACGATCTTGATCGTATCGCGCTGTTCAAGGGTATCCAGTATCAGCTGTGCATCTTCAAAGCTCTCAAACTGCACACACCAATCATCAAAAACCTTATTGAAATGCTTTAGATCTTCATCCAAAAAGCCTCCGGCAAGTGACTGCAAAGCAAAAATTTCCATTCATTTCATCCTATTATAAAAGGCGGAATTTTAACATAATTCGCTGTACTGTAGAAGTTTCCCTCCTCTCCAGGAAATCTTTCCATCTTTCTTTCGGTAGAGTAAAGAAATCAAAATATCACTCCTGCTTGAAATAGCCTGCTATTTTCTGTATACTCTTCATAGAGACAAACGATTCCGCAATCAAAAATAATGTGTATAGATATCAAACAAAAAGGGGTTACACATGAACAAACAAACTCTTAAATCCATAGCAGAAGCCATCGTAGCGAAACCCAAAGGGGTGCTTGCGGCAGACGAAAGTACTCCCACGATCAAAAAACGCTTCGACAGAGTCAATGTCGAGTCCACCGAAGAGAGCCGCTGCAGGTACCGTGAACTCCTCTTTACATCTGAAGGGATCGAGCGCTATATCGGCGGAGTCATTCTCTATGACGAGACACTGCGCCAAAGCACCCGGGACGGCACACCCTTTGCCGAGCTGCTCTCAAGCAGGGGGATCATGCCGGGGATCAAGGTGGACCAACGGGCAAAAGCGCTGGCACTCTACCCCGGGGAAAAGATCACCGAGGGGCTGGACGGCCTGCGCGACCGGCTTGTCGAATACAAAGAGCTGGGGGCGAAGTTTGCCAAGTGGCGGGCAGTGATCGAGATCGACGAACAGGATATTCCGACTGAGTACAGCATAGCAGCAAATGCCCATGCGCTCGCACGCTACGCCGCACTCTGCCAGGAGCTGGATATCGTGCCGATCGTGGAACCCGAAGTCCTGATGGACGGCAACCACACCATCGAACGCTGCGAAGCGGTCACCTCCAGGGTACTTGAGAGAGTCTTTACCGAGCTTGATGCCCACCGTGTGTTCTTCGAAGGGATGCTGCTCAAGCCCAATATGGTCATACCCGGATTGAAATGCCCACGGCAGGAAAGTCCAGAGAAAATTGCCGAAGCTACGATCCGCTGCATGAGACGCTATGTACCCGCTGCCGTTCCCGGACTCGTATTTCTCTCCGGAGGACAGAGTGCGGAAGACGCCACTGCCAATCTAAACGCGATGAATATGCTGGGGGCGCATCCGTGGGAAGTCAGTTTTTCTTACGGACGCGCGCTGCAAGCACCGGTACTCGAAGTATGGAAAGGCGAGGAGAAGAACGTGGCTGAAGCGCAAAAGATGCTCCTGAAACGCTGCATGCTCAACGGATATGCCCGCGAAGGAAAGTACAGTCAGGATATGGAAACAGCTGAATAGTGGATACCAATATCCTCAGCGATTGACCTAATCGCACAACTGCGCCAGTTTCTCCGCAACCATCTTCATCAGTTCAGGATCTTTTGCGATATCTTCGCAGTACCAGCATCGAGCCTCTGTCTCTGCATCCCTGCCGAAATCTTTTTCAAGTGCTTCGAATGATGCTCTGCAGTATGCGATAAACTCATCCATCGTTATCATTGCCTTCCCCTTCTTTTGTATGTTTCCCTAAATGTTCTACCTTTTTAAAGGATTATCACTGCGATTTTTCACCTTTCTCTGTTGTTCTTCGGAGATATCGGGCGTGGAGAATGTCACCTGATTATAGATTATGCATCCCTTGCAACCGGGGTGACATTTATGAGAAAGCTTGATACACCACTCCTTCTCTTCTCCGTTTGTTCCCATATACTGACATGTCCATCCGCTGCTCATACCATCTCCTAATAGCGTATCTCAAACCCGTCGGCGTGAAACTCGGCATCTTCGATGATCTCATAATCGATCGTCTCAACATGGCTCAGAGGCGATCCCTCCCGGAGTATCTCCATAAAGGTACCGAAGTCTTCATCGTAAATCTCGGCTACGACCTCTACGGTACCGTCATCCAGGTTTCTTATATACCCTTTGAAGTGCTTTTTCATCATCGACTGGGAGACTGCCTTGCGGTAGAATACGCCCTGTACCCTGCCATGAATGATAAAATGGTACCACTCCATCGACTCCCCTTTTTTCTTTCACTGAGCTAAGAACTGCCTATGAGCCCTCTCTCTTTGTACCATATTCTTCTTTAAGCATCTGTAAAAATTCCAGAATTCTCTGTTGAAATATAATATCCTCTTCTTCCTTCATACAGCGATGCAATCTCTCAAGAAGCGCAAAATCGATCTTTTCTACATAGCGGCTGACTGCCCTGCTCTCTTTTTCGACCTCCTGTACCAGGTGTTCGAAATCCAGGCCGTTCTCCGTGATGATCTTATCGTGATACTCTTTTACCGTATCGATCAGCAGCTCAGCCCTCTCCTCATCGTCAAAATAGATTGTATGTGCGATCTCCTTGAGGGCCTGCTCTTCACACGCGTCGATCACCTCGTTGGAGGAGACCATCAGTGTCAAGACCTTTGCCCTGTATTCCAGTGAACTGTGATGATAGACCAGAAGTTCACGGAACATCTTGATAAAATTTCTTTTCAGTTTTTTGAACACACGTTCTTCCTTCAGCTCAATTAATACAATTTTAACAAAATAATACTATAGTTTCGTTATGGAAAATATAGACCTTATCATTATCTTAACCACCGCATTTCTAGGAAGTGTGGGACACTGTATCGGAATGTGCGGCGGTATCGTTGTCGCCTACAGCTCTACCAAGATCGATCAAAAGAGTGCATGGTGGCAGCAGACAAGCCAGCACCTAGCCTACAACTTCGGACGCGTTGCCACCTACGCGATCCTGGGTGCGATGTTCGGGCTGCTCGGACGCGCGATCGCTTTTACTCCTACCACCAAAGGTGTACTTTTTTTGCTAACAGGGGTCCTGATGGTACTTGCGGGGCTTTCGCTCGTGGGGAATTTCAAGTTTCTCAACTCCGCTGAGTTCTCCATCTCCAAGAACGGATGGTACCAGAACAACTTCCGTAAACTGATCACCTCAAAAAGCTACTCCAGCTTTTTTATGCTCGGGATGCTCAACGGGATCATCCCCTGCGGCCTCGTCTACTCCTTTGCGATCTTTGCGGCAAGTACCGCATCGCCGCTCTGGGGCGCGATAGTGATGGCCACCTTCGGGCTGGCTACGATCCCTGCGCTCTTTTTTCTCGCGACCCTTACCAAATTTTTGCAAAAAGGCTCACTTCGCGGTGTGATGATGAAGATCGCTGCACTGATGGTGATCCTTTACGGGTTTTACACGCTATACAAAGCCTACCAGTTTATCGCCCATCCGGTAGAGACACAGAAAATGCTTGACGAGATGCAGTCGGGCAGCATAAAAAGCAAACTCGAGGGGAAATGCGGAGGCATGAAGTGCGCTCCGGGAAAATGCGGATAATTCTTTTTTCTTCCGCACCATCACTATAAATCGGGGTACCACGCTGAGTCGGAGTGCCCTTTTTTATACCCTACCTGATAGAGTGCTTTCATATATTTTTTATCGAACATATCCTCTAGCGGCACATCAAAACTTGCCGGTACATGGGTGATATGCACCTTGAAACCGTCACGCTTGGCAACAGCTACGATATTTTTCAGATTGTCTCTCCCCTGATACTTGATCAGCGTGCTTACGGAACGCCCGGCAATATCGCTCAGCCACAGATCGACTGCTTTGTACTCGGGGGTGATTTTGGTATTGCGTATCAGCCAGAAATTCTTTTTGGGACGGATACCCAATAATTTTTCATATCTTCGCACATCAAAGTCATAGGGGTAGACAAAGATCTGCTGCGTCACACCCCCGTCGACATGAAGCTCCTGATGCTTTTTCCCATCGATCACGACATCGATCAATACCGGGGGAAATACCCCCGGGATCGAAGCCGAAGCCAGCATGATCTGCTGGATCAGACGCTTGGCATCAGGATGCCCGCTCTGGGCGATTTCAGTAATCTCCCATATGACCGGACGCTGCGCATCAAGATTGGTGGTCCCGATCTGAAGAATACGCCCTTTTCTCCCCTCTCTTGCCAATGCCGCAACAAACGCATCATCGATCTCCTCTTTCAGGATACGTCTCAGCGGTGCCGTATCTGTTACGGAAGAGCCGCCGAAAAGTGCAGTGAAAGGAGTTAAAACAAAGATATTTTTCCGAGAGCTTTCGGTAAAAAGCCGCTGAAGCACATCATCATATTCCGGCCCCAGAAAAGCGAAGGGCGCGATAAGCGCGCCGGTAGAGATCCCGGTCACCATCGTAAACTCTGGCCTCTCGCCCCGCTCGCTCCATCCTTTTAGAAATCCTGCCCCATAGGCACCGTCTTCCGCCCCGCCTGAAAGTGCCAGGATATCCACCCTTTTATGCAGCAGCCTGTTTTTCTTCAGACGATGGATCGTCGTATCCGCATAGGGAGCCCGCTGGTCTCCCCAGTAACGGATATTGGTATACCCCTCAATGACTGCTTTGGTGTAGTGTTTTCCGTCCGGTGCCGTAAACTGGCGGGATTTTGGCGAACAACCTGAAACCGACAGGACAAGCAGGACCAAAACGGAAAAACGATACACCAAAAGCGTAAAACTGCGTGACACTCATACTCCTTCTTGTTTCTCTGTCACATTATACATTAGTCCATACAATTTTTGTTTAGGTTGATGGGATCAATCATGAAGAGACGATTGATATTTGACAAGTAATACTTGGTGATGGATTGGATATAATTCTGTTATGCAGAAAACATACGCCTATACCCACCAACCTATCCATTTCGACTTTAAACAGACAGTCGAGCGGTTCTTTGTCGAGGAGATACCGCTTTACCCATTCAGCGGATCAGGCAACTTCCTGATCCTCAAGATCAAAAAGACCGATATGAGTACCTGGAAACTCATCCATGTGATCTCTCAAGCTACGGGACTGGAAGAGCGCGACATCGGTTATGCCGGGCTCAAAGATAAAAATGCGACTACGATACAGTATATCTCCCTGCCCAAAAAGTATGAAAAAGCACTGGAGAAGAACCTCACGACAGAACGTGTAGAGATACTGGAAAAAACCTATAACAAAGCGCCCATCAAGATAGGGCATCTCAAAGGCAACCGATTTTCCATCCTCCTGCACGGTGTCTCGCCAAAAGATGCGAAGTTCTTCCGTACCACCGCACTGAAAATGCAGAAAGAGGGGATCCCCAACTATTACGGCTACCAGAGATTCGGAGAGGACAGCCACTCTTTTGAACAGGGCAAAGAGATCGCCCACAGCGGGAAAAAACTCAAAGGCAGCAAGGAGAAGCTGCTCGTTTCTGCCTACCAGAGCCACCTCTTCAATAATTGGCTGAGTATGCGCGTCAAGCTCTCCGCCACCATCACCCAATACCCTGCCGACAAAGCAGCAAAAAAACTCGGCTATCCGCTCGAACTGGTCAAGGTCCTTGCCCAACAGCCACAGTTTTTCAAACTCTTTTTGGGAGAAATGATGCAAGCCTACCCCTACGGCAGAATCACAATGCTCGAAGATATGATGCAGAGCGCAACACGCTTTGCACAGAAAAAGATCTCTCCCACCGGCCTACTCTGCGGAGCCAATGTCGAACGTGCCCGAAGCGATGCCTACCATCTAGAAGCACCTTTTGACGACAGAGACCTGAGCACGCTCAAGGGAGACAGAAGATATGCCTGGATATGGCCCGAAGAGGTAGAAACTGACTACGAAAGCGGGAGCAAAACGCTCACTGTGAAATTCTTCCTTCCCAAAGGGTCATATGCCACGACCTTTCTGGAAGAGATAGGGAAATTTTCTTTAAAACCGACATTGGCGTAACTACCACGCTGTCAGAGAGAAGGAGAGAAAGATGGTGACCCCGGCGATCGTTGCGATCATCGCTTTCATCCTCTCTATCGTTTTGATCCCCTGGATGATCATCCTTCTTCCCTCTGACTACTTTACCCATCCAAAACGGCAGAAGTACCCGTGGGAAAAGTATCCTCTGCTCATCAAGTGGAGTATCCTTGTGCTTAAAAATATGCTCGGAGCCATTTTTGTCATTGCGGGCATTGTGATGCTCTTTGTGCCCGGCCAGGGGATACTCACGATCGCTGCAGGATTGGTTTTGATCAATTTCCCGTATAAATACAGGATACAGAAGTGGGTCATCAGACAACCTGTTGTATTCAAAGCGGTCAATGCCATTCGCCGAAAGGCGGGGGAAAAGCCTCTGCAACTACCGCAGAAGGGTTAAAGCGCTACTTCTGCGTTCCTTCTCCGGTGGAACTTCCGTAAAAAGCCTGATACTCTTTCGCCTTTATCAGGAAGGCATATTTCCCTTTAAAGTCAGTTTTTTCGA
>JAQUFB010000084.1 GCA_028684885.1 Sulfurovum sp. | reverse complement strand
ACCTGATGAACCGTCTCATAATCCCCCCTCAGCGAAAGGATCGTTTCCCCTTTGAGTGCTTTCTGCTTCGAGGGGATGGCGTATTCGATCTCACAGTCCAATAGTTCGGCAACCCTTTTCGCCTCTTCCGAGCAGGAGACGATCACCTCCTCCCTTGTAAAGATCTCCAGCTTCGCTTTTTTGCCGGAAGATTCTTGCAGCGCAGTGGTCAGGTCAAAATAGGGAACATCCTCTCTAAGGTATTCCATCAGTGTCCGATCATCGATTCTTAACATCGTTTATCCTTTGTTTTGTAATGTGGATCTAAAACTGCCTTCATCGTTCTATCCTTGATCAAACCCAGTTGAAGACCCTATGGATGAAAAATTTCTTGCCTTACTATACGGCGGTAAAGCATCTAGCTGGCTCTTTGCTCTACAATTTTACCCTCTTCAAGTACGATCACTTTATCTGCAAGCAGATCCGCATCCAAGAGATTGTGCGTAACATACACGATGGTAAGTTGCAGTTTCTCATGAAGCAATTTCAACTCTTTCCTAATACTTTCTGCCGTTTTTGGATCCAGACTAGAGAGAGGTTCATCAAGCAATAAAACCTTTGGCTGGGTGATCATTGCTCTTGCGATACCCACCCTCTGCCTCTCTCCGCCACTGAGATTTTTTGGGTAACGATGGGCCAAATAAGCAATTTGCAACATATCCATCATCTTACTCACTTTTTCGTTAATGCTATTTTTATGGGCACCTTGCGCTTTGAGTCCAAAGGCAATATTTTCAAAAACATTCAGATTCGGGAAAAGATGGATCGCCTGATGCAAATACCCTATCTCTCTTTTTTGCGTTGGGATACCATTTAGCAATTTCTCCCCCATATAGAGGTTTCCTTCATGCTCAATAAATCCTGCAAGAATGTTTAAAATGGTACTTTTACCGGCACCGGAATGTCCGATAATGACAATAAATTCCCCTTTTTTGATAGACAAATTCACATCTTTTAAACAATACTCCGTGCTGATGTTTTCTAATTTTATATATGCCATCTCTTATCTCCATCTGCTTGTAGTGATCTCTTCCAGTTTGGAAATTGCTTTTTCAAAACTAAAACTCATCACGGCTAAAACCATCAATGCGACCATAATAATATCAACCCGTATCAGGCTCTCTGCATTGATCATCAAAGCTCCGATCCCTGTAGGTATGGCAAACATCTCAGCTGCCAAAACTGTCTTCCAGACCATACCGGCTTCAAGTCGCAACCCGGTAAAGATAGAAGGCGAAGCAAGAGGGAGAATAATCCTGAAAAAGATATAAAGATTTGAAGCCCCCAAAGATTTGGCGGTATTGATATACTCTTTTGGAATCTCTTTGATCCCAAGAAGCGTTGCATAGGCTACCGGGAAAAAAGCACAGATAAAAATAAGTACGATAGGCAGCATCTCATTGATACCTATCCAAAGCATCATCAGGGGCAGCCATCCCAAAGTCGGGATCGGAAGCAACATGCTGATAAAAGGCTTCAAGGAGAGTTCTGCCGTTTTATACATCCCCATCAAAGAACCGATCATGATCCCAAACAATCCTCCAACAATATACCCTATCATGACGCGTAAAAATGAATCGCTAAGATTGGATACCAGGATACCCGTTTCGATAAGATTATACGCCTCTACCATTACCTGTGAGAAAGAGGGGAGCATCGGGCTGTCGGCTACTCTTCCAGCGACCTCCCAAACGATGATAAAAAGCAGAATTGGACTTTTAAGCAATAGATAGTGTACTATTTGTCTCATTTTATTGATCCAGGACCAGTATCTCTCTTGCATCAAATGACTCTATGATAAAGCCGTATTGCACCATTTTATCAATCACCTCCTGCACTGCCTCCACGGAAATATCAGAGGTCAGTATCAAATTTTCTATAGAACCTTTAGCGATTTGGGGTGTGACTGTCAAATCGATGCTTGGAGACTTTGTCTGTGTTTTGATCCGACTTTGGTAAACGTTGAGATTTTTTGCCACGATGACGGAGGCTTCATGGTTGTCCTGGTTGATCTCATTGATAGATTGTTGGTTTATTTTTTTTATTTTTTCTATGGTTTTCGGATACTTTTGTACCATATGATCCGAGACAACGATCACACTCCCCTGAAGATCTTTCCAGAGATCTTGACTCAAAACAAGCATTTCCATACCCTCCAAACTCGCAGCAAGTGTCGCAAAGTGTTCGGGTACGATGATCGCATCGACAAGTCCTGCTTTGAGCGCCATGATCTGTTTTGAAGCGTTCATCGTTACAAAGTTTTTTCGTACCTTTGTTTGATCAAAACCACCTTTTTCGATAAGAACCTCCTCGATAAAACTTGTCACCGTTCCTTTTGGCCCTACACCGATCTTCACCCCCTCTTTTCCCAGATCTTGAAGTGTTTTGATCCTGGAGCTATTGACAACAACCCCATAGCCGTCCTTGTGTGTGCCTGCGATGATTTTGATAGGTACGCCGCCGTTTGCATAGGTATTGATCGCCGGTACGAGGCACATATAGGCCACATCAAAATGCTCTTTTGCAAAAGCAGTCGCTACGCCGACACCGCTGACATACACTTTCACATCTTCTACATTGATACCGTTTTCCTGAAACAACCCTTTTGCTTCAGCGTGATAGTATGAGGTGGCATGACTGGTATACTCCACAGCAAATCGCAAATCTTTTTTTTCACCTTCATTTGCACCTGCTGCCGCTACGATAAGAGCAACTCCCAAAATTATTTTTTTCATCATCATACGCTCCTTCTAACATTTATAGGCTGCCTGCACAAAGAGTCCAAAGGCATTGTCTGTGTGATATATAACGAGTTGTCCGACCAAATCTCTTAGAAGCGTAGCTTACCTCAAAATACCTTATATTTTTGATTATATAACGTTATTTTAGATAGATTGCGCTATCTGTTGCTTAAAATAGGGGCAAATGCCTTGGTGCTCAGTGTCACTCTCTTACAGATACGGAAGGAAGCGACCTCTCCAGGCTGATGAGCATTCCCGCTTGAAGATCTGTCGCCATATAAACGTTTGAAAATAGAAGCTTGTCAATGCCTCGAAAAATCAAAGCAAACAGCACAGTCACCGCATAAAGGGGTATCTGTTTTGAGCGCACCGATTAAAAAAGCCGTCGATAACCGATGGAAGCCCCACAGGAAAATGATGTAAGTTTCACAGTTTAGATCATTGTTATGATCGGATTAAAGGCTTTGCTTGAAAGCAAAATTTTATCCCCAATATTTAAACCCTCGATATCACCTTTGACTGCGGTGACTTTGATAATTTCATTATGGGATAGAACCTCCACAATATAGATGATATCACTTTTTTTGATACTAAGCACTTCACCTACTACTTTAAACTTCCCGCTTATTTGTTGATTGGCAAATACCTCACTTGGTCTTCCGTCATCCGTGATCTGCCCCAATGAGATCTTAAAAACACGGTTGCTTAGCCTAAAAACCTCACTGATATCGTGGCTCACCAAAATAGAAGTGATCCCAAATCTTTTATGGATCTCATGAAGCTCATCCTGGAGTTTGAGTCTCATCGCACTATCAAGAGCTGAAAGCGGCTCATCAAGCAAAAGTATCTTTGGATTTGTCATCAAAGTTCTAGCTAATGCCACACGTTGTTTTTGTCCGCCGCTTAGGTGTTCGGGTTTCATTTTTGCGAGGTTTCCTATCTCCATAATCGCCAATATTTCATCTACTTTTTTTGTATCACTTTGATCTTTGAGAGCAAATTCGAGATTTTGTCTCACGGTCATATTTGGGAAAAGTGCATAATCTTGAAACACAAAGCCAACGTTGCGTTTTTGCGGCGGAAGATTGATTTTTTGTCTACTGTCAAACCACACCGCATCATCAACAATGATAGTGCCATTTTGGGGTACTTCTAGCCCTGCAATGATACGAAGCAGTGTGGTTTTACCGCTTCCGCTTTTGCCGAAAAGCGTTAAAAAATCACTATTCTGTATCTCTTTGTTTACCACCAAATCTATGATGCCGTCCGAGGTATGAAGCGGTTTTGTTATGTTGATTTGGATCATTATCTAAACTCGCTTTTTACCATAGATTTATTGACCGCATAGACAAAAAGCAAAATGGCAAAAGAGATGATGAAAAGGGTAAAAGCGTATTGATTGGCCAGATCATAATTTAGCGCTTCTACTTCATCATAAATGGCGATACTTGCCACCCTTGTTTCATCTTTTATGTTGCCCCCTATCATTAAAACCACGCCAAACTCTCCCACGGTATGCGCGAATGTAATCACCGCGCCCGTTAAAAGTGACGGTTTGATATTTGGCAAGAGTACATGCCATAGGGTTTGAAATTTGCTTTTACCTAAGATAAAAGAAGCCTCTTGAAGCGATTTGCCTAAAGCGCTAAAACCGCTTTGAATCGGATGCACCATAAAAGGCAGACTAAATATGATACTCGCCACGATAAGCCCCTCAAAACTAAACACAAGCCGTAAGCCAAATGTCTCGTCGAGCCATGCTCCAAAGGAGTTTTTCGGGCTAAAAGCCAAAAGTAGATAAAACCCTAAAACCGATGGAGGTAAAACCAAAGGCATTGAGACAATAGTCTCTACAACAGGTTTAAATTTTGATTTGGTTTGTGAAAGATAATACCCAAGAGGGATCCCAATACAAAGCAAAATCAAAGTAGTGATCCCCGCCAGCTCGAACGTAAGCTTCATTGTTTGAAAAAAAGTAGCATCCATGATCTACACCTTGTTTGCTATTTGAATCGAGACTTCATTTGATTTTACAATCCATTTAAAGGGATCTCCGACGCGACATTGCAAATCGTCTAAAGCCTCTTTTGTGACAATACAGACGATTTTTTCTCCCTTAAAATCAAAATGGACCTCTGCCAGAAGCTCTCCCGTATTCATATAGGTTATATGGGAGATAAATGCATTTCTCGCACTTATATTTGAGTCGCATGTTGCTATCATCACTTCCGTTTCTTTAAACAGTAAATTGACTCTTTGATTTTCTTGATACGCTTCATCACCGCTTAAAACAAGGACACTAAAGACTGAACCAGCTACATCTGCATAAATATGGGTAATCCCACCTACACTTTTGATCTTGTTTATGGTTGCGCCTAATTGATTCATATCCCAGAACCAAAGCCATATTTTTGGATAATCTCTTGCCCCCTTGCCGACATCACAAACTCTGCAAACTCTTTTGCTAAATCCTTTTTCTCACCGCTTTTGGTAATAACAAAACAGTGTTCAAGAGGTTCATGCAGTTTTGCGTCTATGAGTATATAACTCCCTTGTGCCGTAGTGCTGTTCTTCAGAAGGGCAAAGGGTACAAATCCTATCTCAGCTGCACCGCTATCTACAAAATGTGCTGCTTGCGCAACATTTTCGCCGAGTACCAGCTTGCTCTCAAGCGAATCTTGAAAATTTTTTTTGATAAGCTCCAATGAGGCTTTCCCATAAGGGGAGACTCTGGGATTTGCAATCGCTATTTTTTTTACTTTTTCATTTTTTAAGGATGAAAAGTCATTTTTTAACAGAGATTTCTCTAAACTGTAAAGAGTCAATACCCCGTTCGCATAAGTTATTGGTGGATTTGAAGCCTCTTTGTCATTGTAAATTGCCTCTGCATAGTACCGATCTGCTGAGAAGAAAAGATCAAATTGCATCCCATTTTTAAACTGAGCATATGACCTTCCGGATGAGCCTATCGTAAACTCTATACTGTCACCATTTCGATTTTTCAAAAACTCTTTTTTCACATCTTCCATTGCAAGTCTTGTAGCGGTTGCACTAAAAACATGTATCGTCTCTGCAGATAAAGAACCCAATAGAAGCAGTGTTACTAGTATAGTTTTTTTCATAAACTCTCTCCTTGGTTCACTTCAAAACCGTATTGTTTCATGATTTCATTCACACGTTTTGTCTCCATAAACTCATAAAACTTTTTAGCCAGAGCTTTTTTGTTACCAACTTTTGTGATCCCATACCCCTGCATGAGTGGTTCATGGAGTTTTGCATCGATAAGGTGGTATTGATTAAATTTGCTATCTGCTATCGTCGGTGCAAGCGCCAGTGAGAGAGCGATCACTCCAATATCTGCTGTTTCGCTTGCGATAAATCCGGCAGTCTGAGAGATATTTTCTCCAAGTACCAGTTTTGGCTCAATCGTGTTATAGATATTCATAGACTCCATCGATTGTTTCGCTTTTTCCCCATAAGGTGCATGTGATGGGTTTGCAATGGCGATCTTTTTCGCCCAATCCTGTGTAAAGTTTTTAAACCCGAGTTTTGGATCAAACGCTTTGTTTTTACTCCAAATAACAATTCTGCCTATCGCATACAACTTTGGCTTTGTTACTATATCACCTTTTTGGTAAAGCTTTTCTACATAATCCATATTGGCACTAAAATAGATATCATATGGTGCTGCGTTTTCTATTTGGTGCATCCCTTTCCCTGAACTTCCATAGATCATCTCCAGTTCATCATTGGGATTTTGTTTTAAAAATTCTTGTTTTACTTCATCAAGAGCAAACCGTAAATCACTTGCAGCAAAAATCGTCATTTTCTCTGCAAACAAAGCACCGTTTAACCCTAAAATCAATACCAATCCACTGAGTAGTTTTTTCATTTCTTCTCCTTTTTATTTTTTTTAAAACAGATAATTGATCTCAAATCTGAACTCATTGTAAGATGAGTCTTTTTTCAGTGATCCGTCTCCTGCAATAGTATCATCATCTCCATCTACATACGCCAGACGGGTTTTTATATAGAGTCCGGGCAAACTGTCAAACTCTTTAAGTATATCGAGTGTCAGGACATTACTGTCTGATTGTACTCCCGGTTTATAGTCATCAAAATCCTGTACCGCATAACGCATAAACGCTTTCAATCCCGATACAATACCTGCTTTGTCAAAATCATAGTCTGCCCGTACCATATAGGTTTTGGTATTGGCATACCAGTTGTACTGTGCCATCGCCCTGGAGAAACCTCCGGTAGGAAATCCTCTCCATGGTGCGACCAGGTCACCCTCATCAGCGATCTTTGTATAACCGAAACGAAGTTTCCATGCATTTTTAGCCAGATCTATTTTTGCACCAAAAAGCGCACTCTCAAGGCTCTCCGGATCATCATATCCAAAAGTCTTTGTATTGAGGTTCGCGCCTCCTATCTCTCCCGCTCCGTTATCAAACTGCTTCATATAGCGCAGTGCCGGTGTGATCGTCAAACCATCCATATTGAAGGTATAATCCGCCTGTATCATCGCAGAAGATACAAGATCGGGAACAGCCGTATAGTTCAAGCTTAGCAGAAGGTTGTCAATACTACTGTTCTTTGCTTCCACCGTAATCAGCCTATCATCGATCCCTCTTTTGTCAAGTTCGGAGAGCAGGAGCCCTTGATGCATCGCCGAATCATCGTTTTCTGTATATTTTGCATAGGGATCACTCAGATCATCCCCATACGCCAAAAGATGATGGAACTTCGTATGGTCTCTCAGTTTTTGCTTCGTAAGGTAGGCGGCCTGCAGTTTCGTATCAGGCAGGACATTGCTGTAGAGCGCGGCCCCTTCAAAGGTATTGGGGATCATCTTGGTATCATTGCTGTTTGTCAGGAAACTTTCATAGATCACTCTCCCGGCCTGTATATCAAGGTTCTCATGTTTATACTCCAGATAGGCTTGAGCCAATGAGCTCATCCCATATTTTCCCTGTGTCAGCACATCATATCTGCTTAAAACATCTTTACCTTGCTTATAGATCGCTGCATCCTCATCATCCATATGCCAGGGGTTCTGTGTCGTATAGAGTCCGGCTGTAAAAGCAAAACCGTTCAGGTAGGCACTCTTGTAGACCAGACTTCC
>JAQUFB010000083.1 GCA_028684885.1 Sulfurovum sp. | reverse complement strand
GTGATCGCCACACCGGGAAGGCTGCTGGATATCGCCGGACAAAAAGGGATAGACTTTTCAAAACTTGAGTGTCTGATACTCGACGAGGCGGACCGAATGCTGGATATGGGGTTTATCAACGATATCAAACGCCTCATGAAGCTGATGCCCAAAGAGAGACAGACCCTTCTTTTCTCTGCGACATTTTCTCCTGAGATCAAAAAACTTGCTTCTTCCCTGCTCAATGCGCCTGCACTTGTAGAGGTGGCACGCGAGAACAGTACCGGTGAACAGATCGCACAGGTGGTACACTTTGTGGACAAACACCGCAAAAGAGAACTGCTTTCCCAGCTGATCAAAACGAAGAAGTGGGAACAGGTACTGGTATTTACCCGTACAAAACACGGTGCGAACAGACTGACCAAACAGCTTGAAGAGTCCGGCATCAAAGCTGCGGCTATCCATGGCAACAAAAGCCAGGGGGCGAGAACCAAAGCCCTGGCGAGTTTCAAGGCAAAAGAGATACAGGTACTTGTGGCCACGGATATCGCAGCGAGAGGGATCGATATCGACCAGCTGCCCCATGTGGTCAACTTCGAACTTCCCAATGTCCCGGAGGATTATGTCCACCGTATCGGTAGAACAGGGCGTGCGGGCAATGTGGGGGAAGCGGTCTCCCTGGTCTGTGTCGATGAGCTGGACCTTTTGGCCAATATAGAAAAGCTGATCAAGTCAGAGATCAAGAAAGTGGATATCCCCGCTTTTGCGCCGGATCCCAATATCAAAGCAGAACCGATACAAAAAGGCAGAACGCAAAAATCTCAATCGCCTCATAACAAAAGCCGATCACGCTCCGACCGTTCTGACAAAAATAGGAACAGTAATAGAAAAGAGGGAGCAAGAGGCAGCAGCCGTACCTCAGAGAAAAAGAGAAACAGAGGAGAGAGAGCATGAAAAAAACATTTAAACTGCAAGATGAGAAACGACATCCCGATCGCATCATAGAAGCGATCAAACACGAGACAAGAAAATATATCAAAAGAGAGCGCGGGAAAAAACTTCCCGATGCAGAGAAGATGTTCTGGAATTTTGACTACAAATTCGGAGAGAATGCCCAGAGTGCTGAGAGCGTGACATTCAACGGTATTATAGAAGCGTTGGATAAAGTTTCCAAAGCAGGGTGGCCGGAGTGTTATATCGAGATCATCAGCAAGGCTGAAGTGAAGCCGCCAAAAAGCGCTGCGCCTGTAACAGAAGAGGGTGATACGGTATAATTACGCAAAAAATCAGAGGAGATTGCTGATGAATAAAACTGATGTTAACCATTTTCGCTTTTTTTGTAGTCGGCATATTTAGCGGTTGTTCAAAAACATGGTCGGGGATCAAAAGTGACAGCAAATCCGCATGGAAAAATACAAAATCCGCAATTCATAACGCAACGGCAGATTAGGGCAGTTTAGGTGCAGGACAGATATGTGGGCGATGTAGGGGACTTCGGAAAGTTCCAGCTTTTTCGTTATCTTTTCAATCACCAGGAGAGTCCACTTGACGGAAAGACACTGGCGCAGATCTGGTTCATGCATCAGGGGCAAGATGAGCAGAACAATGACGGCAGGCACATCGACTACTTTGAACGTATGATGGGATGTGATGAGTACCTGGAGTACTCGCTGATGGATATCCTGATGCGAGACAAGCGTGAAGTGACCGAACTGGAGGAGATGAAGCTCCTTAAAAATGCGATCTTCTACTACGAAGAAGTCCCAAAAGCTCTGGAGGACAGGTACCTTTGGGTCAACAAAGCACTCACCTTTGCTTCGAAATCACAGATCGTAGCCGTAGCCCCCGATAATGGTATGGCACTCAGATGTAATAGGGCAGAGAGGTCTTTCGAGTATCTCACCCTGAATGAACATTATCGGCAAAAGGTCTATCCGCATAAATATATTTTTACCGATGAAGTAAGCTACTTCTATAGACTTCCCTATCTGGAGATCTGTATCGTCTATCAGCATCTTAGCCGCTGTTTTTCTCATGATGAGCAGATAGAGAGTCTGCTTGGGTCGCTGAAAGATCAATACCGGTATGTGATTGCGATCAAGCACAAGCCGTACTCACCGAGAGTTTTTTTCTTCTTGTGCAAGTCAGAGATCATTCTGGATGCGCTGAAACTCAGGCTGAAAGCATTTGAGACATGTTACGGTGAATTCTGGCAGCTGTATGGATAAGAGAAATTAATATAAAAGTTTAAACAAAAAATGTTATGTATTCCGTAATCGTTGGTTAACCTTTTTGGTCTATGATATAGAAAAGGGGATTTCCCTGGAAGGAATCTATATGCATACACAAAACTTTATCACGGTAACATTGATCATCACCGGATTGGCACTGACTCCTGTCATGGGTGATACTTCGGAGCGCAGGATAAGCTACAGTAAGGCTTATCATCCCTCTGTCGTATCCAGTATCGCAAAGATTTTGCACAACCGGGGATTGGAAGAAGATGCTGCGGAGCTGATCGCTTCAGAACTTGTCAGCGAACAAGAGAATACTTTGTTGGCAATGATGATGCATATTCTTGAAAATCATGATATTGTGACCCGGGATGAAGTATTGGCATATCTGAGTCAGGCGGCACTGCACAAGCAGAAACTGGATTTTAGAAGCTATGATCATCTTATAGGTATGGTAGAGAAGATTAGACAAAAACCGACAGATGAGGCCACACGCAAAAAACTCAAAGATTTGGCAAAAGTAACCCGGCAATTATTTGCATAGGAGTAGATACTGAATCTGTCATACCGGACTCCGATCCGGTATCAGGAGGACTGCAGATGTAAAAAATACCTATTGGTTAACATAATACAAAATATATTAAATAAATAGAAATGCTCTTTTGACATATGTAGATAGGATATTTTAATATTTTGGAAGATCAAAAAATGAAGATAAAATCAGGAAGTTAAAAATAAAATAATAAGCTGCTCTGTCAATGGTAGCCTCCAAAAGGAGTCTACTTATTGAACACTTCATAAGAGTATTGGACCATCGGGGTATCTTCGCGGTTTCCCCACTCTTTCATCGAAGCATCATAGAGTCTTACATGCTTGTATCCAAGCAGACCGCTCAGAACATAATAGTTAAATGATGTCTCAAGTCCACCCGTACAATAGACAAGCACTTCATTCTCTTTTGGAAGTCTGTACCCCTCCTTAAAAAGTATTTCCAGTTTCTTTGGATCTTTCAGCCTGTAGTCATCTTCCACTGAATAGTTCCATGGATAGCTCATCGCTCCCTTGATATGTCCGTCTCTTGCCACAGTGGCTGTCGGAGTGATCCCCAGATATTTGTCGCCTGGACGCGCATCAAGCATAGGCAGCTTTCCGATATGCTTCTCTACATAGACCCTGTCTGCGAACAGTGCCGGATTTGTTTTTGCCTGATAGCTGCTGGCAGCGATTTGCGGAAGGCTCTTGTCGAGTGGAGCACCCTCTTTTACCCAGGCCTGTTTGCCGCCGTCCAGAAGTGCCACATTCTCGATCCCGTGATAATTGAGCGCCCAGAAGATATAACTTGCCTTGAGGAAATCTTTCGGTGTCTGGATATCCGCATAGAGTACGACCTCAGTAGATGCATCAATACCTAGATTCTGGATCGCTTCCTGGATCTCCTTTTCGTTTCTGATAGTGATAAACGTGCCGTTGTCCGCCCTCCATTGATCAATCGTGGTATGGAGCGCATGTTTGATATGACCTGACTCGTAACTTGTTTTGTCGGAGATCTCTACGATTCTGAGATTTTTGTTATCGATATTTTGTTGCAGCCATGAGGTGTTGATCAGTGGTTCGATCGCCAAAGAAGCAACAGAACAAAGAAGTGAGAGAAAAAAAATTTTCATAGGTAACCTTTGTAAATGAATTAACATATTCTAAGGCAGTTACACTTAAAGAGAGATTTTATTAGATGATAATATTTTTCTTTAAAATTTTTCACACAAAGCGATAAAAGAGAAGATGTGATATTTAAAAATATTAGACTAGCATTCTCACTGTTCTAAATATAACAACCCCGATCAAGCGCACGGAGGGTTATTCTCTCTGTCGGAATAAACAAGCGCTACTCCGAAGCCTATAGTCAAAACGCATAGGATCTTTCTAGGCACGGAGTACCGGGGCTTTACGCCCAATTGAATGAACAAACGTTCATTCATAAGTGGATGGAGAATAACGGTATATGAACAGTTGTTCATTTCAAATCGGAGTAATTGTTCTTGATATGAACAAACGTTCATATCAACAGAAATCACCCTCCTTGACAAATGAACAATTGTTCACTATAATGCTGTTCAAAGGAGTCGCAATGTCCGAGCAGAACGTCAATACAGCCCTATTGAGAGGCAGCAATACCAAGAGTAAAATACTCAAAACATCACTGAAACTCTTCTCCTCCAAAGGATTTAAAGCAACAACGGTAAGAGATATCGCCGGGGCGATGGGAGTGAAGCAAAGTGCCCTCTATAACCACTTCAAAAACAAAGACGAGATACTGGAAACACTGGTCTCGGAGTTAACCTCTTCAGCTATCGTGCGGATATTTGCCGATAAAGATACCCAGGAGCTTCATAAAGAAGGGAAAACACTTCTTATGAGTATTGCCACTACTTTTAAGCTGATAAGCTTTGACGGGCAAAATGAAGCGCTTTTCAAGCTTCTGATGCAGGAGATATACAGAAACGAGCGTATCAGGGAGATCTATAATGAGCATTTTTACCAGGAAAACGTTAAAAAGCTCTCAGGGCTCTTTTTCTCTATGATGCAGAATGAGATGATCAAGTCCGGTGACCCCCTGTTGTTGGCAAATGAGTTCTTTTCCCCCCTATTTTTCTACCAAATGCAGGTTTCTTTGCTAAAATTAGACAAAAAATCGACCTCTTCGGTCGTTTCAATGTTTGAAAAACACGTTGATCTCTTCTGGGACAACATAAAAATAGAGAAACAAAGCACCCTCTTTTAGGTAAATACTAATAAATATTAAGGAGTAAGTATGGAAAATAAAGATCTTTTTGCACATAAATCAAAATCATGGGATATGAGCAGCAGACGCGTCCAGAATGCGAAGGCCATTGGTAATCTTATAGTAAAAAATATTAAACTTGGGAAGTCAATGCAGGTTATGGATCTGGGTGCCGGAACCGGTCTCTTGAGTTATTTTATCGCCCCTTTTGTTGAAAAAATCGTGGCGGTAGACAGTTCTCCCTCTATGCTGAAAGAGTTCGAGAGCAAATGTGACGAATTTGCCTGTAAAACAGAGGTGAAATATGTTGATATTGTTAAATATGATGAACCTGATTCTTATGACGGAGTGATCTCATCCATGACGATCCACCATATAGAAGATATCCCTGCTCTGCTCAAAAAGCTGAATCGGATGGTAAAAGAGGGAGGCTTTATTGCGTTGGCAGACCTTGACAGTGAAGATGGCAGTTTTCACAGCGATAACAACGGGGTATTTCATTTCGGATTTGACCGGCACAAGCTTACAGAGTATGCCATGGAGGCAGGGTTTCATGACGTGACCTTCTCAACTGCGAGTACGATTCAGAAACCCCATGGAGATTTTACGGTATTTTTGATGACTGCAAAAAAGTAATATTTTAAAATATAAAATAAGGGAGAACCCCTTATTTTTCAGTAGATTTTTTGATCTCTGCCACGATGACACCTCTCAGGTCACCCTCTTTGAAATCTACTGCCTGATCTTTAGGGTAGCTTACCGCGATCATATCCTTGATCTCATTGCTCATATTCTGGCCATGGCATTTGAGACAAACACCGGCAGTAAGCAGCGGCTTATAGACTCTGGTTGTGTTGCCCTCTTCTACGATTTTGATATCATTTTTAGGATCAAAGGTCTTCTCTTCGATCGCCTTGACGTAGCTTTCCATCACCTCTTTGTCTGTCGCATCCGGGTTATTGTTTTCATTACGTGTTTTCAGTGCGGTTCTTCTTACTGTTGCATGAGCAGGAAGTACTTTGTTTACCTCTTCAGTAATCTCGTTAGCTTTTGCAGTACAAAAACCGAAAGCGGCAACACCGGTAGGATCAACTTTCATATGTTGCTGAAGTTCAACTTTCAGTGTCTCGCCAAGTTTCTTGATATAGCTGACTCCTTCCATCTTGACGCTTTTTGGCTCATCGGAAATATTGTGATCCCCTGCATTTAAAGTGCTTGCAAGAAGCGTTGAAAGTAGCAGTGTTGATAATTTCATTGTCTGGTCCTTTTGATTATAAATAATAATTATTGAAATTATAAGTTTTCATTCTTAAAATAAAATTTAATTCCTGTTTTTCGGAGTGATTCTCGTAGCGGTGAGGAAGATATACTCTTTGCCTGTCAATGTTACCCGAAACTTATGCTGTTGCAGATACTTTTTCGCGAAGATTACATCATTGAAGAGCAGAGAGAGTTCACTCATCCTATAGTTTGGCGCCTTGGCCCCGTAGAGCATCTCTCCTCCGATCCACCGGCAGTTTGGGAAACCCAGGATCAAGGCACCCTGCTCTTTATCCAGGTGGTTTTGTACCAGCCCCATTAAAAAAGGCTTGAAGTTGATCGAAGGGCTTTGGAGGGTACCGATCGAGATGATCAGATCAAATTTTCCAAGATGTAAGCTATCCAGTGCATTGATATCTTCCGCAAACAGCGTTACATTCTCCTCGGGAAACAGGGATTCGGCATAAGCGATGACACTCTCGGAATGATCGATTCCCACACATCCAATCTTTTGATAGGTATCATTATCCAGGTGTGCTTTGATTGCCTGAAACTCATCACCCCGGTTGACACCCAGGTTCAAAATACGCTTTTTCTCTTCCAGTTTGATATTATCCAGCGCCTGAAGATAGTAGTAGAGAAATGCAGGCTCTTCCATTTTATTGATATGAAAAAAGAGCGAATCTATCCCGTATTTCTCTTTTTTATCCTCTGCTTCTCCATCATGAAACGTATCACTCCAAAGTTTCTCAAAATGCAGTGTAACAAAGGGGAAAGTGCTGCTATGCGGGGTCAGCATTTTGCACTGTAGCAGTTGGGCAAGATCTGTCCAGCTTTTATATCCGTGATAGAGATATTCCTTCTCTTCTATCACAACTTTTTCTCCGGCGTACCGACCGCCTTCATCAGGGTCAAGTACATCAAAAGAGATCACATCACCCGGGTTCAGTGATGCGACCTCCTGCTTTAACTCTGCAAGAATCTCCTGCAGCGTCTGGTTGGTAAATTTCAAATGTATGCCTTATAGGATGGATTTACTTACATTATATATTATAAACCCTGAAGAGATCATCAACCGCATTTTCCAGGACGACCTCTTTTTTGCATTCTCTCCTGCTGATGCACCTCAAACTCAGCCTGGTCTATTTTCCCGTCATGATTGGTATCGATATCCGAGAAAGAGGGTGCATTTTTCGCATTTCTGAGCATTCTGCCTTCCGCGGCGCGTTTCTCCATACGTTTTTTACGTGCTTCCGTGAACTCTTCTTCGGTGATCGCTCCATCCTGGTTGAGATCACAGTCCGAGAACTTCGGCATCTGCATCATTCTTCTGGAACCCATTTTCCCCATGCCCATTGAACCATCTCCACATTTACCCATTTTCCCTCTGGGTCCGCTGCCGCACTTCAGGTTCTGCATTTCTTGCTGGTGTGACTGAAACTCCTCTGCATTGATCTTTCCGTCTTTATCGGTATCGATCTCAGAGAAAGCCGGTGCTTTTCCTGCATTTCTTAGCATTCTGCCCTCTTGGGCAAGTTTATTCATACGTTGAGTATGTCCTTCCTGGAACTCCTGCTCGGTGATCGCTCCATCATTGTTGAGATCATACTCTGAGAACTTCGGCATCTGCATCATTCTTCTAGAACCCATTTTTCCCATTCCGCCGTCTCCGCATTTACCCATCCGACCAGGGCCGGCATTGAGTCCCCTGTACTGCTGTCGCTCCTGGGGAGTCATGGTCTGTAGACGCTTTTGCATTTC
>JAQUFB010000082.1 GCA_028684885.1 Sulfurovum sp. | reverse complement strand
TCATTGATCCTCTCCTCGGCTTTGATCTCGTCAATCGATGACTTAAAATGGGCGATCTGCCTGATATAATTATTACGCTGAGCGATCAGTTTTACGATCTCCTCATCAAGCTGATCAATCGCGTCTCTCGCCTCTTCAAGCGTTGTACATTTTTTTGTTTCCATATAACTATCCTGGGTGAAATGATCTTGATCTATTATAGCAAAATAGTCGATATAAAAATAGAATTTATATTTTAATTACTTATTTTTTATCTCTATGATCAATCGAATCACATCAAAAAGTTTATACTCCACTGAGTGGATCTTAAAACCAGCCGCTTCAATGGACTTTTGTGTCTCTCGAAGCATAGAGGTTCCAAGTAGTCTTGTTGAAAAGAAATTCATCATCCAAAGAAAAACATTAATCACTTGATATCTACTCTTCATATGTTCAAGAAAAATAGCTTTCCCTCCAGGCCTAAGGACTCTCATCACCTCCCTTAAGCCTTGTTGCGGATCTGGTACCGTACAGAAGACAAATGTACTGACAACACAGTCGAAACTCTCATCCTCAAAGGAGAGATTCTCTATATCCATTTGAAAAAGTTTAAGAGTATGCCATTGCAGCTTTGCTTTCTTCTTTTCTGTGACGTCAAGCATACCTTGACTAAAATCTATTGCACTCAACTCCACTCTACTCCGGTCATAGTAAGCAAAGTTCTTACCCGTACCTGCGCCTACCTCCAATACATGACCTAGCTAAAGCAACCGCACTTTTTCGCAGTCTCCTAAAAAGGATCTGTTCTATGGGCCATTCGACCATGTCATAAAGTTTTGAAACGCTTGAATACTTTTTTGCTGTTTCACTTGACACAGGATACCTCCATGCATATGTGGGTACTTAGTCAATTATACAGTAAAATGTAGCAAGAAATTTTAGGAAAGAATTTAAAATAGAAAAAAATGATCTCCACTATATTGTGGAGATCAGATAATTTAGCAAGTTTCGTCTCACTCTACTTCAGCATCGATGACGTCGTACTATTCATAGGACACAAACGAAGCAAAGCCCCATTTGTCGCGTTGTCACTGGGACCTCTTCAGCAGAGTGCTCGGCGACTGGTCGCCTGTTGCTGAAGTCTCGTCTTACTCTACTTCAGCATCGATGACGTCGTCATCGTCAGCTTTTTTCGCACCTTCGGCTGCACCGCCCTGCTCTTTGGCATACATTGCTTCAGCGAGTTTATGGCTCTTTTCAGTCAACGCTTTGACTTTCTCTTCGATCTGCTCTTTTGTCGCATTGTCATCTTTCAACACTGCTTCAAGCTCAGCGATCGCTGCTTCGATGTTCGCTTTTTCAGATGCATCGAAGTTCTCACCAAGGTCAGCAAGCGACTTCTTCGTCTGGTGTACCAGCGCATCTGCCTGGTTTCTTATTTCAACCAGAGCTTTTCTCTTCTCATCTTCAGCTTTGTGTGCTTCCGCATCCTGAACCATTTTTTCGATCTCTTCATCACTGAGTCCTGACGAACCTGTGATCTTGATATCCTGTGACTTGCCTGTACCTTTGTCAGATGCAGTTACAGTTAGGATACCGTTTGCATCGATATCGAACGTTACTTCGATCTGAGGTACACCTCTCGGTGCTGCCGGGATATCTCTAAGTTCAAACATACCAAGAGACTTGTTGTCTTTGGCAAACTCACGCTCACCTTGAAGTACGTGGATACTTACTGCCGGCTGGTTATCTTCAGCAGTAGAGAATACCTGAGATTTCTTCGCCGGGATCGTTGTACCTTTTTCGATTACTTTGGTAGTTACTCCGCCAAGTGTCTCGATACCGAGGCTAAGCGGTGTCACATCAAGAAGCAATACATCTTTTACATCGCCTGCAAGTACCCCGCCCTGGATCGCCGCACCGATGGCAACGACTTCATCCGGGTTCACTGATTTGTTAAGCTCTTTACCGAAGAACTTCTTCATCTCCTCCTGCACAAGCGGCACTCTTGTTGAACCACCGACCATGACGATTTCATTGATATCCGATTTACCCAGACCTGCATCTTTCAATACATTTTCGACTGTCTTGATCGTACTTGACACAAGGTCAGAGATCAGTGACTCGAATTTCGCTCTTGTGATCTTCGTGACAAGGTGTTTAGGTCCTGATGCATCCGCTGTAATAAACGGAAGGTTGATCTCGGTCTCAGTGGAAGACGAAAGCTCTTTTTTTGCAGTCTCTGCCGCATCTTTTACCCTCTGAAGTGCCATTACATCAGACTTGATATCGATACCTGTATCGTTTTTGAACTCGTTTGCCACATAATCGATGATCCTGTTATCAAAGTCATCACCGCCAAGGAATGCATCCCCGCCTGTAGCCAATACCTCAACGACTCCGTCACCTGTTTCAAGCGCTGTTACGTCGAATGTACCGCCACCAAGGTCGTACACTACGATCTGCTCAGCATTTTTCTTGTCCAACCCATAAGCAAGCGCTGCCGCTGTCGGCTCGTTGATGATACGAAGTACGTTAAGTCCTGCGATCGTACCAGCCTCTTTTGTTGCTTTTCTTTGTGCATCGTTGAAGTATGCAGGTACCGTAATCACCGCATCGGTTACAGTCTCTCCGAGGTAGCTTTCTGCATCCTCTTTCATCTTCATCAATACTTTTGCAGAGATCTCCTGCGGCGTATAGGTCTTACCTGCTACCTCGATCGCGCATGCACCGTTTCTATCGATGATACGATAAGGAAGTTTGCTTTGTGCCTCTTTTGCTTTCTCTTCGCTCATCATCAGACCCATGATTCTTTTGATCGAATAGATCGTCTTCTCCGGGTTTGTCACCGCCTGTCTTTTTGCAGATTCACCAACAAGAACTTCACCCTTATCAGTAAATGCTACGATAGAAGGTGTTGTATTTTTCCCCTCTTTGTTTGCGATGATCTTTGCTTCACCATTTTCATATACTGCCATTGCAGAGTTGGTTGTACCTAAGTCAATTCCTAATACTTTACCCATTTCTCTTCCTTTTTTATGCTAATTTTAACCGGAACTAAGTTCCGCTTCACGCGCTGTCCTCAGCGGATGGTTCTTACGTGACCAGTCACGTTATTTCGCATTGCCAAAACTACTATCAGTTCAAGCTTTTCTTAGAAAAGCTAACCTCAACTCTTTCTTACTACTTCTTGCCTATATCTATTTGGCGGTACTCACCATCGCCGGCCTGAGCACTCTCTCTTTGATCGTATAGCCTTTCTGCACCACTTGTACGATCTGACCGGATTCGTGCTGATCACTCTCGATCTGCATGATCGCCTGATGGACTTCAGGATCAAACTCACCATCACAAGCTATCTCTTTGATACTGTTCTTCTCCAATATCTTTTTCAGTTGTTCATAGGTGAGGTTCACACCTTCTATCATCTGCGTATATGCTTCAGAATCACTCTCATTATTGCTGTTCATCGCAGCAAGAGCATTCTCAAACGAATCCATTACTGAAAGGATATCCTTTGCAAAACTCTCGTTTGCATAGGATACGGCATTGTTCTTATCTTTCTCCAAACGCTTTTTGGAGTTCTCAAAATCAGCGTGTGCACGAAGATACTTGTCTTTCCACTCTGCAGCTTCAGCCTGGGCAGCTTCCAAAGGATCAACTGAAGCCTCTTCTGTAGCTTCTGCTTCAGATTCGATCGTCTCTTCTGCCTGCTGATCCTCAAGAGTCTCTTTATCTTCTTGAGCCATAGACAACCTCCTGTTTTTTCATTCATTAGTACATCATTCATCTGATGCTTAAAAGGATTATACAACATTGAGTCATATTTTGTCAAGTACAATATGAGTCAAACTGACTAAACTATAACATGAGTCTATTTTAATAACTTTAAAGCGGGTAGAATACTATAGCAAACTACGCAAAGATTAAACTATAAGTGTAGCACTTGATTAATAATGGAAATTAAACGATTGGTAAATGGGGGGGGTAAGCTGAAGTTAACCATCTCAAAAGAGATGGTTGTGAATTTACAGTGGAAATGCTTAGTTTCTGATACCAAGCTCAGCTTTAATCGCTGCCCATCTTGTAAGATCAGTATTCTTAAGATATCTCATAAGTCTTCTTCTCTGTCCTACTAGTTTAAGTAGACCAAGTCTTGAAGAGTGATCTTTTTTATATGTTTTAAGGTGTTCCGTTAGGTAGTTAATTCTCTCTGTAAGAAGGGCTACCTGTACTTCCGTAGAACCCGTATCGTTTTCGCTTCTAGCGTATTTTGCAATAATCTCTGCTTTTTTCGCCTGATCCAAAGCCATATTTGACCTCCTGATTGGTATTTAATTCTTCTCAAAATATTATTTGGGAAATGGAATAATAGCATCTCAAGCTTATTTTGCACTTAGAGGGAGCGTACGGATATAAAGGAATATAAAACTATTCGTTTTTCTAATCTATTTTAGAGTAATATACTCTTAATTATATTAAAAAGGTTTAGTTTTATGTTACTAACACGAGCAACAGAGTATGCGCTGCTCTCACTGGATACGATCAGAAGATCCGAAAAACCCATTGGCGCGGAACAGCTTGCCAATGAACTTTGTATCCCCAAAAGCTTTCTTGCAAAAATCCTTCAAAATCTGGCCAGAGCCGAGATCCTCGAATCAAAAAAAGGAGCACAGGGCGGGTTTATCCTGATGAGAGATGTGGATGAGATCTCTGTACGGGAGATCATCCTCGCAGCCGAAGGCAAAGCGCCGGCAGTATTTGACTGTACCCAGTATGCAGCTACCTGCCCCAACGGAAGTATAGGCACCTGCTCGATTTCCCCGTTTCTGGCAACCTTTCAGAACAAAGTGGATGACTTTCTTGAGGGATTAATGCTCGGGGATATTATCTGATGAAGCAGCAACACATCTATCATCTTTCGCATATTGATCTTGACGGTTATGGCTGTCAGTATCTTACAAAACAGTGTTTTGACAGCATTGACTGCTTCAATGCCAACTACGGCCCGGAGGTGACTGCACGCCTGGAAGAGATCGTCAAAAAGATCGAACAGGACAAGTTCCTCCAGGGAGAGGAGACCGAACGGGTGATCCTTATTACCGACCTGAATCTCACGACCAAAGAGGGAAACTGGATCGAAAAAGAGGCGATGCGTATCGGTGCGAAACTCCAGCTCCTTGACCATCATGCTACAGGGGCAGGCGCAGCAGAGCGTTTTGCATGGTATCTGCTCGATACCGGCAGAAGTGCAACACTTATCACCTACCACTGGCTGCAGCAGCACTATGGGTTTGACAGCGAAAACAGACTGGCTTCCATTGTACAGGCGATTAACGCTATTGATATCTGGCTCAGCGAAGATCCGTACTTTGAGTACGGGAAAGTGATGCTTGGCATGATCTCCGGGGCAAAAGAGATCAATCGTATCTTGTTTCCCGCAGAGGATAGAAATTTCAAACTCTCCATGATCCAGGCAGCCAAAGAGATGATCCATGAAACAGATGCCCCGATCAAGCTTGATGATGCACTCCACCAGATTAAAAAGAATTTTTTTATCAAAGAGAAGAACGATACGAAGGACAACCTTGTAGCTGCCTATGTTACCGGCCTTCTTACTGCTGAAAGAGATCGCCTGACAATTACCTACAAAAATGCGAAAGGGATATTGGGATACAACATCGGAAGCGCTTCGATCATCGGCAATGCCTGCATGGTAGAAAACGAAGCGTATGATTTCTATATGGATGTGAACTTCAGAGGGAATTTCTCTCTTCGCAGCAACAATAAACTGGATGTCTCCAAGATGGCTGCCGTGATTGGAAACGGAGGCGGACATCCCAACGCCGCAGGCGGTAAGATCGAGGGGTACAAAGATTCTTTCATCTATGCGGAAGTACGCGAATTTATACAGAACTACATCAACGAAAGAGTCCAGACGGTGATCGAGTAGATCAGGTCTTCACTCTGGATTCCAGTGCCCTTGAGAGCGAGAGTACATCGATATTCTCAAGCTCAACACCCGTAGGCACACCCTGGGCGATTTTCGTAAACTCAATCGCTTTTCCCTGAAGTTTATCTTCGATATAAAGTATCATCGTATCGGTTGCAATACTTGGAGGAAACGCAAAGATGATCTCCTCTACCCCTTCAACGGCATAGAACAGATGTGCCTCATCCATATCGCTGATCTCAGAGACCACATAATAGACACCGTTGAACTGTCCGCTCTCTTCAATTGTCAAAATATCTTTCGCCGACTGTACGATACAGAGCTTGGTGGTATCGCGGTAGGGGTCAGAGCAGATCGCGCACAGTTCATCTTCACTCATATTATGGCACTTCCGGCATTTTTTGATAGTATTGACTCCGGTCTCGAGTGCATGCGCCAGCTTCATCGCCCCGAACCCATCCTCCATTACCGCATGATAAGCAAGGCGTATGGCAGTTTTTTTGCCGATAGAAGGCAGCGACTGAAATGCCTCGACGAGGTTTTCAAAAGCTTCTATCTTAGAGTTTTTAATTCCCAATCCCTCAATCCTGAATTTCTAATTTTTTTCGTAGTCTACAACTTTGGAGTAGGCCACCACACTTTTGATAAACGCTACCACCTTAAGGTGCTCAGGATGTACCGCATACTCTTGCAGTCCTTCCTTGTCCGCAAAGGTCGTCACGATACTGAGATCCATCGCACGCTCTTCTTCCGCAAAATTGAGTCCCACCTCCATACTCAGAAGTGTTGGCACCTTTCCCATCAAGTTCTCCAGCATCTCTTTCGCTTTTTCGAGATTGGCTGTTTTATGCTCTTCTTGAAATTTGAACATGACGATATGCACTACCATAGTTTACCTTCACTTTAATTTTTGTGATTATAACCAAATTATGGTAGAATTCGCCAAAATCTATATAGCTCTATGGAGTATACTATATGACAGAACTTGATTATTACGAAGTACTAGAGGTGACCAGGGAGTGCAGCGGTGCCGAACTGAAAAAATCCTACCGCAAACTTGCGATGAAATATCACCCTGATCGTAATCCCGATGACAAAGAGGCAGAGGAGAAATTCAAACAGATCAATGAAGCCTACCAGGTGCTGAGTGACGATGAAAAACGATCGATCTATGACCGCTACGGCAAAGCCGGACTAGAAGGCCAGGGTATGGGCGGAGGTTTTGGCAGCACGAGTATGGACGATATTATGGATATCTTCAACTCCATGTTCGGCGGAAGCGGCGGTTTCGGCGGTTTCGGCGGTTTTGGCCAGGCCAGACGCGATCCGGGCCAGAAATATGCACTTGACTTTGAGATGGAGCTGCCCCTGAAGTTCAATGAAGCCGTATTCGGATGCGAAAAAGAGATCGATATTACCTACAAGGTACCCTGTGAGGCGTGTGAGGGGACCGGAGCAAAAGAGGGCAAACTTGAAACCTGTGATTACTGCGGTGGCCACGGCCAGGTAGTAATGCGCCAGGGACGAATGCAATTTGCACAAACCTGTCCGAAGTGTCATGGTGAAGGGAAAAAAAGTGCCCAAAAGTGCCAAAGCTGTAACGGAAAAGGATATCAGACCAAAGAGGAGACGATCACCATCAACATTCCTGCCGGTGTAGACTCAGGCAACCGCCTCAGGGCTCAGGGGCATGGAAACCTGGCGAAGGATGGCAGACGCGGAGATCTCTACCTGACATTTATCGTAGAAGAGGATGAAAACTTTATCCGTAACGGTAACGATATCTATATAGAAGTTCCGGTCTTTTTCACGCAAGCCATTCTGGGAGAGACGATCACGATCCCGACATTGGATGGAGAAACAGAACTTGAACTCAAGCAGGGAACCAAAGACAAGGAGCAGTACATCTTTGAAGGTGAAGGTGTTGCCGATGTACACAGCGGGCGCAGAGGCCGCCTGATCGCCCAGGTAAAAATGATCCTTCCCAAGAAGATCAATGATGAGCAGCGAGAGCTGCTGGAAACGCTTCAGGAGAGCTACGGGGTAGAAAGCAAACCACACAAAAGTACGTTCGAATCGGCATTTGACAGAGTGAGGAGCTGGTTTAATTAAGCGCTTTTTTCAAAAGAGTTCTCTTGGGAGAAGCACCTGCAAAACAGCAGGTACCATCTAGCTTTTTTTATCTTCCAG
>JAQUFB010000081.1 GCA_028684885.1 Sulfurovum sp. | reverse complement strand
AGCGGTACGCATACTAGAAAAACTGTTTTGGGTGCTCAAGCATCTCCTGCATCGCTTCTTTACTCACAGCTTTACTGTAGTAGAAACCCTGGATATTCAGACAGTCATGTGCCACAAGAAAATCTTTTTGTTCTTTTGTCTCCACCCCTTCTGCGATGATCTCCAACTTCAAACTCTGTGAGAGTGCAATGATCGTTTCTACAATTGCCATATCATCTTTATCAGCGGGTATATCCCGAACAAATGACTGATCTATCTTCAGCTTATGAATGGGCAAACGCTTCAGATAGGAAAGAGAGGAGTAGCCCGTACCGAAGTCATCAATCGCCAGTTTGATACCCAAGTCACTGATCTGCTGCAGTATCTCGATGGTATACTCCGGATTCTCCATGATCTGGCTTTCCGTAATCTCCAGTTCCAGCCATTCCGGTTTACATTCATTCTCTGCAAGTATCTCCTTAAGCATCGGCAAAAAATCTTTTGCCTGAAGCTGTTTAATCGAAAGGTTGAGGCTCAATACCCCCGGATCCAGCCCCTGACTATACCATCGGCTTATCTGCCGTATCCCCTCATACATCATCCAGCGGTCCATCTCTATGATCATTCCGTTCTCCTCTGCAGCAAGAATAAACTGAGAAGGATAAAGTATGCCTTTGGTCACATGCTTCCAGCGGATCAACCCTTCCATTCCGATCATTCTGCCTGTGACGGCATTGATCTGCGGCTGATAATAGATTGCAAAAGAATTATCCTTCAGTGCCTGGCGGAGATCTGTAGCCAGAAGTACCTTCTCTAAAGCTTTTCTTGTAAGCTCCTGTTGATAAAATACATAGGTATTTCTCCCCATTTCTTTTGCTTTGTACATCGATGCATCCGAATTTTTCAGCAACTCTTCGGCACTCTCGCCGTCATTCGGGAAAAGTGCAATCCCGATGCTGAAGGTGATATAGTGCATCTGCTCATTGATCGTAATGGGGACATTAAGTATCTCCATCAGTTGCTGTACTTTGCTGATAACATTGTTAATGTCTTTTATATTTTCCATAATAACAGTAAACTCATCTCCGCCGAACCTCCCGACAAAATCTCCCTTTCGGAAATATGCAGCAAGTCTTGAAGCGATCGATTGAAGCACACTGTCGCCATATGTGTGCCCTAGTGAATCATTAATCTCCTTGAAATAGTCCAGATCTATAAAAAGAAGTGCTCCTAAACCTTCACTGCGACGCACTCTGCTGATCGTACGCTCCAGCTCTTCGATAAAGTAGGCACGGTTCGGCAGCCCCGTAAGATCATCATGATACGCACGGTATTCCATGATATTTTTTTGCCTTATCAGTTCACGTTCGGCTTTTTTGCGCGAAGTGATATTTTCCACATAGGCGATGATCGCATGATTTTCTCCCTTGTCATTTTTCAGGAAAGAAAGCAGAAGGTTCCCGTAAAACAACTCTCCGTTTTTGTGTTTCAATGCTATTTCGGTGCGGAATACACCATGCTTTTTAAGTTGCACGAATATTTTTAACAAAAAGTATTTTTTTCTTTTAGAAAAAAGTGTGCAGATGTGTTTCCCGATGACCTCGTCAGCACGGTATCCAAGATTAAAAGAGGAAGTTTTGTTCCACTCAATAATATGCCCTTCAAGATCCATCACAACCACGGAGTCATGGATCTGTTCAATAATCTGTGCCTTTTGCCTGAGCAGGTTCTCGACTTTTTTCTGCTCTGTCATATCCTGTACGGTACCGATGATCGTGGTGATATTCCCCTCGCTGCCATAAATCAGCTTCCCGGAAGAAAGCAGGTACCGGAAGCTACCGTCTTTCCGTATGATCCGGTGCTCGATCGTCTGTGTCTCTCCTGTCTTTTTTGCTTCGGCAACGCTCCGTAAAATCCTGATACGGTCAGCAGGGTCCAGATAAGCGAGAAAGGCAGTATAGTCAGGTACGAAAGACTGGGGTTTCTCCCCGAAAATACGGAAGACTTCATCTGACCAGAGCATTTCATCGGTTTTCAGATTCCACTCCCAGTTTCCCAGTTTTGCAATCTCCTGGGCCGCATAGAGTTTGGCTTCGCTTTTTTTCAGTTTGGCTTCTGTTTTCTTGATGGGTCCGAGGTCGATTTGCAGACAGTATATCTCATACGCTTTATCCGAAATCTCGATCAGTACACACTGTGAATAGACATAAATATCCTCACCGGAGCTATTTTTTAATTTCAGCTGTTCGGGCTTCATTTTGATCCCATGTTTCACCCACTTGGCAAGGGCTGTTTTCATCCCGTCTTTCATCATCTGGAATATCAGCTTATCCCCGCACTCTTCGCCGAGTACCTCTTCTTTGGTATAACCGTACAGTTTTTCGCTGGCTTTGTTCCAGTAGATCAGCTCTCCGTGATGATTATACCCCTGCACTGCGATCGAAGGTGTCTGATCCAGGATCGCCTGAAAGCGTTCCGCCTGTGTCTTCAACAGATGTTGCTGCTTTAACAGAGATTGATTGAGTTCGACAAGACGCTGATGTTCCAGGCAGGCATGAATACCGATGTCTATCTTGGGACGCAGAGAAGCGAAGATATTTGCAAAAATATGCACATCAACAGGGATATTTTTACTGTAAATCAGCGTGAGTATATAATGCTCCAGTGGAATATAGAGAAGAGAAAAGGCATAATCGTCCTCTGTTGCAGATACCACTGCATACTTTCCAATTTTTTTGGGCAGATTATCCTTCAGCAGGGCAGAGAAACTCTCTTTTCCTATATGTTCTGTGATATCGGCATGATCCTCCTGGGGATAAGTCAGCAGTGCAGCAAAGAGTGCGGAGGTTCTTTTGAGAAATACTTTCAGGAACCCTCCCGCCATCTCCTGGAGGTCCAAAGAGTTGCCCAGGGACGATTCGCACTCATAGGTAAGGCTTAAAAGTTCCAGATTCTCCACTTTAAAATGCCCCTATCACACAGGTTTTATTGTAAAAATCGATATACCCCTCATTTTCATTGGCAATCTCGCCAATACTGAGTATGCCAATTAGTGTAACTTCATCATTCCCGATGGACTCAACTACCCCATCAATTTCCCGCTTAAAATCACGTTCCAATACAAGTGCACGCGAAATACAGTCTATCATAAAGAGATGATGAAGGTTCTCTTTCCTTGCGATAGCTTGTTCTGCGGTACGCCTTGAAGCATTTAAAAGCTTCTCTTTTTCTCCGTTGAGAATATAGACCACCGAATTTTTATCGATATCGCCGACCAACACCAATGTGCCGTCTTTACGATAGATCGGATCACGCACAACAAGCTCACCATGAATACGGGAGAGTCCCAGAGGATAGAATTTTGAAAGCTCAAAGAAATCTACCTGATCAAAACTTTTCTCGGAATCTTTTTCGACAACCTCCCTGTAGACATCAAATGCATCCCTGTAATCCAAAGCATGTAGCTCAAGCTTCTCTGCATCGGTGACGATATGCGGGCCGGAGATCTTCTCCCATATATTCGATACAGCTACCGAGAAGTGCCAGGAGTCGATAAGGATCAAAGCCCCGTCCTGTATCATTTCCTGTTTCGAAAAAAGTACCGGCTCCTGTTTCAGGGTAAGCTTCCCGGCTCCTCCTCCCAGAATATTGTCCCTAATTCCTGTTGATGCATACAATACATCCAAAAAATCAGTAATCCCAGAAGATAGACCGTCAACGAACACAAGCATATCACTGCCGTCCAACTTGTACTCAGAACCATTGAAATAATCAAACGCAGTCAATATAACATTGGCACTCTCTTTAAGCTCTATGGCAACCATAGCATCACAATAGTGGTTACCTCTATAAATCACCTGAGGAAAAATCGCACCGTAAATCTCACCGTGATAGTGAACAAGACGGCTATGGTCAAAGTTACTACCTTCACCAACCAGTAAAAGTATCTTTTTTGCACTGTTTTGAAAGACATGAAAAAAATCATCCATCGATGGGATCAAATAAGTTTTTAACATTCACTTCCCCCTTCCAACTATAAACTAAATAAACGATTGAAGCATATGATATGATACTCTATATCTTGATTTTATATTAGCATAGGCCAGATAAAAGGCAAGACTCCAGTCTAGCAGTATTGTACCTTGCTGCTAGCCTGGAGCCAATTGAAAATCATATTTTAGTTTCATTGATATTGGTCAATGACTTGACTTCGATTAATACATATAATAACTTTTATAATATTATAAAAGGAGTCAAAATGTTTGATATATTTAGCGGCAAAAAAGAGAATCATACAGACAAAGCAATTGACATGTTTTGTTATCAATGCGAGATGAGCATGACCGGAGGATGCGGTTCGGGAGGTCAGGATATTGGTACTTGCGGCAAGACTGCTGTGGAGTCAAGGTTGCAGGATTTGATAGTCTTCGGCGTAAAAGGATTGGCTGCTTACAGAGTACATGCCAGGGAACTTGTTGATGAGAATTTGAAAGAAGATATGGATAGACTTTTGAACATTGATGATGTCATATCACAAAGTATGTATTTTACACTCACAAATGTAAATTTTAATTTTGATGAACATATAGCACAATTAATGAAACTTGGCGAAGCGGGAGTTGAAGTACTTGATCTGCTTAGTGATGTTCATACTAGACATTTTGGCATTCCAACACCTGTGAAGATCTCACAAAATAAAGCTGAGGGGCATGCCATCCTGGTAAGCGGTCATGATCTTGATATGTTAGATGGGCTGCTAAGAAGGATCAAAGAGAGGGGACTGGAGGATAAAATCAATGTCTATACACACTCTGAAATGTTGCCGGCACACGGATATCCGCATTTAAGAGAATATCCAAACCTAAAAGGCAATATAGGTAAGGCGTGGTTTGATCAAACAGATCTGTTTAGCAAATGGCAAGGCGCGATTGTGGTAAATACGAATTGTATCGTTCCAAGAGATAAATCCTCAAAAGTGGATAGTTATATAGATAGAATTTATACTTATGGTATCGTCGGTATTGAAGGGGCAAAAAAAATCGAACATGACAATTACGATGAATTGATAGACCATGCATTGCAATTACCGGAAGTGAATGGATTTGAGAGTAATGAAACATTGACAACAGGACATCATTATAAAACTATTCTCACGCTTGCTCCTCAAATTTTAGAAGCAGTCAGCGAAGGCAAAATTACCAAATTTTTTGTGATCGCAGGCTGTGATGCGCCCGGCAAGGGCGGAGAGTATTATCGAGAGATGGCAGAAGCTTTGCCTGAGAGTGCCGTCATCATCACATCAAGTTGCGGTAAATTCAGGTTTAACGATATAGATTTTGGCAACATACCCGGTACGCAGATCCCCAGGTATTTGGATCTGGGGCAATGCAATGATTCTAACGGTGCTGTTCATATTGCTGTAGCAGTTGCAAATGCTTTGGGAGTAAAAGATCTCAATGATTTGCCTGTCGAGATAGTGCTTAGCTGGATGGAGCAGAAAGCCGTGATTATCTTATTGGCACTGTTTAGTCTGGGGATAAAAAATATATACCTGGGTCCGAAAGCCCCGCAATTTCTCAATAGTGACATAGCCAACTTTTTGATTGAAACTTTCAATATCCATGTGATCGATAATCCAAAAGAGCCTCGGGTTCAAGCAAGAGAAGATCTGGAAACACTACTCGCATAACTACAAACAACTCCTCTTTCAAGCAAGAGGGGTTAAAAAAACTCTTTTAATTTTTCTCTGTCTATTACCGTAAACCTATTTTTATTGTTTTCCAATATGCCATACTCTTTGAATTTTTTTAGGTTTCTAGAGAGTGTTTCCGGGGTTATAAACAGCATCGAAGCAATTTGGTGTTGTTTTTTGACAATAAATATATCTTCGTTTTCATAGATAAAATTCGCTATTTTTGCCTCTGAGTTAAGAAGAAGATTTTTCTGTATGACATTGTCTAGAAATTTCATTTTTTTAGTTAATGAACTGATAACTTTTACAGACAATAATGGATTGTTTTGCATTAGCTCCTGGAAATTTTCAAATTTAATTTTTGCTATATAGCCTTCTGTCAGCATTTTACAACTTGCAGGAAAACACATATGCTCCAGATTGGCAAGTTCGGCTATAAGAGATTGTGCTTTGAAATTGTGAAGTAAAAGTTCGTTGCCTTTATTGTCAACTCTATACACTTTTGCTGTACCTTTTAACAATACATGCAAATACTTTGAATCTTCACCTTCTAAAAATATAGTTTCATTTTGCTTTTTACGTAAAATTTTTGTATCTTGACCAATCATACCCAATTCGTGTTCAGATAACATTTTAAATAATTCAATATCACTCATCTTCATATACCGCACCATCCGTATGTATAAATTAGTTTAGATAAGCCAAATGCCTTACAGTAGCCCCATACTAAAACTTATCACCGCACCGACCAAATACCTAAAAATTTAAAAGAACGAGAAGGAGTAAGATGTAAGTGAAAAAATCTGTAGGACTCACTGGTTAATGCAAAGATTTTTTTGCTTGCAGATTGCTTCTTCTCGTTCTTCCCGAAGGGGCAGTGATATAATCACTTTAATAAAAAATTATAGATAAAATTTGTTAAATCAATGTTAGTTGATGTGACTTAGTTATGAAGTTGCTAAAGCATCAGCTGCTTAATTGAGGTGGAATTGCACTTATGATTTGAATGGGCGTTTTAATGGAATGCGAATTAAGTTTTAAGTAAGTGGCTCCGGATGCTGGATTCGAACCAGCGACCAAATGATTAACAGTCATCTACTCTACCGCTGAGCTAATCCGGAACAGTTATGAAGTTTAAAAAAAGTGTTTACGAAAAGTAATGGCTCCGGATGCTGGATTCGAACCAGCGACCAAATGATTAACAGTCATCTACTCTACCGCTGAGCTAATCCGGAATAATTTAAAAGTAACACCTTTTTTGGTGGGTGAGATTATAGTGGTTTTTAGCTTTATTGTCAAGCAATTTTAAGCTAAAACGTAAAATTTCACACCATTACTCTCAATGATTTTGAGATTTCCCTCATTCAGGAGTTTTTCAACCTTCTTTTGACTCTCTTCATCAAAAAGCACTTCGATATCATCCGGACTTAAGGGTCGCATCGCCAGAGTTTCCAGTATCTCGTCATTCGTATAGCTGGAAGCTCTTGCCTCTGACTTTCTGCGCGAGACGATATAAAGAGGCAGTGAAGCATCAAACTGTTTTGAAAGCGCCAATAACTCTTCGTAACTGAGGGGCTTGACATCATAGGCAGGCGGCCTGTCGATCGTTCCCAGGTCGATGCGTGTCGGACGGAGCTTGAGAAGATATTCATTGAGCAGGGCGATCTCTTCGGGTTTGTCATTCAGTGTTTTCACGACAAGTATCTCAACGATCAATGGGCCCTGATACCTGGACTTGAACGCCAGCATCCCCCTTTTGATATTTTCGACTTCGATGCCAGGATGTGCCCGGTCCAGTTTTTTCAGACAGGTCTGCGTCGCACAGTCCAGGGAGAGCTTCACCTCATCAAGCTTCAGAAGTGCCTCCTGTACCTTGGGATCATCGATCGTCCCGGCATTGGAAAGGATCAGGGTTTTGATCTCCCCTTTGATCTTGTCGATCTCATCGATCAGTTCGGAAAGATGGGGGTAGAGCGTCGGTTCACCGTTTGCCGTCAGAGTAATAAAGTCGACATCCGGGTGTTCTTTCAGCGCTTTTTTCAAAGCCTCCATGACCTCTGCGACACTAATAACATCTTCAAAATGGTCCATTGTCTTGGCAGGTTCAAGTTCGCAGTAGAGACAGTCAAAATTGCACTGTTTCCTGGAAGGACTGAGGTCAATCCCCAGAGATTTTCCAAAGCGCCGGGAGTATACTGGCCCAAAAATAATCGATGACATTCACTGCTCCTTTATACTCAACCGCTGACGATACTTGTCCAGTTTCTTTTTCAAATTTTTCACCGAATTCTTCTCTATCAGTGTCTCGCGTTTTTCCAGTTTATACCCTAATTTCGCTTCAAACTTCACTAGCATGATCCGCTTATAGAGCTCTATGATCTTGGCATTGGTCAGCCCTCCGAGGAAGTTGCGTATCAGGATCAACTCTTCACGTCTTGCATCTGTATCATAGTCCTCTCTTTTTCTTAGTTCAATCAGTGCTTCCTTGTAGGTATTGCTGTCGATCAGCTCCGGTTCAAACTCCTGGTTGATGAAGTAGTCTGCTACGGTAGTAAAATAGTGTTTATACGGCTTTTTGATCTTCTC
>JAQUFB010000080.1 GCA_028684885.1 Sulfurovum sp. | reverse complement strand
AGGGTTTCTATCCTGCCCACCTATTACGGCGAGAGGGTGGTGATGAGGATCCTCTCGCAAAGCGAACATATCCCGACACTCGAATCTTTGGGTTTTCAGCCTGATATCACCAAAAATCTTTATAAGCTGCTTAACCATGCGCACGGCATGATTCTGGTAACCGGACCGACGGGTTCAGGGAAGTCCACCACTCTGCATGCCTGTCTGCAGCATATCGCGACACCGGATAAGAACATCATTACGGTAGAAGATCCCGTAGAGTACAATGCGGAGAATATTTCCCAGATCCAGGTCAACAGCAAAGTAGGGCTCACTTTCGCTTCAGGGCTCCGTTCTATTTTGAGACAGGACCCCGACATCATCATGGTGGGTGAAATCCGTGACTCCGAGACTGCGGAGATCGCACTGCGTTCGGCACTGACAGGGCACCTCTTGCTCTCTACCCTGCATACCAATGATGCGACCTCCTCGTTGAGCCGTCTGATCGATATGGAGATCGAGAGTTTCCTGATCTCCTCGACGCTGCTGGGTGTTCTGGCGCAAAGGCTGACAAGAAAGCTTTGCCCGGAGTGCAAAGAGGCCGTACCGTTGCCAAGACATATCACGGACGAACTTGATATTGATTCGGAGCAGATGTATTTTCATGCGGTAGGGTGCAAAGCATGCGACTTTACAGGCTACAGGGGAAGACAGGCGATCGGTGAACTCTTTATGATCGATGACCATGTCAAAGAGATGATGAAGCAGGGAGCGAATGACCACGAGATCCGCGAAGCGATGAAAAAGAGGGGGATGAAAACGATCGCCGATAAACTCAAAGAGATGCTTATAGCGGGGGAAACAAGCTATGAAGAGGCACTGCGTGTCGGATTGATGGATGGATAGGGTACCGTGCTGAAACATAAGGCTTTTACTCTTCTGGAAGTATTGATCTCGATTGCACTGCTCACACTGGTGATGCTTGCGCTTAATCGCAGCGTGGCGATACTGCGTGATTCTAATACGCATCTGTTTGATTATCTGAAGAGTGCCAAAACGGAGACAAAAGTACTCAATACACTCTATCGCGATATTATTGCTTCAGACGGCAATCTTACGATCTCCAAGGATGATTTTTCAAGACTCTGCATTGAAAAGACGGTCAACTCGCTCTATGAACTCCCGGTTGCAAAAGTATGCTGGGTGGTTTTAAAGCAGGAGAATACGCTGCTTCGTATAGAGGGCAACAACTATAGCCTTCCCGTCGGCTACGAAGAAGAGGTGGAAGCAGATCTGCTGGTCAAAGACCTTGAAGTTTTTGATGTCTACCACGAAAAGGACAAAATCATGGTGCTGATCAAAGAGCGCAGCAAAGAAGCGGCGGGATTCATGTTGCAGGGGATCACTATGCCGGAAATCAAAAAGAGAGACAACAACCTAACCAACCCTTCAAGCGTTCCTCCCCCTCTTCAAACTCCCCGACCCAATTAATCTGACCATAAATTTTGTTACAATACCTACTACCATAAAAGAGGAGAGATCCATGTCAAAGAGCTATGAGAAATTAGGTCTTTTTTATCTGGGGAAAGATGTCGACAAAGAGACAATGCAGGCTACAGAAGCTCTGACTCTGCTGAAAAACAAGAACTTTACGACACATGCAGCGATTATCGGAATGACCGGTTCAGGCAAAACAGGCCTGGGTATCGGGATGATAGAAGAGGCGGCCCTGGATAATATCCCCTCGATCATCATTGATCCAAAAGGGGATATGGGGAACCTCTGTCTGACAGATCCGAATTTCAGTGCGCGCTCTTTTGAGCCATGGGTTACCGATGAGGCGGAGAGCAAAAATGAAGAGACCGCTGCCTATGCCCAGGCAATAGCGGATCAATGGAAAGAGGGGATTGAAAGTTGGGATCAGGAGCCGGAACGTGTGGAGCGATTCCATACTGTCGAGAAAACGATCTATACGCCGGGGAGTTCCGCAGGCGTTGCGATCAATGTGATGAACTCGCTTGAAAGCCCTGCTCCTGAAGTGATGGAGCAGGGGGATGTGCTGGCGGCTTACCTCAAAAGTACTGTTACAGGGCTGCTTTCGTTTGTCGGAATAGAGGCTGATCCTCTGGAGTCCAAAGCGTATATTCTTCTGGCACAGATCCTTTCAAAATCCTGGATACACCAAGAAGCATTAAGTATCGAGCAGCTGATCGGAAAGATGATCAATCCTCCATTTGATCAGATAGGAGTACTGGCACTGGAAGATTTTTATCCTCAGGAACAGCGGTTTGTTTTGGCCACCAAGTTCAATTCGCTGTTGGCTTCCCCAGATTTCGCACAATGGCTCAAAGGGGATGAGCTTGATATCCAAAAGCTGCTTTATGATGAAAACGGTAAAGCGAAAATAGCCATCTTCTCTATCTCCCATCTCAATGATAATGAACGGATGTTTTTTGTCACCCTTCTGCTCAACAGATATATCGCATGGATGAGGAGGCAAAGCGGTACATCTGCCCTCAAAACGATACTCTATATGGATGAGATATTCGGATTCTTCCCTCCTACGAAGAATCCTCCAAGCAAAGAGCCGATGCTTCTGCTTCTCAAGCAGGCGCGTGCTTTCGGTGTCGGTGTCGTGCTCAGTACACAAAACCCTGTAGATATTGACTACAAGGGGCTATCCAATATCGGCACCTGGTTCATAGGGCGTCTGCAGACTACGCAGGATATAGACCGGGTCATAGAGGGACTTGGCGGGAAAATAGATTCTGATTTTTCAAAAAGTGAGATCAGAAATATCTTGTCACATCTTGCAAAACGAACCTTTTTCCTCAAAAGTGCCCATCTGGATCAGATCCGGCTTTTCTCGACTAGATGGGCACTCTCCTATCTTAAGGGACCGCTCAAACAGATGGAGATATCACAGCTGATGCAGGAGAAAAAGAGAGAACAGAGCGCTTTGATGCCTCCTGTGATCCCCAAAGAAAGAATCCATCAAAACTTTGAATCCTTTCAGAAGATAGATACTTCTATACCGCAGCACTATGAACTTGATATCACAGGGAATAACCACTTTTCCCCCACGCTGTGTGCAAAAGCAAAAGTGCACTTTTATCAGGAAAAACGGTCGATTGACGAGGAATATGAATATCTTTTGGAGCTTCCCTTGGATCCTTCAGACCGGCACATCGACTGGGAGGAGGCTAGAGAACTGGATGAGGATTTTTCTTTGTATCCGCAAAGCGCACCGCAAAAAGCGAAATTTGCCTCACTCCCTATAATGCTTTTGGAGGACAAGGGCCTGAAACGTGCCTCAGGAGCCTTGAAAGAGAGTCTCTACCGGACAAAGGAGCTGGAGCTTTTCAAATGCGCATCTCAAAAACTGGAATCCAAAGTAGGAGAGAGTCATACAGATTTTATTGTACGGCTGCAAGAGAGTCTGAACGAGTCAAAAGAGGAAGAGATAGAGCACCTGCAGGAGCGCTACGCAAAAAAAGAGAAGATGCTTCTTGAACGTCTTGCCCGTGCCAAAGCACAGGTAGAAAAAGAGTCGGCTGATTCACAAACTTCTATGATAGAGACGGGGATTGCCATACTTGGCGCACTCTTCGGTAAAACAACGCCTTCCCAAATAGGTACTGCTGTGAGAAGGGGGAGTAAGGTGCTCAAAGAACGCAGTGATATGAGCAGGGCCGAAGAACGCGTCGCGGAACTTGAAACTTCGCTGGAAGCGCTGGAGTATGAGCTGGAAGAAAAAATCGACCTTTTGGATGAAAAGCACCGTATAGAAAACTGTGAGATAGAACGCTTGGGGATCAGGCCAAGAAAGAGCGATATTGTGATTGAATCGTGTGCCATTGTCTGGAGGGTGAATATCGCATAAAAGATATAAAGATTAAAATCAATTATGATATGATATTTGTACCATATGAACTTTCTTATTGACAATATGGGGAAGAAAAAGGAAGTGAGATGCAAGAATTCAGGAATGTAAAAACAGGCAAGACGGTGATGCGTGATGCTCCTCAGGAGAGAAGAGTCGACTATGATGGCAAAATGATGATCCTGGAGATCGATGACGATGGGATCATCACCTATGCCAACCGTACATTGAGGGATATACTTGAATATGAAAAAGAGGAGATCGTAGGGCTTCCCTATGCTGTCAGCCTACATCCGGAAATGCCAGAAGGGCTTTATCGGCAGGCATTGGAAATAGCCAATAGAGGGAAAATATGGTCAGGCTACGAAAAATCTATCACACGTAACGGCCACTATTTCTGGACATCAGTATGTGTGCAGCCAAAGTATCAAATGGATCAATTGATCAATGGATATATTATCAGAAAAAAACCGCCCGAGGATGATATTATCAGGGAAGTGCAGAAAGAATATGCAAGACTGGCTGGAAAAGATATTTTAGTGTGCAGAAGTGAGTTCTGCGGAGAACTCAACTTCCATCACTAAACAGAGGCATAAAAGCGGGATCAGCCTTTGCTTCCCGGTTTTACCGCTTCACTCTCCCCACTTTTGCATATCGGGCACTCTTCTGGTGTATAGATCTCGAAAGTAAAGTCACCTAAAGAGAAAAACGGGATATCGGATGGAAGCTGACATTCGGGCTTGGCCTTGATATCGCTGCCTTCCCGGTGGCAGAATCCCCTGTTGGCCAGTGAAGCAAACGCAACGACTTTACCGCCGAGTTCCTCGATCGCCTTTGCGGCTTTCAGTGCAGAACCGCCGGTGGTGATAATGTCTTCACAGATGATCACCTTTTCTCCCGGAGCGATCTCAAAACCGCGTCTAAGTTCCATACCGCCCTCTTTCTTCTCTACAAAGATCGAACGGACATCGAGCGATCTGGCAAGTTCATATCCCGCCAGCACTCCGCCGAGTGCAGGAGCGCATACAGTCTCTACCGCAATACCCGCTTCCCTGATCATGGCGGCAAGTGCGTCAGTAAGCTCGGCTGCCTTTTTGGGATATTCAAGTACTTTGGCACTCTGAAGATACCGGTTGGAGTGGTTGCCGCTGGCTAGAAGGAAGTGTCCTTCCAGCAATGCATTGGCGTCTTTATAGGCTTGCTCAACATTCATTTTATACCTTTAGGATATCTGCTTCTTTTGCTTTGAAAAGCTCATCGATCTTTACGATATGTTCATCAGTGATCTTCTGGATCTGTTCCTGCGCTCTTTTTGATTCATCTTCGCTGATCTCTTTCTCTTTTTCAAGCTTTTTGACCTTGTCGTTTCCGTCTTTTCTTACATTTCTGACAGATACTTTGGCATGCTCGGTCATCGCCTTGGCCTGTTTCACGATATCCTGGCGCTGCTCTGTGGTCATCGGAGGGAAGAAAAGCTTGATAAAGTCTCCATCATTATTTGGGTTCACACCGATGTTTGCTTCCTGGATCGCCTTTTCGATAGCCCCCAAAAGCGGCTTTTCCCATGGCGTGATAGCAATGGTTGTTGCGTCGGTCGCAATGACACTCCCCACCTGGTTAAGCGGAGTAGGATTGCCATAGTAGTTTACCTTGATGTTATCTACAATGGCAGTCGTGACTTTGCCTGTTCTCAGTGTTCCAAAATCGCGCTTAAGTGCTTCAATACTTTTATCCATATTTGCTTTGGTCTGCTCAAATACCTCGTTTACCATATCGTTGCTCCTTGGTATAAATTAGGGAATTTTACCCTTTTTTACCTTTTTTAGTACTTCATGATATATAGAGAACGGTGATTAATGAATGATGTGAGAAGGGTAGTAAAGAGATTTCCCAGGAAGAATCATCCCCCCCCGGTAAAATATTTATTGTGCAGGAGCCACTGGCGCTGCAGGTGTCTCTGTCCCGACAGGTGTAAGAGGTACAGAAGGTATCTTTTCACCTGTCGTTGTGATTTCGATCGTGTCTGCTACCGAACGTTTGTGTTCACTGGTATAAAGGTATCCCAGCGCCAGTGTATTTATGATCAGTACAAGTGCCAAAGTAAAAGTAAGTTTGGTTAAAAATCCAGTTGGCCCTTTTGCCCCGAACACAGACTCGTTGCTTCCGCTATATGCGCCAAGTCCGATACTTGAACTCTTTTGAAGAAGAACGGCAATGGTAATGAGAATAGCCAGTACGATCTGTACAATTAAAAGTGTAGATGTCATCAATGCCTCTTTATTAAAATATGAATAGCCCAAATGAATTTTGGGTATAATGGCGCGATTATATCTAAAAATTTATGAAACAGTGATGAAGATGGAGAAGGTGTGCCCAATAAAGTCAAGAAACAGCCTCATGCAGTAAAAGGATTTTCAAGATTTGCGCATACCTATGAACAGTACAATATGATACAGGCTGAAGTGGCAAAGCAGCTTGTTGGCAGACTAGAGGAAAAGCGCTACTCGACCATTATAGACATTGGTTGTGGAAGTGGTGCGGTGATTAAAAACCTCGAAAATTGCTCTATAGAATTTGATCATTTCATTGCAGTAGACCTTTCTGAAGAGATGCTCTCGTTGCATCCTGCAGGAACAAAGATCAAACAGTATTGTATAGATTTTAATTCCCATGAATCATTTGCTAAATTATGTAGCGATAAAGAGGCTTTGGTGCTCTCCTCTTCTGCGCTTCAGTGGAGCACAGATCTGGATATCACTCTTTCTTGGCTTGCTAAGTGTGGCAAGAAGGCCCACTTCGCCATCTTTACTTCCGGGACATTTAAAACGCTTCATGAATGCGCTGGTATCAGATCCCCCATCTATAGTGATAAAGAGCTGAAAAAGGTGATTTCAAACTATTACGAGGCAACTTTTATGCTGCAGTCTTATCAGTTGACTTTTCCCAATACAAAAGAGATGTTTCGTTATATCCAGAAGAGTGGCGTAAGCGGAGGAGAGAGACAGCTTGGATATAAAAAGATGAAACGTTTGATGGAGGAGTACCCTCTGGATTATCTAGAGTTTGAAGTACTCTTTGTGGAGGCTAAACCTCTTTAGCGGCATGTTTGAGAAAAAACTCTTTTTCGATGCCGTAGAGGCCATATCTTACCTCTTTGGCAGTCTCTGATAATATCGGATCAATGAGCTTAAAACTCTCTTCAAGCACTCTGGCAGATTCTTGTGCCCTTGAGAAGTTTGCGATCACCAGATCCCCGATGCTACTGCGCTTCAGTTCACTCTCAATGCTTTTTTTCTGCACGTCATTTTCGATATCCCTGAAATAGAGGCGTTCTTGTGAATAGAGAGTTTGCAGTCTGTGTCTGAGTGATTTCAGTTGTGAAGTAAGCGAGGCATCATCATAGAGATAACGATTGATATCTTCTATGACACGAATACCCTCTTTGAGCCGGTTCAAGTTGGCATCGATAAGACGCGCAACTTTCTCCGGTGATTCTGAATTAGTCATCGTTTCCAAAGATACCCAGAAGCTGAAGGAGTGCAGTAAATATGTTGAGGAAGTCAAGATATAAAGATACTGCAGCATCTACCGGCGAGTCATAGGCACCGTTAGCGATATTTTGTGTGTCATAGATCGTGAAGAGACTAAAGAGCAGCAAGATACCCGCTGTAATGATGATATGCATGATAGGGCTTTGCAGCAGGAAGTAGTTCACCAGTGACCCAACCACAACTACGATCAGCGTGATAAAGAGCGGTTTCCCCCAGCTTGCGTAATCCTTCTTGCTGTTGATCGCAAAAAGACTCAGTGCTCCAAAAAGTACAGAAGTCATCAAAAATGCATTACCGATCACAGCACCGTTGCCAGCTCCGATCAATGAAGCCAAAAGTGGAACAAGCGATACCCCTGTAGCGAAAGTGAAAACAAAGAGTGCCGCCAGGTTCAGGCCCGGTTTATTTCTTGTCATTCCCAATCCGATAAAGAGCATAAAGAGCTCAAATCCGAAAATGAACCATTTATACTGCATCACCACATGCGCATAAGGCATAGTAAGGTATGCGCCTACAGCAGCAGCGATCATACTCGCTGCCAAAAGCTGATAAGTCTGCTTCATAAAACCGACAGAAGCACCTTCCTGAACATAACCGGTTTCAGCGGTATTGCTGTAGTTTCTATTGTATAGAGCCATTTTTATGTGTCCTTTAATAAATTAATTTTAACGCTAGTATAATTTGCTTTGTTTAATCTAAGATTAATCACAAGAACTTATTGCATACTACGTTCTTTTTGCAGCAACAGATACTCTTTTTGTGCCAGTTCGGCCTCTGATTTGTTTTTCATGATCTGTGTATTGGCAGTTTTTGCCTCAGGCTCTTTAAGTTCGGGATCACTCATACAGGCTGTT
>JAQUFB010000079.1 GCA_028684885.1 Sulfurovum sp. | reverse complement strand
GCAACATTCGAGATCGTGGAGTACTTGTTGGTCAGAAGAAGGTTCGCTGCCTTTTGGAGCCGGATCGATTTGATGCTCTCATAGATATTCTTCCCGAATGCCTCTTTAAAGATGCGATGCATATGAAACTTGCTGACATGCAGGTCTCTGCTCAGCGCTTCAATATCAATATGCGTATCGATATGTGTATAGATATAGTACATCATGGCATTGGCCAGCTGCGTTCTTTTTTCCAGTGTTGCTCTCTTCATAATGTTGTAATTGTAGCATGAATAAAATATATTTTAGAAGATTTTTGACACTGTTTAAAGCAATAATGGACAATAAAGTACACAATAATTATGTAGAATTAGCTGCTACAAACCCCCTATAATAGCGTACATTTACCTATGAGGAATAAGAACATGAAAAAAATCAACAAAATCCTTATCGCAAACCGCGGCGAGATCGCCCTGAGGATCATCCGTGCATGCAAAGAGCTTGCCATTCAGAGTGTAGCGATCTACTCGGAAGTGGATAATGAGGGGGTATGGGTGCTCAAAGCGGATGAATCCCATCTGATCAAGGGGGACGTTCTCCAGGCTTACCTCAATTATGAAACGATCATCAGCATCGCGAAAAAAACGGGGTGTGATGCGATCCACCCCGGCTATGGCTTTCTGTCGGAAAATGCCGATTTTGCCAAAGCGTGCGAAGAAAACGGCATCATCTTCATCGGCCCAAAAGCGGAGCATATCGCCCTCTTCGGAGACAAGATGGCATCAAAAGTTGCGATGAGGAGCGTAGGCGTTCCGGTGCTTGAAGGAACGGACGAACCTATCATTGATAAAAAAGCGGGCGCTGCGTTCGCAGCCAGAATCGGATTCCCGGTTATCATCAAGGCAGCGTTCGGCGGCGGCGGCAGAGGGATGAGAATCGTCCACAAAGAGAAAGATTTCGAATCAATGTTCGACAGCGCCACGGCTGAATCGATGAAGTTTTTCGGCAGAAGCGAAGTATTTATCGAAAAATATGTCGTCAATCCAAGACATATCGAGATCCAGATCGTCGCAGACAAATACGGCAATGTCGTGCATCTTGGAGAACGCGACTGTTCGATTCAGAGACGCCATCAGAAAGTCATCGAAATCGCCCCTTCGCCACGTCTCAGCGAAGAGGCACGCAGAGAGCTCTACCGCATCTCCACCAAAGCGATGTTCAAACTGGGCTACGAGAGTGTGGGCACGATCGAATTCCTCCTCGATGAAAATGATACGATCTATTTTATCGAGATGAATACGCGCGTACAGGTTGAGCACCCGGTTACAGAGACTATCAGCGGTATCGACATCATTCAGCGTATGATCGAAATCGCGGCGGGAGACAGATTGAAATTCCTCCAGGAGGAGATCAAGTTCAGAGGCTATGCCATCGAGTTCAGGATCAACGCAGAAAACCCTGAGAAAAACTTTATGCCTACAGTCGGCACAGTGGCAGAGTACATTGCACCGGGCGGCCCGGGCGTTAGGCTTGATACAAGCCTTTATGCAGGCTATACAGTACCGGCAAATTACGACTCAATGGTGGGGAAACTGATCGTCTCGGCGCTTGACTGGGAGGGCACGGTGAACAAAGCAAGAAGAGCGCTCGATGAATTCTTCATTGAAGGGTTCCCGACCAATATCCCGCTGCATCAGCATATCGTAAGAGATGAGGATTTTATCAACGGAAAGTTCACTACCAACTATCTTGATGAAAAACTTCCTCAATTTAATGTCGTCAATCCGGAGACCCAAAAAAAGATAGAGGGTAAACTGCAATCGATACTTTCAAGATTTCTCTTTTGATCTTGAGATGGCGAAAAGATGCAACAGCTGAATCAGTTTGTTCGGAAAAATAGACTAAGAGGATTTAACAGTGAAAAATAAAGAGTGTGGAGAGTAAAAGGAGGGTTTAAAAGTACCATAAACGGCTATAAGCCGTTTATGGTAAATCATTATGCCATTTGCTTCGCAACTTCGGCAGCGAAGTCTTCTTCTGCTACCTCGATACCTTCACCAACCTCAAGTCTGATGAATTTAACGATCTCAGCTGTACCGCCGGCTTTTTTAGCTTCTTCTTCAATGAATTCAGCAACAGTTTTGCTGTCATCCATGACGAATTTTTGATCAAGCAGACACTGCTCTTGGTCAAGTGTGGTGTTGTCAAGAATGAATCTTGCCACTTTACCCGGAAGGATTTTGTCCCAGATCTGCTCAGGCTTACCTTCAGCTGCAAGCTCTTTTTTCATCTCTTCTTCAGCCGCTGCAAGTACTTCATCCGTCAATTGTGACATAGAGATGTACTGTGGCACGTTTTTAAGAGGTTTTCCAAGTCTTACCAGCTCTTCGTTCTCTTTTTCGATCGCGATAATTCTACCCTGAGTCTCTTCTGCAACGAACGCAGGATCAAAATCTTTGTAAGAGAGTGTAGACGGACTCATTGCCGAAGCGTGCATTGCTATACTTTTCAGCGCGGGCTGGATTTTTGCTGCAGTTTCAGCAGAGTCACATTTCGCTTCAACGATCACACCGATCTGCTTGTTCGCATGAAGGTAACCGTTCACTGCTGAAGTCTCATCAGCTACAAGTAGCCCTGCTCTTCTGACAACAAGGTTTTCACCAATGGTTGCAATGTTCTGCGCCATAAATTCGCTGAATGACTGACCGTTGATCTCGGATGCATTGATCGCATCGGCATCAGCAAGGCTGTTTGCAAATGCATGATCAACGATCTGTGCAAGGATGTTCTGGAACTTCTCGTTCTGCGCAACGAAGTCTGTCTGTGAATTCACTTCGATCACGACAGCTTTGTTCCCTTCTACTTTTACAGCGATTGAACCTTCAGCAGCAACTTTGCTTGCTTTCTTTGCAGCAGCACCGATACCCTGGTCTCTCAGCCAGGCAACCGCTTTGTCCATATCTCCGTCAGACTCAGTCAATGCTTTTTTGCAGTCCATCATCCCTGCATCAGTCATCTCTCTAAGTTTTTTGATCTCTTTTGGTCCAAAGTTTGCCATCTTCTTACTCCTCTACCGATGCTTCTGCTTTTGTACCTTCTTCTGCTGCCGCTTCAGAAAGAACCTCTTCAACCTCAGCTGATGTTGGCGCTTCAGCGACCTCCTCTCCATGAGCTTCTGCGTATGCCGCTTTACCTTCGATAATCGCATTTGCAATCTCCTGGCAGAAAAGGTTGACTGAACGGATCGCATCATCGTTCCCAGGGATAAGGTAGTCTACCATATCAGGATCACAGTTTGTATCCACCGGTGCAACGACTTTCATACCAAGTCTTCTTGCTTCCTGTACTGCAATGTGCTCTTTTACTGTATCGATGACGAACATGATATCAGGAAGCTTTTTCATGTGTCTGAAACCTTCAAGGTAAGAGTTAAGCTTCTCTTTTTTTCTTCTGAGCATCAATGCTTCTTTTTTAGTAAGAAGGTTGATCTGACCGCTCTCTTCCATCTGCTCGATGATTTCAAGTTTTCTGATAGACTTTTTCATTGTCGGGTAGTTTGTAAGCATACCTCCCAACCATCTTTCGGCTACGTAAGGCATACCTGCTCTCTCTGCATGCTCTTTGATCGCCTGTTTTGCCTGTTTTTTCGTACCGACGAAAAGAACAGTCTGTCCTTCTGCTGCTGCATCTCTTACAATATTATATGTATATTTGAAGTATCTCAGTGTCTTTTGAAGATCGATAATGTAGATATTCTTTCTTGCTCCAAAAATATATTTCTTCATTTTTGGATTCCATCTTCTTGTCTGGTGCCCGAAGTGTACGCCACACTCAAGCAGGTCTTTCATTGTTACCATATTTTGCTCCTTGGTATAAAATTATTCAATTGCTGAAGGCCGATGCCTCGCCATAGGTTTGGTCCTCTGTAGTCCTTAACGCTCCATCAGCGCAACCTTTCAAGGAATAACTACATGAGTATTTCTACTTCTCTCAGGGAAATAGGAGACGCGATTTTACTATAAGTGGGATTAAAAAGAGATAAAAATAAAGAACGGAAAACGGAGAAGCGAAGCAGGTGTGAAGCGAAAGCACATCACTCTTTATAATACTTTTGACGCTCCATCACCATGCGGTACCGTTTCCACGAAGAGGTGATAAAAAAATAGATACAACCCACTACAACCAATACATTCAGCAGCACTATCCCACACTGAAATACGATAAAACATAGAACAGCCATCAGCAACAGCTCCACCAGCAGATAGAGTTTAGGCTTAATAAACGAACGGTGTCTTCTCTCTTTCCACTTATTGTACTGTTTTATCATACCGCCCTTCTCTTGGTGCTGTGGTTCGTATATGCATTTTAGTTTTGAAGCGCTTCAAGTGTCTCTTTGACTGCCTGAACATGCCCCTTCACTCTGACTTTATCCCAAGCAGCTGCAATATTTCCCTTCGGATCGATGATAAAAGTGCTTCTGACTACTCCCATGTACTCTTTACCGTAGTTCTTTTTGAGCTGCCATACACCATACGCATTGCATACCTCTTTATCTTCATCCGCCAGAAGTGTGATACCGAGCTCTTTTTTATCGATGAAGTTTCTGTGCTTTTGCGGAGAGTCCGGACTGACTCCAAGAATAATAGCATCCAGCCCGTCAAATTCAGGTTCTGCTTCGGTAAACTCGCACGCTTCTGTCGTACAGCCGGGAGTATTGTCCTTGGGGTAGAAATAGAGCACGATCCATTTGCCCTTGAGATCTCTCAGGCAGATCTCCTCTTCATCCTGGTTGGGGAGACAAAACGCCGGTGCAGCGGTTCCAACTTCTAACATCTGCTTTCCTTTCTATTTTTAATTCTTTGTGGTAGTATAACAAAATGAATGAAGAAACAAAAGAGATGCTGCTGGCACAGATAGAAAAACTGATCGCTTACGGAAGCGGGGAGAGCACAATCAACCCCGTACTTCTGGAGTACCTGAGTATGAATGACCTGATTTCCATGCGTAACAATCTGCTTGAAAAAGCAGGCACGCTCAGTGACGAAGACAAAGAATGGCTCGGACAGTTTAGAAGATATGAGTAGTCCCCCGGAAACTCTACTCTCTTTTTTACCTAAAGTCGATCGATCTGTCAAACTCTATATTGTACTTTTCCAGTATCTCTTTTTGTCTGGCTCGGGCTTTTTCTCTGTCGATCACGACCCGGATGCCGTCTTCGTCTTCAAAGACAAGATACTTCTCTTTGCTGTTCTTCACTTGCTTATAAAAATCTTTGAAGTCCACATAGGTTTCGCCGTTGACCTTCTCTATCGGCCACATCCTGAAATCCGTATTTCCTCGGCTGATATCCGAAGCCAATACCTTCAGCAGTACAGCCACCTCTTTTTTCTCTTCGGTCGGCCACTCTCTGGCATATCGGCTCAACTGCATCTGATTGATCTTTGTCGAAAGAAGAAGGTTGCGTGAGAGCGGAGAGAAGATATAGCCGCCCTCTATAAAGTAGCTGGGCATTTGGTCATACTGTGTCGTCTTGACAAGCAGGATGTCATCAGCAACCTTTGTAAGCGTCACTTCAACCTCGATCTTTTTGCCTTCACGGATCAGGCTGAGTCTTACACGCTCTCCTATCTGATGCATATCCGTATAGTAGCCAAAGTCCGTATATTCATTATGGCGGAATGCCACGGTGCCGTCGTCTTCAATCTTGTGTCCATCGATATGGGTAACGATATCTCCCTTTTTGACCACACCCTTTGCCGGTGAGTTATAGACGATATCCGCAACCAGGTTTCCCGTACGCTGTTCTTCAAGCCCGTAGTAGGCCTTGAGGGCAGGATTTTCCAGTTTCTGCGTCACGATACCGAGTTCGGGAAAACCATCATACCTGCCATCCTGCATATCCTCGATAAAATGCCTGACCATACTGACAGGCACAAGATAGCCGATATTCTGGGAGCTGCTGATCACCTGCATCACGACCCCCACCACTTTGCCCTTGGAAAGCGCAGGACCGCCCGAGTTTCCGGGGTTTACCGCTGCATCCACCTGTATCGCCAAAAAACTCTCTCCGCTGTGCGTATAGCGGTGATGCTCGATACGGGAGACCACACCGATGGTTGCTGAGAGGGTGTTCCCTCCCATCGGATAGCCGTAGACAACGATCTCCTGTTCCACATGCGGAAGCTCCCCGAGCTCCAAAGGTTTCACATTACCGAAAAAACGCTCATCCTCTACTTTGAGCAGGGCCAGATCCGCCTGATGGGAAACCGCATGCACCGTAGCGATAGACCGTCTCCGCTCCCCATATCTCTGCACTTCCAAAAATGTCTGGTTGGCGACCACATGGGCATTGGTGAGGATATATTTTTGTCCGTTTTTGCCCGCGATAATCGCTCCCGAACCCGTACTCTGGCGCATAGAGGAACTCCATGGTTCCTGATAGTTCAGTGCCTTTGCCACAGTATAGATCTTTACGATCGCCTCTTTTGTCTCTTCATCCTTGACCTGCGCATAGAGTGAAACCGCAAAGAAGACAATGCCCCATAAAACTCTCATACTTTTCCTTCAAATTTTTCCGCATCTACGGCAGCGATATTCCTGTCTATAGCCTCTTGTGCCATCAGCCCCGCAGCGCTGGAGCTCAGCAGATTTTTCTGCGTGTCATATAGCCTTGCACTACATACCCCGCAGCTGGGGCTTCTATCCTTGCCGATAAAGAGATCGATCGCGCCATGCTGATCAAAAAAGTTTCTAGCATAGGCACGTATCGCTTCTGAACGCAGCACCCCGCTCCCATTGCAGACCGCTTCGATTCCGCACCGAGTCTCTATCAGATCCATCGTGGGACGGGGGGAACCGAAAGCTGCATCTTCCGGGCAAAAAGGGATCAGCTCATCCCCTTCCAGCATCTCCAGCAGCGCCTGCGCATAGTTATCTTTGCCGTCATATCGGCAGGGTTTTCCTACCAGGCATGCAGATATTGCCACCCTTCTCATCGTTTTCCTAGTTGACAAAAAGCAGGTAATAGACCCAGATCCCCGTCACCGAAGTCAGCAAAATACCCGTAAATGTACGTATCCCCGCTTTTTTGTGAGACTTGCTATACATCCCGGGCAGCACATTCAGACGACGGTCCCTTTTTGCCCTGATCAGCGTATTGATCCAGACCCCCAGGGTCAACACAGCGATAGCAATATGAAAAATGAGTACCCAAAATGCATATCCCTGAGGCGTCGAACTCTCCTGCATAAACGCATCAAATCCCCCCACACTGCGAACCCCGTACTCAAAATAGGCAACCACGATTACCGATACGACAAATAGTGTGGCCTGGACACTCGCATGCAGCCCATAGAGTCTCCGTCTTGCCAGGGAGATCGCTCCCAGTATCAAAAAAGGCAAAAGTGCTACGATCACCGTGACAATATCCATAAAGAGCGGTGCTCTGGTACCTAAAAATCCTGCTTCAAACATCTATCTTTATCCTTATTTTCTTTTTTCTCAGCAAATCACTACGGATTTGATCTCTGTAAACTCTTCAAGTGCCCACTTGGGCCCTTCCCTGCCGATACCGGAGAGTTTGCTACCCCCATAGGGCTGGACATCAAAACGCAGTGTAGGAATGTCATTGATCACCACACCCCCGCACTCCGCATCATCGATAAACCGCTGCGTCCGCTTCAGGTCATTGGTAAAGATACTGAACTGAAGCCCGTAGGGGGAGTCATTCATTTTGCCGATGGCAACCTCGTAACTGGGCACACTCACCAGACTGACGATCGGTGCAAAGACCTCTTCGCAGACGATCTTCATCTCATCGGTCACATCCGCCATGACTGTGGGAGGGAAGATACCCTCTATCTCCTCTCCCCCGGCTACGACTCTCGCTCCCTCATTCTTGGCGCTTGCGATCCAGCTCTTTGCACGGTGGACCGACTCCTCGTTGATCATCGGGCCGATGAAGGTATCCTCCTCATACGGCGAACCCACCTTGAGCTTTCCGGTCTCCGCTGCCATCGCCTCGGAAAACGCTTCGTACACCTCTTCGTTCACATAGATGCGCTGCAACGAGATACAGACCTGGCCCGAATTGTAAAATGCCCCGTAGGCACAGCGCTGAGCCGCATAGGCGATATCTACACTGCTGTCGATATAGGTCGCTGCATTGCCTCCCAGCTCAAGAGAGACCTTCTTGATCCCCGCTTGTTTGGTAATAATATTGCCCACGGGTACCGACCCCGTAAAGCTGAGTACCCTCGGGATATCGCTTTTCACCAAAGTCGACCCTACCTCCACATCACCATAGACAACAGAGAGCGC
>JAQUFB010000009.1:31893-33966 GCA_028684885.1 Sulfurovum sp. | reverse complement strand
TCACCAAGGGTGTAGCTTCAGTGAGATGAATTGTTCAGGAGCTTTGCTTCTGTACAAGAAGAAAGTTCAATAATAAAAGGATAGATCATGTCGGCATTGGTAGAATTTGCGATGTTCCCCACAGAACAGACACAGAGCAAGAGCGCATTTGTTGCGAGGGTACTGGATATCGTAGACAGAAGCGGACTGGAGTATCAGCTTACCCCGATGGGTACGATCATCGAAGGTGAGACGGTGGAGGAGGTCCTGGCGGTGATCAACAGGGCCTATGAAGAGCTGCAGACCGACTGTGAGCGTGTCTACAGTACGATCAAGATCGATTACCGCAAGGGGCCGGTAGGGAGGCTCAACAAGAAAGTAGGTTCTGTAGAGAAGAAGCTAGGTCGTAAACTTAACTCATAATGTGACTAGTCACATGAGCACTCTGCTGAAGAGTAGTAGCTTTGGCTTTGCCAAAATACGCTCTATCAAATAAAAACTGGGACGTAAACTCAACAGCTAAAACTCGATATAATACGGCAAAACAACAAGAGGATAGATTCATGTGTGCAGAGAAGATGCAGCGCCTGATCCAGGCGATCATTCTTGGTATGGTCATGGGGATGGCAGCCATGGGGATCGCCGGCGAGCCGGGGATGCTTCAGCTGGCGTTTATCGTACAGTTCGCGATGATGATCATGCTGATCATCGCAGGATTGACAGGATGGTGCCCGGGGCTTATGATACTGAAGAAGATATTTCCTCCGTGTAAAGAGAACAAAGAAGGGTAACTATGGCCAATATTTCATATAAAGATGCCGGTGTCGATATCGATGCCGGGAATGCGTTTGTAGAGGCGATCAAGGCGGACGTAAAGTCAACGTTTGACAGCAATGTCATCGGCGGTATCGGTTCATTTGCGGGAGCCTATGCGCTGCCTGCAGGCTATAAGGAGCCGGTACTTCTTTCGGCTACAGACGGTGTAGGTACAAAGCTCAAGATTGCGATAGAGAGCGGCAAACTTGATACTGTCGGGATCGACCTGGTGGCGATGTGTGTGAACGACCTGATCTGCAACAACGGGGTGCCGATGTTCTTCCTTGACTACTATGCGACAGGAAAGCTTCTGCCTGAAAATGCCAAAGATGTCGTTGCGGGCATTGCTGAGGGGTGCAGACGCGCAGAGTGTGCTCTGGTAGGCGGAGAGACGGCAGAGATGCCGGGAATGTATGCAGCGGACGATTTTGACCTGGCAGGATTTGCCGTAGGTATCGCAGAGCGCAGTGAGATGGATACGGTCGCCAATGTGAAAGCGGGGCAGACGCTGATCGCACTTCCAAGCTCGGGAGTCCACTCCAACGGCTACTCGCTGGTTAGAAAACTGATGTTTGATAAACTCGGTATGACCCTGGATACAGAGTTTGAAGGAAAACCGCTCCTTGAGACACTGCTTGAGCCGACACGTATCTATGTGAAAGAGTACAAGGCGAACAAGCAGTATGTGAAGGCGCTTGCACACATCACAGGCGGGGGTATCGTAGAGAACCTCCCAAGGGTATTGCCTGACGGGATCAAAGCCGTTGTAAACAAAGCAGACATCAGGGTACTCCCTATCTTCGAGTTTATGGGACAATATGTCGAGGAGGAGGAGATGTTCAGAGCCTTCAACATGGGTGTCGGTATGGTCTGGTGTGTCGAGCCTGAGGATGTGGATGCGGTGCTTGCGAACACAGACGGTTACGTGATCGGCCATCTCGAAGAGGGTGAGAAACACGTAGAACTTGTTTAATTCAGATAGCAGGGAGTAGGGAGCAGCTCTGCTGCTAGTGAGGAATTAGGAGTGATGAGTGATGGTCCTCGTTCCTGTGGGGTAGTCGCTATGCTTGAACGGTAAATAAGGGTGAACTTTCGCGTAGGGTGCGTAAACACGCACCAGCAATCATTCAAACAAATATTCCGTTCGCCAAACTTTGTGGATTCCGGATCTAGTCCGGAATGACGGAAAAGGACTTGACAACTAAAGTAAAGTTATAGTGTGCTTTTATTAGCACTTAGCACTTAGCACTTAGCACTTAGCACTTAGCACTTAGCACT
>JAQUFB010000009.1:9313-31793 GCA_028684885.1 Sulfurovum sp. | reverse complement strand
ACTTTGTGGATTCCGGATCTAGTCCGGAATGACGGAAAAGGACTTGACAACTAAAGTAAAGTTATAGTGTGCTTTTATTAGCACTTAGCACTTAGCACTTAGCACTTAGCACTTAGCACTTAGCACTCAATCCCTGATCGCTTCCTTATCCAGTTTCCCCGCTTTTAACTTTCGCAGATAGACTTTCAGCTCCTCTTTCACATCACCGCTGAGGATATAAAGCCCCAGGATATTGGGGAGGGCCATTGCCAGCATCAGCATAAAGCTGAAATCCACCATGATCCCCGTATCGACAACGCTCGCCATCACGATAAAAGACAAGAAGATCAGCTTGTAGATCACTGAGCTTTTGGTTCCGAAGAGGTAGACCCATGCCCTTTCGCCGTAGTAAGACCAGGAGATCATTGTAGAGAAGGCAAAGAGAAAAATAGAGAGTGAAAGTACAGAAGGGAACCAGCTGATCGCTGTTCCGTAGGCAGCCGAAGTGAGTGCAGCCCCCTCTTTTGCCGCTATCAGGTCTGCATAGCCGTTGGCCGGGTCCCACACCCCTGTAATAATGATCACCAGGGCGGTCATCGTACAGACAATGATCGTATCGATGAAAGGCTCATAGAGCGCTACGATTCCCTGTCGTACCGGGTATTTTACACGTGCAGGTGCATGGGCAACCGGTGCGGAACCCAGGCCTGCTTCACTGGAGAAGACGGCTCTTTGGAATCCCTGGACGATCACACCTATCATCCCGCCTGCTACGGCTGTGGGGGCAAAGGCTTCCGTAAAGATCAGAGCAAAAGCATTTGGGATCTTGTCTGCATGTACTATAAGGATCCAAAGCGATGCGGCGATGTAGATCGTGACCATCAGCGGTACGATCCTGGAAGTCGTATCCGCTATTCGTGTGATCCCTCCAAGGATGACCGCTCCTGTCAGTACAGCGAGTACCACACCAAAGACCCATGGATATGCTTTGATAAAATCAATCTCATTACCTATCGCTCCGACTGCCTGTGAGACCTGGAAGGTATTTCCCCCGCCGATAGCTGCTCCGATCATGAAGAGGGCAAATGTAATCGCCAGAAACTTACCGAAACTTGCCATTCTTTTTTTTTCCAGTCCCTTGGAGAGATACTCCATCCCCCCTCCCATGATGGTCCCGTCAGGCAGGAATTCTCTGTATTTCAAAGAGAGTGTGACTTCGGTAAATTTCAGCGTCATTCCCAAAAAGCCCGCTGCGATCATCCAGAAGGTCGCTCCCGGCCCACCGATCGCGATGGCAATCGCCACCCCCGCAATATTTCCAAGCCCTACAGTCGCAGAGAGCGCTGTGGTAAGGGATTTATAGGGTGCTATCAGCCCCTTGTCCTCTTTGGTCGTGTAATCCCCTTTAATGATCCGGTAGGAGTGTCTGAACATCTTGAGGTTGATAAAACCCATTTTGAGCGTCAGATAGATACCGCCAATAACCAGCCATGCGACAAGGAAAGGGATCGTAGTACCTTCAACTTTACCAAAAAGGATATCGAAAAAGAGAATAGTCTCTAAGAAATGATTGATTGAGGAGAAAAATTCATTCATACATTGCGGCCTTTGATATCTGTATTTCCTTTTATTGTATAGGATACTCTTTGTAATATGGCTTAGTCAAAACCCCGGATTCAGCTATCTTTTCGTAAAAAAAAGGAGAATTTAAAGAAAATTGCAAAATACTATTGACAAACCAAACCCTTTTGACTATAATTGCGGTCCTTATTCAAACAGATTGGTTGAAAAGGCAGTTCGGAGTGTAGCGCAGTCTGGTAGCGCACCTGGTTTGGGACCAGGGGGTCGAAGGTTCGAGTCCTTTCACTCCGACCATTTGTTCTTTAAGAAAGTAATAGTAAAATCATCAAGTTTATGGTGGATGTAGTTCAGTTGGTAGAGCACCAGTTTGTGGCACTGGGTGTCGCGGGTTCGAGCCCCGTCATCCACCCCATTGATAGTAGAACCACCTCATGAAGCGCTAGTAGCTCAATTGGATAGAGCATCAGACTTCGGATCTGAGGGTTAGGGGTTCGAGTCCTCTCTGGCGTACCATCAAGTATGACTTCAGCAGTCGGCTCACGTAATCACTTACGTTAAAAACTATGTGATGATTTTATTATTATGTGCGTTCGTAGCTCAGCTGGATAGAGCACTCGCCTTCTAAGCGAGCGGTCTCAGGTTCGAATCCTGACGGACGTACCACTTTATATATGCGGATGTGGTGAAATTGGTAGACACGCCAGACTTAGGATCTGGTGCCTCACGGTGTGAAGGTTCGAGTCCTTTCATCCGCACCACCTTTATTTTATTCCCTCTCAAATACAATCAATAGACCTGCTTTACAAACTTAAATATTTTTTATTCTATAGCCCATTCAAAAAAACAGTACTTCTTATTCTCTCTGAATTTTTGTATAATAACCACCAAGATGTTACCTATAAAAGCAAGGGGATAGGATTATGGATAAAAATTTACTGATATTCATTGCTGTGGGGCTGATTTTTATCTATTTTGTGACGAATTTCGTCAGTACGCTTCAGGAAGAGGATGAACTGCTTCAGAGCAGTGCATATCAGAAAAAGCACAGTTTCGATCAATTTATGAAAACAGACAGCATAGGTCAGAATATTCTGGATGTGGAAGGAGAGAGTGCGGAGGTACAGGTCTCTGCATGGAACCAGTCAAAACTGAAAGATGAACTGATTGAGTATTTCCCTGACTTTGATACGATGAAACTCTTTGCGAAAGAGAGAGTAAGGGGTGAGATACTTCGTACCAGACTTTATGAACATATCGACAATGTGGAAAAAAGATTTTTTTCAGGCGAGATAGATGCCGAAAAGGCGAAAAAAGAGCTGGAAGTCCTTAAGGACAGATCTGAAAATTACAAACACCAATAGCTTCGCGAGGTGCCCTTAAGCAGGAAAAACCTACTTAATAACAGGGGTCGCTCATATTGTTGCGGTCTGCATAGAGGTAGACTTCAACACGTCTGTTGAGCGCTCTGTTTGCTGCATTGCTATTGTCTACAAGCGCTTTGTCGTATGAGCACCCTTTGATCTTCGGATAACCATTGATTGCGAGGAGGTCAGCGACACTTCTTGCGCGTCTTTCCGAAAGCCTTTGGTTGTATTCGTAGCTACCTCGGTCATCCGTGAATCCTGCTACACCTACAACCGTCTGCGGATATCTCTCCAGCAGCTGCGCGATCTTTTCTACTTTGTACCGTGCACGTGGCTGAAGATTTGCCGAGTCTGTGGCAAACATCATCTTGTCTCTGAACATGATATGTACATAGGTCGGGGTTTTGGATACGACGATATCTCTCTCCGGATCCAGCTGTGCCAGCGGATCGTTTGATACACCTGTACCCAGTGCTCTTGCAACTTCGTTTGCCTGCTGATCCAGACTGTATCCTATCGCACCGCCTGCAAGGGCTCCCAAAGCCGCGCCGATCGCCGCTCTCTGGCCCTTGTTGTGCCCTTTGGTGTTGTATCCTATCAGCGCTCCGGTTGCTGCACCTGCAAGTGCGCCGGTTTTTGTACGGTCATAGTTGCTGTCCTGTACCAGTCCCGGTTGATTGTAACATCCGGTGAGCAAGAATGCTGCGAGTGCGGAAGCGATTAGGGGTTTGGTAAATTTCATGATTCTCTCCTTTGATCTTTTTATTGCCAGCCGCCGTCTTCTACCGGCTCTGGATTTTGGTTATCTACGGCATTGCCTATGGCACCGCCTGCCAGTGCGCCTGCAGCGGCACCCAGCACTGCATTTCTTCCCTTGTGTCGTCCTGAGACATTGTAACCAATGATTGCGCCTGCCACTGTCCCTGTCGCAACGCCTGTCTGTGTCGCATTGCGCGGTACAGCTTCTGTACCTGTACATCCGCTTAGGATTGCTGCCGCTGCCATGGAGAGCGCAGCGGATTTTACCACTTTGTTTTTCATTCCAGATTCACTCCAATGATATATTTTGAAACAATTATAGCATAAGAGTGTGGTGGAATTGTGTTAATTGGCGGGAGTAGTGACGATTTTTTCATGCCACTCATAGAGGGTCTTTTCAAACCCTATCCGTTGGGTATGATAGAAGGATTTTTGACGGATAAGATACTTCTGTGGGACCCATCCTCCGTAGCTGTGCGGATAGAGGTAGTTCTTTGCATGGGTTTTGATGTGGTCGGGGATGGGATCGATCTCTCCCTCTTTGACTGCCTTCTGTGCACGGTTGATCGCTTCATAGGCGCTGTTTGATTTAGGGGAAGAGGCGAGGTAGATCACCAGCTGGCTCAGTGAGATACGTGCCTCCGGATACCCGATATGTTTGACGATGTTGAGGGCGGAGCTTGCAAGGTTGAGCGCATGGGGATTGGCATTGCCGATATCCTCAGAAGCGAGTATCGCCAGGCGTCTGGCGATGAATTCTGCGGGTTCACCCCCCTCAATGAGCCTTGCCAGGTAGTAGAGCGCGGCATCGATATCCGAACCTCTGATGCTCTTGATCATTGCAGAAGTGAGCTCATAGTGGCTTTCGCTCTCGCTGCTTCCGCCTTGCATCGCATGGGGGCGGATCTGCTTGAGGACCGGCAGAGTGATCTTTCCGGCGATATGCGCACTCTCCAGAAGATTGAGCGCCGCTCTCAGGTCTCCGCCTGAGGAGAAAACGGTATACTCCAATGCCTCTTCATCAATGGCGATATCCTCTTTGCGGATCACTTCGCGCAGATAATTTTTCATCGAAACGGGATCGACGGCATTGAGCTCAAAGAGGTGAGAACGCGAACGCATCGCTGCGGTGAGTGAGTAGTAGGGGTTTTCTGTTGACGCACCGATGATCAGTGCCGCCTGCGTCTCCATAAAGGGGAGCAGCACTTCCTGCTGGTTCTTGCTCAGCCTGTGGACCTCGTCGATGAAAATGAGGGGTTTCTGCAGTGCATGGGCATAGTTTTTAAAGATTGTCCGAAGCTCTTCTATCTTCAGTGTGGTGGCATTGAGTTCATAAAAGGGTCTCTCCAGCACGGAGGCGATGACTCTTGCCAGTGTGGTCTTTCCGCATCCAGGAGGCCCGTAGAGGAAGAGATGCGGGAGGGCATCTCTTTCGATCATTTTTCGCAGTATGGCATCTTTGCCCAGCAGATGCTCCTGCCCGATGATCGCATCTAACGTTTTGGGACGGTAGTTCAGTGCAAGTTTCAACATCATTTAAAGCGCTTAAATGCCTCTTTGACCTCTTTTTTAAACTCGGAAAGCGAATCCGAGGCATCTCTCTCTTTTTTTCCTTTTTTGCCCTGTTTCTGCGTATTAAACTCATTTTTTTCAGCGATAAGCGCATTTTTCTTTTTACGTTTCATGAACGCATGGAGATCATCGTACTCCTTGCGAGAGAAGTAGCGTGTTTTGTTCTCCGGAAGGTTGTTGAGATCCACCCCTCCGTAGGAGACACGTTTGAGATCCAGTATTGTTGCGCCGAAGTGTCCGAAGAAACGTCTCAGCTCACGGTTTTTCCCCTCCTTGATGGTGACACGCAGCTTAGTGAAGTTCTGCCCCTGGCTGCGTATCTCATAATAGGCAAAGGGAGCAAACTCCATCGAGGTGATCTTGCTCTTTTCGTGGGCGCCCGCACGTGCATCGTCAAGAACGAGACCCTCCTGCATCGCCTTCATCATCTCTTCGGTAACCGGCTTGTCGATCTTGATATTGTAGGTACGGTCGAGAGGACTCTCCATCAGGGCCTGTGCAACCTCCGGAGAATCCGTAAGCAGCAACACGCCTTCTGACGCATAGTCGAGCCTTCCTACAGGGATAAAGTGTCTGTATTTGCCGGGAAGCTTGTGGTAGATCGTTGTTCTGCCTCTGTCATCCTTTTTGGTCACCAGTACCCCTTTGGGCTTGTTGTAGACAACCATGGTGACTTCGCCTGTCTGGCGTTTTTTGACCGGTTTGCCCTTGATATAGATCTTGTCACTCTCTTTGACCTCGTAGGCAAAGTCTTTGAGTACGTTTTTGTCCAGGGTGACCTCGCCCTCTTCGATCAGTTTGTCGGCCTCTCTTCGTGAGTATCTGGTATTGTGTGAAATGTATTTGTTGAGTCTCATAGTCTTTTCCTTATAGCCTCTTCAGGAAGATTTCCTGCAGGGTATGCTGAGGCTCTCTCCTCTCTGGCATTTGCCTTGGAGAAGCAGCCATTTTTAGTTGCTTTTGATGCCTGCATTGACAAGGTCATGGATATGCAGTACGCCGATGATCCTGCCCGCATGGTCAGTAATAGGGAGCAGCTGGATACGTTTGGTCTCAATGATCTCGAGTGCATCGCTTGCGAGCAGTTCCGTATCCTGGTAGCTTGCGGGGTGCAGTGTTGCATAGGTGATCGCAGGGTAGTTCAGATCAAAATCTTTTTTCATCAGTGCACGCCTGAGGTCACCATCGCTCAAGAGGGCTTTCAGTACACCGTTCCGATCGACGATAAGCACTGTCCCCATTTTCCCTTCGCTCATCACGACGACTGCTTCTTTGAGTGTCGTCTCCTCACTGATGATCGGCAGGTTCTCTGTCTGCATCAGGTCCCTGATCTTTACAAAAAGTTTTTTGCCAAGGCTTCCACCGGGGTGGAACGAGGCAAAATCCTCATGCTTGAATCCTCTTTTTTTCATCAGTGCAACGGCGAGAGCGTCACCGATGGCCATAGTGAGGGTAGTAGAGGTGGTCGGTGCTGCACCCAGGGGGCAGGCCTCTTTCTCTACCGAAATATCCAAAAAGACATCAGCGTAGCGTCCCAAAGAAGAGTCGGGATTGCCTGTCAGGCCGATCAGGGGGATATCAAAACGTTTGATATGCGGGAGTATTTTGGTAAGTTCTTCGCTCTCTCCGCTGTTGCTGATTGCCAGCACGGCGTCTCCGTAACTGATCATCCCAAGGTCGCCGTGCAGTGCCTCTGTCGGGTGGAGGAAAAAGCTGGAGGTCCCGGTACTGGCAAATGTGGCAGCCATTTTTGCTCCCACCAGTCCTGATTTGCCCACCCCGGTAACGATCAGTTTTCCTTTGGTCCTGTAGATCAGTTCGACAGCGTCAAGAAAACGATGATCCAAACGCTCGGAAGCCCTTAAAAGCGCATCTGCTTCGATCTGAAAAGTCTCTTGTGCAATTGTGATAAGGTCCATACTACTACTTTTGATGATTTTTTAAATTATAGCATATTTGGATCCCCCTGAGGGGGAGTTCATGCTTTATACAATGAAGATCGTCGGGATGATAAGCGGATAACGTTTTTTCGTGCGGATCACATGTTTTCTGATTACATTTCTGATGTTGTTCTCCACATCTTTGTGATCCTTGAGCGATTCCGGTTTGAGGTTGAGCAGTACGGTTTCGATCAGCTGCTCGATCTCTTTCTGGAACTTTTTGCGCTCTCTCTCCGATACCAGACCATGGGTGGTAATGACCGGTTTCCCGACGACCTTCTGAGTCTCCTGGGAGATCTGTGCAGCGACATTGATGATACCGTCTTCAGCCAGTTTTTGTCTGTCCAGCACGACATCATCCTCGATCTGCATATTGTTCTGGTTGTCGATATAGGTTTTACCGCTTTTGACCGTTTTTACCTTCTTGAGGTACTTGGGGGTGATCTCTATCTGGTCCCCGTCGCTCATCAGGAGGATATTGCGCTCATCCACACCGCACTCTACGGCTGTTTTCGCATGTTTGGCGATATGGTTGTACTCTCCGTGTACCGGCAGAAAGAACTTGGGCTGAACCAGTCTGAGTATCAGTTTCTGTTCCTCCTGTGAAGCGTGTCCGGAGGCATGGATATCGTTGAACTCCTTATAGCGTACCGTACAGCCTGCTTTCATCAGTTTGTTCATCAGGCTCGATACGGAGGCTTCGTTGCCCGGGATTGCTGAAGCGGAGATGATGACTGTATCACTGGGCTTAAGTTTGATATGGCGGTGCTCATCGGTAGCCATACGGTTGAGCGCTGCCATCGTCTCCCCTTGGGAACCTGTCGTGACGATCAGGATCTCGTCATCGGGGTATTTGGGCACTTCGTGTACCTCGATAAAGTGTCTGTCATCGATATCCACATATCCCAGTGCACGGTTGGTCTCCACGTTGCGCTCCATAGACCTTCCGATCACACAGATCTTTCTTCCGTACTTTACGCCACGCTGCATCGCCTGGAAGATACGGTGGACATTGGAAGAGAAGGTGGACATGATCACCCTTCCTTTTGCCAGGTCAAAGAGGGTATCGAAGGTTTTTCCTACGACGATTTCACTCTTGGTAAATCCCGGGTTGTGCGAGTTGGTGGAGTCTGAGAAGAGACAGAGTACTCCTTTCTCCCCGTAGTGGGCAAAACGCTGCAGGTCCATGCTAAATCCATCTACCGGCGTATGGTCGATCTTGAAGTCCGCAGTATGTATGAGGATCCCCGCCGGTGTCTCGATAGCAAGCGAGCAGGCATCGATAATGGAGTGTGTGGCATGCATCCACTCGACCTTGATATCACCGATCTCATACTGTTGTCTCTTGGTAATGTAGCGGAAGTAGCTTGTATCTGCTTTCAGCCCATGCTCATTGAACTTGTTCTCGATCATTGCCAGCGCGAGCGGTGTCGCGTAGATAGGGAATTTCAGCTCTTTGAAAAGGTAGGGTACCGCACCGATGTGGTCTTCGTGTCCATGGGTGATGACGATCCCTTTGATCTTGTCCTTGATGGTATGCAGGTAGCTGAAATCCGGTACCAGAATATCCACGCCGTGCATACTCTCATCCGGGAAGCTCATCCCCACATCGATGATGATCGCCGATGTTTCTGTCTCGAGTACGGCCATGTTCCCGCCGATCTCACCCAGTCCTCCAAGCGGTGTAAACCTTACTTTGTTCTTGTTGCCGAGATCGATCTTCTTCCACGGCTGCATTCTCTGCTGCTGTACTCTCATGTTTTCATCGATGGATGCGCGCATCTCAGCATTGACCGTAGTAGGGTTCTTTCTCTTGTTGTTTCTGCTCTTCGCGCTGGGTTGGCGGCTTTTTGCCGGGCGGTTTCTGCTTTGTCCCTCTTTTGGCGGTTCACTGTTTGGATTTACCGGTTTGCCGGCTCCGGGTTTATTGCTTCTCGGTTTTCTGCCTGTACTGCTTCTCTGTGATTGCTGCGGCTGCTGCGGTTTTCTTTCCGGCTTTGTCTCTGCAGGGATATCGGTTTTATTGCCGTCTACTGCTTTGGGGGCCTCTTTTCTGTTGGGATTAGGCTTCTGCTGTCTGTTTTGTCTGTGCGGGTTAGGTCTTCTGTTTCTCTGTGTTGGCTGACCTTGCTTTTGACCTTCGTTGTTTTGGTTCTCGTTCATCTAGATTATCCTTCAATGCATTATATAAGTGATGATACATAGATGTCCCAACTTCATGAGGCCTTAGATTGGAGTCCAATCCCTGTTGGATAAAAGTTTCTGCTACCAATGCTTTTGGAAAACGAGCTGTGAGGTTTTTCGAGAGCTTTTTGCGGGGCTGTGCGAAGGCAACCCGTAAAAATGCTTCAAAACCCTCATCATCTCTGGTTTCGTTTTTCTCTATTAAAAGTACTGCCGAGGTCACTTTCGGCGGGGGAATGAATGCTTCGGGTTCTACCTCGAAACATATGCTTGCACTCCCCGCAGTGTCGGCGAGGACGGAGAGGGCAGAAAATGCCTTCTCCCCGGCCTTTGCCGCAAACTTCTCAGCGACCTCTTTTTGAATCATGACCAAAATGGATCGGCAATGTTCGTCTTTCAGTGCTTTTAATATGATATTGGTGGCAATATAGTAAGGCAGGTTTGCTACAAGATGATAAGGTTCATCCAGAAGCTTCCCCGACTCCCAACGCTCAAGCACATCTCCGCAGCGCAGTTCAAATCGGCCGTTGTGGATCGCCTCTTTGAATTCACTGTTCAGATGCTCGCATAATCTTTTATCAACCTCAAATGCTGTGACATTGCGAACTTTTACAAGTTCTTTGGTTAAATCACCTAATCCAGGCCCGATCTCTGCAACCTTCAGGCTGTCATCGGGCATCGATTGGATGATCTTGTGAATATAGGTATTGTTCTTTAGAAAGTTCTGTCCAAACTTTTTCTCAGCAAAATCTGCCAAATCTTTATGAATCATACTATAATATACCTTTATATTTCCCTATTACTCTTCGAGAACTTTCTTTCTTTATGAGAAAATGTGAGAAAGGAATTCCCACTTTGAGATAATTTTTGTATAATTCTACCATAATAAAGGAAAATATGATGGATTATTTTGCAAAACGTATTATTATCATTACAGAACGCCTGATGAACAAAGTCCATCATTGTCCGAGAGAAAACGTGCCATTTAGGCACCTTTGTCGCTCTTGATTGCTGACACTGTGTCCACTTGCGACTCGGCATTTAGTGCCTCGCTTGCACTGAAATTTAGTTTCTTGTCAGCAGTGGGCGCCTGAAAGAAGTGCCCTTGGGGTGCTCATGCGACTGGTCGCATTTAATTTTAAAGGATATTTAGTGGATTATTTTGCTAAGCGTATTATTCCCTGCCTGGATGTGGATGGTGGCCGGGTGGTAAAAGGGGTGAATTTTGTCGGCCTGCGCGATGCCGGCGACCCTGTTGAAGTGGCAAGACGTTACAACCAGGAGGGCGCGGATGAGATCACCTTTCTGGATATCGGCGCAAGCCATGAGGGCAGAGATACGATCGTAGATGTGGTGAAAAAAGTCGCCCGGGAAGTTTTCATCCCCCTTACCGTGGGGGGAGGGATCCGGGAACTTCAGGATATCTATAACCTTCTGAATGTAGGATGTGACAAAGTCAGTGTGAACTCTGCTGCGATCAAACGTCCTGCGTTTATCGAAGAGGGGGCCAAGCGTTTTGGTTCCCAGTGTATCGTGGTCGCGATCGATGCGAAACAGGTAGGCGAAGATCAATGGCATGTCTTCACACACGGCGGTCGTAACGATACGGGCATCGATGCAGTGGAGTGGGCCAAAGAGGCGTTTAACAGAGGGGCAGGCGAGCTGCTTGTCACCTCGATGGATGCGGATGGGACCAAAGCCGGCTTTGACAACCGCCTGAATACCAGGATCTCCGATGCGGTCAATATCCCGGTCATCGCTTCAGGCGGGGCAGGGACGATGAAGCACATCGAAGAGGCCTTTACGATCGGACATGCCGATGCGGCACTGGCGGCTTCCATCTTCCACTTCAGGGAGATCGATATCATGGACCTCAAGCGCTACCTCAGGTCACACAATATCCCGGTGAGACTCTAGTGATCATCTGTGCAGGAAAGATCGAGACCTTTAACTTTGCTACCCCGGTAGGGATAGGCATGACCGATGTCTCCATTAACCTTACACGGCTCTGCATGGAGAAGAGGCCGGAGTTTCTTCTCTTTGTAGGAAGTGCAGGAAGCTACGGTGAAAAAGAGATCTTTGAGATCATCGAGTCCAGGACAGCCTGCAATATAGAGAACAGTTTTCTGGACGGCCACTCCTATACACCGATCGACAATGTAGTGTCTGCCGCCGAAGAAGTTTCACGTGAAACACGTGAAGGCAGGAAAACACTTGTGAACTGCTCCAACTATATCACCGCAAACAGTCGCTATGCAAAAGAGTATCTGAAAAAAAATATCCATCTGGAAAATATGGAATTTTATGCCGTCCTGAAAGTGGCGGAGAAGTTCGGTATTCCGGCAGAAGGGGTGTTTGTCGTGACCAACTATTGTGATGAGCATGCCCATGAAACATTCAAAAAGAACCATAAAGAGGCGATGCAGAGACTTGCTGCCTATATAAACGATAAAAAATAAAGAGTTGAGAATAACCTAATGCAAACAAAGAAAATCATCCAGGACTACACCAAAGAGGAGCTTGCCGAGTTTATCAAGCCGGCATTCCGTGTCAAACAGATCTACAGCTGGATCTACCATAAGTATGTAGAGCGTTTTGAAGAGATGAAAAACCTTCCCAAAGAGATGAGAGAAACACTCGAAGCAGGGTATACGCTGACACCGCTCAAGACGGTGCTGGTGCAGGAATCCAGAGACGGCAGCCGCAAATACCTCTTTGAACTGCATGACGGGCATACGGTCGAAGCAGTACTTCTTTTGATGAGAGAGAAGGAGTACCATGAGGATGGGAGTTTGAAACACCACGAGCGCTATACGGTCTGTATCTCTTCTCAGGTGGGGTGCAAGGTGGGATGTGCTTTCTGTCTGACTGCAAAGGGCGGATTTATGCGCGATCTGACACCCGGGGAGATCGTCGAGCAGGTGAGACTCATCAAAAAGGACAATGACATCGATGCCAACCGCCGTGTCAACCTTGTCTATATGGGAATGGGGGAGCCGCTTGACAACCTTCCGGCGGTTGCCAAAGCTGTCAAGATATTTGCCGATCCCGACGGGATGGCGATCTCGCCGAACCGGCAGACGATCTCCACTTCAGGACTCAGCTCCAAGATCGAAAAGCTGGGGAAAATGGACCTTGGCATCAACCTGGCGATCTCTCTGCATGCGGTGGATGATGCCCTGCGTCAACAGCTGATGCCGATCAACAAGGCATACAATATCAAGTCGATTATCGATGCGGTGAAGAACTTCCCTGTCAATGCACGAAAACGGGTCATGTTCGAGTATCTTGTGATCAAGAATGTCAACGATGACATCGAGTCTGCCAAGAAATTGATTGCCCTCCTGGAGGGGATCAAAGCAAAGGTAAACCTGATCTACTTCAACCCGTACGGCGGGACTGAGTTCAAGAGGCCCGAAGAGAAAGATATGATCGCCTTCCAGGAGTATCTGACCAAACGTGGCCTGCTCTGTACGATCAGAGAGTCCAAAGGACTGGATATCTCTGCTGCCTGCGGGCAGCTCAGAGAGCAGGAACTGGAAAATAAGAGTAAAGGAGAGTAGATGGGTATGTTGGATCTGGCATTATTGGGGATTATTGTAGTCGTGGCTGCGATCGGCGTAGGCTGGTTTATCTATGAGTCGAGAAAATAGGAGAATAGGGAGCAGGGAGCAGGTCTGGTAGGCTTTTCTTTGAAAAGCTTTTATCAATATATTACAAATCACGTCATTCCGGACTGGATCCGGAATCCACAGTCGCAAAGCGACATCACCCATCACCCATCACCAATTTTTAATTTTTAATTTTTAATTTTTAATTGGCAGCCCAAGCTGCGCTCACTGCTCCCTATTAAACCGTCGCTCTTCTTTGGGATGGATATACTTTTTCATCGCTTCAAAATCTACCTTGCTTTCGATATAAAACCGTGCGCCGTATTCCAATGTCAGGCTTTGTGCATGCAACAATAGGCGGGAAGCGCCATGCTCCACGAGACGTTCTTCCGGGGTCTGTATGAAGTCAAGATAGTTGCTGGTAGCCTCAAATGTCGCACCGTAGATCGGGTCACCGAGAATAGGATGTTTCACGTGAAACAAATGTATCCGTATCTGATGGGTTCTTCCGGTATGGGGGTAGCAGGCGATCAGCGTTGCATCCAGTTTTTCATCATATTTTAGAGGGATAAAGTCTGTGTGGGAAGGCTTGCCGTGGATCTGATCGACAAAGACTTTATGCTTGGTGACATCGTAATTGCCGTTGACCAGGATCGGCTCTGTGACACTGAAAGGCTCGGTCAGTTTGCCGTCAGCCCAGGCAAGATAGGACTTCTTGATCGTTTTATTCTCAAAAGAGCCTTTCAGAAAAGTCTCTGCCTCTTTGTGTTTGCTTGCCAGCAGCAGCCCAGAAGTTTCCATATCGATACGGTGGACGGCATTGGCATCATCCCCTGCATGCGCTCTGATCTCGTCGAGCATGGAGTAGGGGGTAGACATGGTATTGGGGTGGACCAGGACACCCGAAGGTTTTTCAAATACCATAAAGTCTTTGTTGTGAAAGAGCGGCTTTTCTCCCTGTGGTTCAGGACGGAAAAAGACCATCTCTATCTCTCCCTGAATGATATTTCCGGGGCGGTACATCGACTCGCCATTGATCAGGATACGTCCTTTAGAGATGTGTCTTTGCGCTTCGCCCTGGGTATAGCCCAGGGTACGCATCACATAGACAAAAGCTTTTATCGGTTCATCGATAGTGAATTTTTCTTTTACAAATGGCATAAGGTGTCTCCTCGTCATTCTGAACTTGATTCAGAATCTCCCTCAGTCAAGCAAACCTGCACTGAAAGTGTCTAATGAGATCCTGAAACGAGTTCAGGATGACGGCTCCGTTGGATGATTTTAGACGAATGTAACTGCAATTTTGATAGAATAATACCAAAATTTCAGAGCAGGATATTTGTAATGGTAGAAAGATACGCAAGACCGGAGATGGCAGAGAAGTGGACACAGCAGGCACGCTATGCAGCATGGCTTGAGGTAGAAAAAGCAGCGGTAAAAGCCTGGAATAAACTTGGGCTGATTCCTGATGAGGATTGTGAAAAGATCGTAAAAAATGCTTCGTTTTCAGTCGAGAGGATCGAAGAGATCGAAGCGGTAACCAAGCACGACCTGATCGCATTCAATACCAGCGTATCCGAATCACTCGGCGAAGAGTCAAGATGGTTCCACTACGGAATGACAAGTTCGGATGCGGTCGATACCGGCGTGGCGCTTCAGATGAGAGACTCGTTAAAGCTCATCATTGAAGATGTAAAGATGCTGATGGCGTCGATCAAAAAGAGAGCCGAGGAGCACAAGTTCACACTCATGGTGGGAAGAAGCCACGGTATCCATGGTGAACCGATCACCTTCGGCCTGACACTGGCGGTCTGGTACGATGAGATGGCAAGGCACCTCAAAAACCTTGAAGAGACGATGGAGGTGATCTCTGTGGGACAGATCAGTGGTGCGATGGGTAACTTTGCGCATGCGCCGCTTGAGCTTGAAGAGTATGCGATGGCCGAACTGGGACTGAAGCCTGAGCCTTGTTCCAACCAGGTAGTGCACAGGGACCGATATGCCAGACTTGCTACCGCTTTGGCACTCATGGCCTCTTCTGTTGAAAAGTTTGCCGTGCAGGTGAGACATCTGCAAAGGACCGAAGTCTATGAAGCCGAGGAGTATTTTGCAAAAGGGCAGAAGGGAAGCTCCGCAATGCCGCACAAAAGAAACCCGATCCTGACAGAGAACATCACCGGCCTTGCAAGAATGATCAGGGCATACGCTATCCCCGCGATGGAAAATGTCGCGCTCTGGCATGAGAGAGATATCTCCCACTCTTCCACAGAGAGATTCTGGCTGCCTGATGCATTTATCACTGCTGACTTTATGCTTCACCGCATGAACAGTGTGATCGCCAACCTTACGGTCATGCCTGAAAATATGATGAAAAACCTGAACCTGACAGGCGGGCTTGTTTTCTCCCAGAGGGTACTGCTTGAGCTTCCGAAAGCGGGTGTGAGCAGGGAAGATGCCTACAGGATCGTACAGAGAAATGCGATGAAGGTCTGGGAAGAGATCCAGCATGGCAAACCGACAACCAATGAAAACGGAGAATCTCTCTATCTTGGACACCTTCTGGCGGACGAGGAGCTCAGAAGCAAACTCAGCGAAGCGCAGATCAGAGAGTGTTTCAACTATGACTACTACACGAAAAACGTTGACGCGATCTTTCAAAGGGTCTTCGGTAAATAGCCTGGGGGAGGGGGATATGATTTCCCCTGTTGCGGCATAGGGATCTCTCCGGGAAAACACTCCGGATGATGATCTTTCCTTCTTTTTTATTCCCCGTTTTTTCTCTCTTTGATGCTTTCCTGCCTGCTTGGCAAAAAAAGGAAAAGTATCATCAAAGCTTATAAAAAAAATGCCTAAAAATGATACCTGTTTTTATAGTTCTGCAAGCACAAATTGAGTAAAATCGGATTTATTATTACTGCACGACAGAGCGCTTTTTTTAATAAAAAATATAGAGAGATTACCTATTGCCAATCACTCTGTATTACCACAGTTACAGTAAAAAAGTTAAATATTTCAGGAGTCAAAATGGTCAGAGTTGTAAAACGAAACGGGAGAGTAGAGACACTGGATGTATCGAAGATCCAAAAGTATACATCTGCAGCAATCGAAGGACTGGATGGCGTGAGCCAAAGTGAGCTGGAAGTGGATGCGAAGTTACAGTTTCGTGATATGATCCATACTAAAGAGATCCAGAAGACACTGATCAAAACCGCAGTTGACAAGATCGATATTGACAGGCCCAACTGGACCTTTGTGGCTGCCAGACTTTTCCTTTATGATATCTATCACGTTGCAACCGGCTTTACAGGATACAACCACCTTCGCGAATATTTTGAGCGCGGAGAGAGAGAAGGGCGTATCGTGCTGGGGCTGAAAGAAAAGTATGACCTCGATGATCTCAATGCCTACATTAAGCCCGAGCGTGACCTTCAGTTTACCTATCTGGGGATCAGGACGCTTTATGACAGATACCTGATCAAGGACAGGGAAGGCAATCCGATTGAGCTTCCGCAGCAGCTCTTTATGGCCGTTGCGATGTTCCTTGCCCAAAACGAGTTCGACTGTCAGACCTGGGCAAAGAAGTTCTATGATATTCTGAGCAAGTTCGAGGTGATGGCAGCGACACCGACACTCTCGAATGCACGTACACCGAGACACCAGCTCAGTTCCTGCTATATCGGATCGACCCCTGACAATATCGAGGGGATCTTTGACGCATACAAAGAGATGGCGCTGCTCTCCAAGTTCGGCGGAGGGATCGGCTGGGACTGGTCACTGGTACGCGGTATGGGGTCCTTTATCGACGGGCACAAACATGCGGCAGGGGGGATCATACCGTTTTTGAAGATCGCCAACGATGTGGCGATCGCGGTAGACCAGCTGGGTACACGGAAAGGGGCGATCGCAGTCTATATCGAGCCGTGGCATGTGGATGTGAAAGACTTCATTGACCTGAAGAAAAACTCCGGAGAGGAGCGCCGCAGGGCACATGACCTCTTCCCGGCACTCTGGTTGAATGACCTCTTTATGAAGCGTGTAGAAGAGGATGCGCAGTGGACGCTCTTTGATCCCTATGAGGTCCCGGAGTTGACAGAGCTTTACGGCGAGGCGTTCGAGGCACGCTATACTGAGCTGGAAAACTCTGATGACAGGATTACCAGGGAGGTGGTTTCCGCAAAAGGGCTCTGGAAACATATCCTTAGAAGCTACTTCGAGATAGGAAGCCCATTCCTCTGTTTCAAAGATGCGGCAAACAGGTCAAACCCGAACAAACACGCGGGCGTGATCAGAAGTTCCAACCTCTGTACGGAGATCTTCCAGAATACGGCGCCCAACCACTACAAGATCAGGTTGACATTTGAGGACGGTTCGGTGGAGACCTATGAAGAGAACGAGATGCTCACTGTTGACAGCGGGATGACAAAACCTGCCAAGAAGGTGACGGCGCTGGACAGCCTGCACGGCAAGCAGGTATGGATCACCGACAAAGAGAAGAGTGACGGGGATACTGCCGTATGCAACCTTGCTTCTGTCAACCTCGGACGTGTCAATACCCCCGAAGATATCGCAAGAGTCGTTCCGACGGCAATCCGTATGCTGGACAATGTGATCGACCTGAACTTCTACCCGCTGGAAAAAGTGAAAAAGACCAATATAAAAACCAGGGCGATCGGCCTCGGAGTGATGGGCGAAGCGCAGATGCTTGCAGAGTCGGGCGTGCATTGGGGGACACATGACCACTTTACGAAGATCGACGAGGTGATGGAGGCGGTCTCCTATCATGCGATCCGCGCCTCCTCCGATCTGGCGCTGGAGAAAGGGAAATACCCGCTGTTTGAAGGTTCGGACTGGTCCAAAGGGATACTCACGATCGACAAAGCGAACGAAGAGGCATGCAAACTGGTAGACAGGGGCGGGCTCTTCGGGTATACCTTTGACTGGGCAGGGCTCAGGGAGAAGGTCAAAACTGACGGTATGAGAAACGGTTACCTGATGGCGGTTGCGCCGACCAGCTCGATCTCTATCCTGACAGGGACAACCCAGGCGATCGAACCGGTCTACAAACGCAAATGGTTCGAAGAGAATCTCTCCGGGCTGATCCCCGTGGTCGTGCCAAACCTCTCTCCTCAGACCTGGGCATACTATACCCCTGCCTATGACCTGGACCAGAGGGTGCTGATCCGTGCAGCGGCGATCCGCCAGAAGTGGATCGACCAGGGACAGTCGCTCAATATCTTTATCACGCTTGACAAAGCGAGCGGGAAGTATCTGAACGATATCTATATGGATGCATGGAAGTTCGGCCTGAAGTCAACCTACTATCTGAGATCACAGTCACCGGAATCATCAGGAGATGTTGAAGACAGATCGATGGAATGTGTGGGTTGTCAATAAGGTATTGATAACCTTTACACATGAAACTTTTTTCATGAGTTTTGTGTGTAAAAAATTACATTGTAAGTAAGTAAATATCGGTATAATGTAGTTGAGTGTGTTTATGCTCAGCAGGGTTTTTATTGTTGTAGTAAGAATCTTGGTGGGTATACAAGAACGAGTACCAGTCGTTCTTGTTTGCTCAAAACAAATGTTTCGGAGCTAAGAGATTTTCTATAAAAAATCACATAAATTTTAACATAATTATGTTAATAATCTAGTGCACGAGTAAAAAAGAGGGAAGATATTTTTCTGTGTTTCTTTTTTGCTCATCTCTTAGTGGCCGTTGAATCTTTTGTCAAACTTAATAAGGATCATTATGACAACAAAAAGAAGTACAAAAAAATGGCCTCGACCGCTGCAAAAACTTTAAAAAGTAATACCGCTTCAAAAAGACAAAAAACATTAGCTGCTTCCGTCTTATCTCAAAGTAAAACGAAAAAAGTAACAAGTGAACGTGTTGAAAGAATTGCATCAAATGCATTGAAAAGCAAAACAAGTGCACAACTTACCAAAAAGCTTGCAGGTAGTGCAGTGAGTCAAAGTACGAAGAAAAGAGGTGAAAAATGAGAAAGGTTGTAGAAAAACAAACTTTGGTTGAACCTGTTGAGTTCAAAACAATTACCGCAGATTTTGTACTTGACATTGGATCTTTATCACAGTGTGATATTTGTGAACAGAATGGAAAATTATATGCTTATGTGGAAGAGTTGAATATTTATCTTCCCGTGAGAAAAAGTAAAGTGGCATAACTATAACCTCGTTCCGTATATTTTAATGGAACGAGGAACTGTATAAGTTTTCATTCCTTTTCTTTTTTTTCGTGTGCAAAAAAAGAAAACGAACCCAAAAGAAAAAAGCACAAATAGCTGACGCTGAAAATGGATTTCCATAAGTTGCAATATTTTTTGGTGATAAAACAATGCTTTATTTTAGTTGGAACCTTAAAAATCGCTATAAACCTATCTGAAAGCCAAAATAAGCCGTTTTGATACCTTTTTTAACCTCTGATATGAAAAATTTTCAAAAGAGGCTTATTTTGGCGCTTTTTTGGTGCTGCAATCTTATCTTTTTATCACCAGGAGTCTTGATCAAAAAAAGGAGGAAGAGGAATTTTTCGGGAAATGTGAAAATGTCTCCCGGCTACACAATCATTACACAAAAGAAGACTATACTGTGGCTAAGAAGGATAAAGGATCTCCGTCTATTTCTCCCCCCCCCTTTCGGAGATGGCTTGACCCCTTCTGACAGCTTTTTCAGACCTATGTAGCAAATTTCCCTTTGAGCATCCTCCTTAATAAAATCGATGCAGACTGAAAAGCTGTCCTACTTGTCTCCCCAGCCATGCATTTTTTTAGAGATGATCAGATCGTAGTGCCCAAAGAGATCATCGATGGTGTTGGTGGCGACAAAGTAATTCTCCTCCAGAAGTCTCTCCCACTGCCAACGCTCCTTATCGTTTCCGCGAGGCACAAAGAGAAGGATATTGCCGGAGTTTCTGATGATCTCATGGGCTTTTGCCAGAAATTCGCCTCTCTGCGCCTGCGGGATCTCCATCGTGACGAAGAGGAACTCATAGCTTTTCCCCTGTATCATATATCTCGGCCTGTTCAGGGAGAAGTCGATGACACGGATCCCCTCTCTGCCTCCAAATCTCCTCTGTGCACTTTCACAAAACTCTTTTTCTGTCGCATTGAGCTGGTAGTCGTAGGATCTGGCATGGCAATAGTCATAGATCGCCTCCGAAAGCGCCAGCTCCCCGTCGCTGAAATGGACAACGGAAGTAGAGGGGTAGGGGCCGATGATCTGCAGCAGTTTTTTCAGTGTGTCCTGTTCTATCTCTTTCATGGCAGTCAGTCTATGCTATTTGGGGTAAGAGCGCCTTGAAACGGGAGAGAAAAGAGAGATTAACGATGAAAGAGGTGGGGTTTCTACACACTTTCGTGGATGAGAAAAATTGAGGTTAAAAGAGTATAATATTTTAAAAATATCCTTATCAAAGGCAGTCAGAATGTTGCGTAAGAAAATCTACAATCCCGAATCAAAAGAGACGACGAACGAACGCCGTATCTTCGGCGGGGATCCGACTGGGATCTTCGAGCTGAACGATCTTAAATACCAGTGGGCATACAACCTCTGGGAGATGATGCTGAACAACACATGGTTCCCGAAAGAGGTCGATATGACCAGAGATGTGAATGACTACAAGAACCTCACCTCCGATGAGAAGTCGGCATATGACAAGGTACTGGCACAGCTGATCTTTATGGATTCGCTCCAGACGAACAATCTCATCGACAATATCAACCCCTTCATCACGGCACCGGAGATCAACCTGATCCTGGTCAGACAGGCGTTTGAAGAGGCACTTCACTCCCAGAGTTATGCGGTGATGGTGGACAGTATCTCCACCAATACGGATGAGATCTATGAACTCTGGCGGAAAGATATGATGCTCAAAACAAAAAACGATGCGATCGCAAGGGTCTACGATGAACTTGCCCAAAACCCTACAGACCGCAATATCGTCAAAGCGATGTTTGCCAACCAGATCCTGGAGGGTATCTACTTCTACAGCGGGTTCACCTACCTCTATACACTGGCGCGCGCGGACAAAATGCTGGGGACGGCACAGATGATCCGCTTTATACAGAGGGATGAGGTGACACACCTGGTACTTTTCCAAAACATGATCAACTCCACCAAAAAAGAGCGGCCTGAGCTCTTCACTCCGGATCTTCTGGATGAGGTCTATGAGATGTTCCGTTCGGCGGTCAAGCTTGAGTCCCAGTGGGGTGCCTATATTACGCAGGGTCAGATCCTTGGGTTGACCGACGGGATCATCGAGCAGTATATCCAGTATCTTGCGGACCAGAGGTTGCAGGCTGTGGGGCTTCAGAAGCTCTACAACGTCGAGCATCCGATCAAATGGGTGGACAACTTCTCCAAATTTAACGATCAGAAGACCAATTTCTTTGAAGGGAATGTGACAAACTACTCCAAGGGAAGCCTGAATCTCGACGATTTCTAGGGAAAAGCGATGAGGAAGGGGAAGAAGATAGAGGCTGTCACGCTGCAGCTTCCGACGCATCAGCGTTACCAGGAAAATCTCGATGCGCTGATCGCGCTTGTAGCGTATCACCGGGAGAAGGATCTGATCGTAGCACCCGAGGTCTGCCTGACGGGATTTGACTATGAACGCATGGAGACCGTCGCCAAATTCTCCGTCCTGGCGCTCAAAAGCCTCAAAAAGATCATCGATGATCAGGTGCTGGTACTGACGCTGATCCTCAAAGAGAAGGAGGTGTTTGTCAACCAGGCAGTGGTGATACACCGGCACAAGGTGATCTACCGGCAGAACAAAGCGAAACTCTTTACGCTCGGAGAGGAGCAGAACTATTTCAGGGCAGGCCCCGTACGTGCGATCAAACCCTTTGAGATAGCGGGAGTGAAATATGCGGTCCTGGTCTGCTTCGAGCTTCGTTTCAAGGAACTCTGGAAGAGAGTGGAGGGGGCGGATGTCGTCATCATCCCCGCACGCTGGGGACTCCCGCGCAAAGGGCACCTGGAGGTGCTCTCCCGCGCCCTGGCAGTGATGAACCAGTGCTATGTCATCGTCAGCGACAGCAGCGATGCGGATATGGCAAAATCCTCCGCGATTATCTCCCCGGACGGACAGGTGATCCAGGAGGACAGCGCACTCGCTGTCACAGGCACGATCGATTTCAATGAGATCAGAAAGATGCGGCGCTATATCGATATGCAGCAGTAAGCAGCTGGGGCTGCCGGTTAATAGTGATTGGTGATTGGTGATTGGTGCACCCCAAGGGCATTTCCTGACGGGGCATTGGTGATTGGTAGGGGCGGTACCGTTGTGTCCGCCCGTGGATGACGAAAAGACTTGACACACCCTCATGACTCTGTCATGCTGCTAAACGCTAAACGCTAAACGCTAAACGCTCACTGCTTTAATGCGATTTTGGATAAAATGCCATCCAAACAATAATACAATCCCCGCGGGTATCGCCAATGACAAAAGAGAGAAATCTGCACAAGC
>JAQUFB010000009.1:8068-9213 GCA_028684885.1 Sulfurovum sp. | reverse complement strand
GCTAAACGCTAAACGCTAAACGCTAAACGCTCACTGCTTTAATGCGATTTTGGATAAAATGCCATCCAAACAATAATACAATCCCCGCGGGTATCGCCAATGACAAAAGAGAGAAATCTGCACAAGCTTGTGGATGAGATAGACAAAAAATTTCCCCTGGAGCCTCATGTAAGGGAGGCACTGTTGTCCATAGACAGAGAGGCATTTGTACCGGCCGGTTTCAAGCCGCTTGCCTATACGCTGGATGCGTTGCCGATGGCAGCTTCCCAATGGATCTCTTCGCCCCTGACTGTTGCCAAGATGACGCAGCATCTGGAGCTGAAGGGGGTCGATTCGGTGCTGGAGATCGGCTGCGGGTCAGGCTACCAGGCTGCAGTGCTGAGCAGGATCTGCCGCAGGGTCTTCACCATAGAACGCATCGACGAACTGCTCAAAGAGGCCAAAAAGCGCTTCTCCGAGCTGGAGCTCCACAATATCTTTACCCGTTTTGATGACGGGCAGCGCGGATGGAAGCAGTATGCCCCCTTTGAGCGCATCCTTTTCTCCGCCACCGCCAAAGAGATCCCCGAAGTACTTTTCGAACAGCTTGCCGAAGGAGGGATCCTCCTCGCCCCTGTCGAAGAGGCGGAGAACTACCACATCATTACCCGCTACTACAAAAAGAACGGCCGCATCACCTCCGAGGCGATCGAGCAGTCACTCTTCGTACCGATCCTGGACGGGACGCAGAAGTAGAGCAGCCGGCGGCTGCTAGTGAAGAATTAAGAGTGAAGAGTGAGAAATTTGTGATTTGTGATTGGTGATTCGTAGGGTGGGTTTACCAACCCACCGGAACCTGGGGAATATTTATTGCCGACCAAAGGCTGGTTTTGGTCAATGAATCTGGTCACAGCGTGGGTTGGCAAACCCACCCTACAAAACCTTCGTCATTCCGGACTAGATCCGGAATCCACAGTCGCAAAGCGACATCACCAATCATGAATCCAGATAGTGATGTACTCCAACCTGTGGATCCCCGGGTGCCTGTAGGAAATGCCCTTGGGGTGCAAGCCCGAGGATGACGAAAAACACTTGACACCTTATCATGACTCTGTCATGCTGCTAAACGCTAAACGCTAAACGCTAAACGCTAAACGCTAAACGCT
>JAQUFB010000009.1:1427-7968 GCA_028684885.1 Sulfurovum sp. | reverse complement strand
TTCACTCTTCACTCTTCACTCGCAGCGTAGCTGCGCTCGCTGCCCGCTCCTTTCATTAAACTTATGTTATGATTGACAACATTGTAAAACTGCAATAGTGTAACGAGGAGAGCGGATGGAGACGTTGATGAAACCTGCGGAGTATGCCAAGGAGCTGGGGATCTCCAGGCAGGCGGTCTATGCGAAGATCAAAAAAGGGATATTGACAGCCAAAGAGGTGGAGGGGAAGCTTTACATCGTGGTTGACACTGCAGCGAAAGCGCAGACAGCGCCCCCGGCCTCTCCTTCGGCACCGCAAAACAGGCCGGCTGCGCCTTCTTCCTCAAAAAGCAGTGTGCTTCCCGAAGAGTACCGCAAATTGCTGGCGGCGAAAGAGGAGACGATCGCTGTGCTTCGGGAGACGGTGGATGACCTCAAGGAGAGTAACCGGCAGATCTCCACGACGCTGAAGGGGGAGATCGACCTGCTCAAGTCGGCATTTTCGGAGATGCGTTCGCTCTATCTGCACCGCATTGAAGAGCTGAAAGCCGAAGAACATGCCTGTGAAGGAGAGGATCTCCTCGAGGCGGATCTCAAAGGGCAGGAAGAGGAGGAGAGGCTCCGGGAGTGGATCTCTGCCAAGCGTTTTCTGAAACAGCAGCATAGTATCAGGGAGAAGGAGAGAGCGAAGCTCCTCAAAAGGCTCAAAAAGGCCTATAAAAGAGGGGATGCGCGTCTCTGCGAGATCGATGGCAAGCTGAAGATTGATGTGTCGCAGGCGTACGGGGATCTCCTGGAGTGACGGTTTTTCAGGTCCTTAACGGCGCGATTTAACTCTTTTTTGGGTGCGATGTGCTACCCTCACAAAAATGCAAGGGATGAAGATGACTCTACGACAACCCAACTCTCTCTCAAAGGCGCGTCCTGCCGTTGCGGCACTGTGCTGCGCGCTCTTTTTTTCGTTTGCCCCCGCTTCGGAGATCGATTACCAGGAGTCCGTATCGGAGGTGATGCTGGAGCGTTTCGCGGTGCAGAAAGGCGAATCCTTCTTCAAGACGCTCTATACCCAGCTCTATTTTGTCCCTGTCTGGACGACGGAGCATGGCGTCTCTGCGCTGGCGGAGGCACTTTTTGCCCAGATCGGCAATGACCGTACGCTTGACCCCTCCGGTACGCTGAAGCGGGAGAGCCTGGCGCTGCAGGCGGAGGCGGAGGCGCTCTACGCAGGCGGTGCTGCTCTGAAGGAGAAGGTGGATCTGGAGTTCAGGATCTCCGGGCTCTACCGCCGTTATGCGGAGTATGCGCTCTACGGGAGTATCAACTGGGGGGCTTTCGGCGCGCAGCTGCACAACCTCAAAGCACAGGGGATCCATGCTGCATGGGTTCCTTACAAGCCGCAGGCAGACCCTGTTACGCTGCTGCAGGAGGCGATCATGGAGGGGAGTCTGGCGGAGGTCTTCGAGGGGGCGGAGCCCAAGAGCTACCACTACAGTGCGCTCAAAGAGAAGCTGATCGAACACCTGGCGCTCCTCTCAGCGGGGGAGTGGGAACCGATCTTTTTCAGCGGGGCGATCCGTCCGGGCAAGAGCGATGCTGCGCTGCCTCAGATCAGGGAACGGTTGAGGCTGCTTGGGGACTACACCGGGTGTGCGGAGGAGACCGCGCACTATGACGGCTGTACGGTAAAGGCGGTGAAGGCGTTCCAGGCGCGCCACGGGCTGGAGAGTGACGGGGTCATCGGTGCACAGACAATGCAGGCGCTCAATATGCCGCTGCAGGAGCGCATCGCTCTGCTTCGTCTCAATCTCGACCGTATCAAGTGGCTGATCCCGCGCTGTACGACCCGCCATATCGTGATCAATATCCCGGCATTTATGCTCTCTATCGAGGATAGCGGGGCAGTGGAACGTCAGATGAAGGTGGTCATCGGCACACGCAGAAACCCCACACCGGTCTTCTCCGATAGTGTGGAGACGGTCGTACTCAACCCCAACTGGAATGTGCCAAAAAGCATCATCCAGAAGGAGATGATCCCCAAGCTGCTGAGAAATCCCGGTGCGATGCGCAAAGAGGGGATCCATATCTACACCGGCTGGGGCAATGATGCCAGGAGGATCGGCGGCGGCAATGTCAACTGGGCGAACTACCGCTATAGCAAGAACCTTCCGTTCCGCTTTGTGCAGCCTCCGGGCCACCGCAATGCGCTGGGCAAGGTAAAGTTCCTCTTTCCCAACCGTTATGCGGTCTATATGCACGATACCCCCGCCAAGTCGCTCTTCAACCGCACCTCCAGGGCCTTCAGCCACGGCTGTATCCGCCTGGAGCAGCCCATGGAGATGCTGAGGTTCTTTGCCGAGAACGATCCCCGTGTCGACTACGAAAAGGCGCTCAAAAGGCTGGAGGGGAGCCGCAATGAACACCTCAAACTGGCGCTGCAGGTCCCTGTCGATATCGTCTATCTGACGGCATTTGTGGACTATGAAGGGACCCTGCAGTTCAGGCCGGATATCTACCACTATGACCGGATGCAGCGCGAAACGCTGCGGGCGTGGTAGCAGATGGCATTTGAACATGCGATCGTGCTGACCGGGGGGATCGCTACGGGCAAGAGTACGGTGGCGAAGATCTTTGCCGCGCAGGGGTTTGAGATCATCGATGCGGACAGGATCGCCCACAGGGTGCTGGATGAACAGCAGGAGAGGGTCACAGCGATCTTCGGGTGCGGCTTTGTCAAGGAGGGAAAGGTCGACAGAAAAGCCCTGGGCGCGGTGGTCTTTGCCGATAAGGAGAAGCGCAGGGCGCTGGAGGCGCTGCTGCACCCCCTGATCTACCGGGAGATCGAGAAGGAGGCGCAGAAGCTGGATGCCCTGGGCAAGCCCTACCTTGTCGATATCCCCCTCTTTTTCGAGACCAACCGCTATCCGATCAGCCGTTCGCTGGTGGTCTACACGACGAAAGCGCAGCAGCTCAAGCGCCTCATGCAAAGAGATGGGTATAATACGCAAAACGCTCAACAGCGGATCGACGCGCAGCTGCCGATCGACGAGAAACGAGACAAAGCGACCTACGTGATCGACAATACCGGAGACCTGGCGCATCTCAAAGCAGAGTGCGAGAGGGTGATGAGAAGCGTCAAGCAAACGACACCTGCGTGTCGTTTGTAGCTTCGGAACCATGAGACCCGTTAAATAAACGTGAGTGAACCTCACGTTTATAGGGGCGGAACCGAGCGTGTCGAATGTAGTGAGCCGTGAAGGCAGATCCTGCACTTGTGCACCGCTGGAGGCATAGGCTACCAGTTAGGAATTAGGAGTGAGGAGTTGTTGTATGTATTGCATGGCAATACTTTGATCTATGGGATGACGGAAGAAAGAATTAATCAATAAAACCTGTCACCCGAACGACCTTGTAAGCAGTAAAATTTGCACACCTGCAAATTTTCACGTCGCGTTTCGAGAGGGTGACGCTTTTTTGCTTCGTTTTTTCTAAAAAAATGAAGAGAGAACCAGTGCCTCAATAGTATAAAAAAGGGAATTTATACATTACAGCGAGAACCGTTTTTTCCTAGTGAAGCGTAGCGGTGAGAAGTGTTAATCAAACAACAATAGTTTGTTGTTTGTAGCTTCGGAACCGGAAGCGATGTGCAGAATGCACCGCTGTAGGCTAAGTCATCACTCTTTTTGAGAAAAAAATGAAGAGAGGAACACAACTTAACGTTGCAAACTAAAAAAAGTATGTAAAATACTTGATTAGATTATGGATCCCTTGGCAATAATTAACAATAAATCGTGAGAAACCAGAAAAAAGGAGGTATTCACTATGAAAGTAACAAAATATTCGGGCAACGGCAATGACTTTGTCATTATGATCGCCCAGGAGAAGGCGGACAGGAGTGATCTGGCGAGGAGGCTCTGCCACCGGCAGAACGGTGTGGGTGCGGACGGGCTGGTGGTGGTCCTGCCGCACCCGGAGTATGATTTCGAGTGGGAGTTCTACAACGCGGACGGCAGCGAGGCAAATATGTGCGGCAATGCTTCCCGCTGTGTGGCGCACTTCGCCCATGAGAAGGGGATATGCAAAGACGGCAGGGCGGAGTTCCTGACGGGAGCGGGGGTGATCCGTGCGACGATCAACGGCTTTTATGTGGTGAGCGATATGGTGGAGCCGAAGATCATCCATACCGATATCGAGGAGGACGGTGAGATCTGGTGGCTGATCGACTCGGGGGTGCCGCATCTGGTGGCGATACGCGAGGAGATCGAACATTTCGATATCGAGCAGGCAAGACGCCTCCGCCACAACTACAACGCCAATGTCAATATCTGCAAGTACGAGAACAGCACCCTCTCTGTACGCACCTATGAGCGCGGGGTAGAGGATGAGACCCTGGCATGCGGCACGGGGATGGTCGCCTGCTACATCCGCCACCACAAAGAGGGCAAGCTCGATGGGCAGGTGAGAGTCCAGCCCAAAAGCGGCGACGAGCTCTATGTCAGCTACGAGGAGGGCGTCTACCGCTTCGGCGGCAAAGTGACGAAGACCTTCGAAGCCGAGGTTTTCGATATCTAGCTGTCTCCGTTCATTTTGAACGGAGAAAAGTAAAAAGTAAAAAGTAAAAAGTAAAAAGTAAAAAGTAAAAATTCGAAGTCCGTTCATGGTGAGCCTGTCGAATCCATCTTCTACAACTCTGTGCCTTTCGACAGGCTCAGGGCGAACGGAGAAAATGTCACAGCGTGGGCTAGCAAGCTCACCCTACAGGATCACGTATCACGGTGCAACCCCGCAGGAACGAGGACCATTACAAATCACGAATTACGAATTCTTCATCTGGGAAGGAAGTGCATAGTGCGAGATAAAGCAGTGTTTCAGTGCAGTTCAAAACAGAGGAAGCTATAATAGCAAACAGAATGGATATAGATCTTTTGGTTTTGGGGAAGCGAAAATGAACGAATCACACCGCGTAGAATACAAACAGACTCTAACAGATGGCCTTGAAAAAGAGGTAGTCGCTTTTTTGAACTCCAAAGAGGGTGGGAGTATCTATCTTGGTGTCAGCAATGAGGGGAAGGTTATCGGACTTCCAAACCCTGATGAGATACAGCTCAAAATAAAAGACAAACTGAAACATAACATATCTCCTTCCTGTCTTGGACTTTTTGAAGTTATTTTAGAAACACAGGAAGAGAAAAACTTTATCAAGATCATTGTAGCAAGTGGTAGAGAAACGCCGTACTATATCAAAAAACACGGTATGTCACCGAAAGGGTGTTTTCTCAGAGTCGGAAGCAGCAGTGAGCCGATGAGTGAGACGATGATAGAAGAGCTTTTTGCAAAAAGGGTGAGAAACTCTTTGGGCAACATCAAATCACGAAGACAGGATCTGAGCTTTGAACAGCTAAAGATCTATTATGAAGAAAAAGGCTTAAAGCTCAATGATAAATTTGCCTCCAATCTTGAACTGCTTACTGAAGATGGATACTACAACTATGTAGCCTATCTTTTGGCCGATAGCAACGGTACTTCGATCAAGGTGGCAAAATACGCAGGCACAGACAAAGTTGACCTGATAGAGAACAATGAGTACGGTTACTGTTCGCTTATAAAAGCGACGCATAAAGTGCTGGACAAACTTGATGTCGAAAATAAAACTATCGACGATCAAAAACAGGGATGATTTTTTCGAAGGCTACTCGAAGCCTATCAACCGCGAACTAATGAGGGTCTATAAGGACCTGGAAATGGTCGAACATTTGGGTTCCGGACTTGAGAGAATTCTAAAGGTCTACGGCAAAGAGAGTTTCAAAATATCCCAAAACTTTATGAAAAATATTTTTTATAAAAGTATTGATGAGGTAAATGTCGGAGTAAATGTCGGAGTAAATGTCGGAGTAAACGATATATATGATTTTATAAAGGAAAATCAACCCACAAAGGCAAATATCATATCAGAACATTTTAATCATGTAACGCAAAGAACGATAGAAAGATATATCAAACAACTTAAAGATGAAAAGAAGATAGAGTTCAGAGGCAGCCCAAAAACCGGAGGATATTGGAGCCTGGATGAGAAGTGAGAAAAGTCAAAAAGTTACGTTATTTTAAGTTTTCCTTGCTATAATTCGACTCCATTCAAGAAAATGTTAGCATTTTGAGCCCGCTGCTGAAGCGAACTTAGTGTTAGCAATCTCTTATGTAAGAGAGTTGCCTAAATGGCAAGTTTTTTAAGAAGAGACAATAAAATGAGCTTTGCTTATTTTCCGTTCTTTTAATAGTGATCGCGTAGCTCAGTTGGTAGAGCACTACCTTGACATGGTAGTGGTCGTTGGTTCAAGTCCAATCGTGATCACCACTTTTCCCAATGAAAAATTCAAAAGTAAAAACTAAAATTTCTAATCTCTTTTCGGTAAAATACGCTTTATGTCCTCATCGCTTAACTGGATAAAGCAGGGCCCTCCTAAGGCCTAGCTCGAGGTTCGAGTCCTCGTGGGGACACCAGTTTGGAATTAATAATTAACAAGTAAAAAGTAAAATTCTGACCCTGTAAAATTCAATCACCAATCAC
>JAQUFB010000009.1:0-1327 GCA_028684885.1 Sulfurovum sp. | reverse complement strand
CAATCACCAATCACGAATCACCAATTACCAATCACTCCTCACTCCTCACTCGCAGCGCGCCTGCTGCCCTGTTGACACTTCCATTTTTTTGTACTACAATACAAAATATAGTATATTTAATATGTATTGGAATAAAGATGATCACACAACTGCAACTCCTTTCAAACCAGATCCTGGCTCAAAAGACACCTGAATACAGGCGATTTCTCTTTGATAAAATTGATTTTAACGAACGGCTTATCGGGATATTGGGTGTGCGCGGGGTGGGTAAAACAACGATTTTGCTGCAATACCTGCATCAGATCCACCAGGAGAAAAAGACGCTCTATATCATGGCGGATCATCCTGCTGTGGTTGAGCTGGGTCTCTTTGCCATCGCGGATGAGTTTCAGAAAAAAGGCGGCGAAGTGCTCATCATTGATGAGATCCATAAGATTAAAAATTTTGAGATCGATCTGAAGCTGATCTATGACAGTTTTTTCTCTCTGCATCTTCTCTTTACAGGATCAAATGCCGTGGCTATCGATAATGCAAAAGCAGACCTGAGCAGGCGTGCGGTGATCCACAGGCTGCCTGTACTCTCTTTCAGGGAGTTTTTGGAGCTGGAGACCCGGGAGCGGTTTGATGCGCTTTCGCTGGAGGAGATACTGCATGAGCATACCGCACGGGCAACTTCTATTGTCTCCAGGGTGAAACCCTTCGCATATTTTGAATCCTACCTGAAATATGGTGCGTATCCTTTTTATACTGTCGGTAAAAACAGTTATCTCCAAAAACTCCTGAGTGCCTCTATGCAGATCCTGGAAACGGATCTTCCGATGATCTACGCGATAGACCATGAGAAGATCAACGCATTGAAAAAAATGATGGTCATGTTGTGTCAGAGTGAACCCTACGATATCAATATTTCAAAATTGTGCGGTGCCGTGGAGCTTAACCAGAGAACACTCTATAAATACCTGGGGATACTCCAGGCCGCAGGCCTTATCCGGATACTGGGTGCCAGATCAAGCGGGGTAAGCATCATCTCAAAGCCCGAAAAGCTCTACCTGGACAATACAAACCTCTTTTCGATCTTTTGTGACACGCCTAAGCTCGGGACTGTAAGAGAGACTTTTTTTGCCTCGTCCGTTGCCTATGGACACACGATCAACTATCCCAAGAGCGGCGATTTTATACTGGATGAGACCTATACTTTCGAGATAGGGGGCAGAGACAAAAGCTTCAGGCAGTTGAAGGATACGAAGCACGGATATGTGGCGGCTGATGATATAGAGATCGGGACCGACCACAAGATCCCTCTATGGCTCTTCGGCTTTCTCTACTA
>JAQUFB010000078.1 GCA_028684885.1 Sulfurovum sp. | reverse complement strand
CACGGGGTTGGTGTCTCTGTGGTCAATGCGCTTTCCAAAAAACTGGATATGACGATCTTCAAAGATGGACAGATCCACACACAAAGCTTCCAAAAAGGTATCCCCGATGCGCCGCTTGAATCAGGGGATGCCACAAGAAAACACGGAACCAAGATCGAATTCTGGCCGGATGAAACGATCTTCACAGAGTCGGTAAAGTTCAAAAAAGAGATCCTGATGAAGCGTTTCAAGGAGCTTTGCTACCTGAACCCAAAGATCACGATCGACTTCAGAGACGAAAGAGACGGCTCCAAAGAGCTCTTCCATTTTGAGGGCGGTATCCGCCAGTTCGTTGAGGATATGAACACAAAAGAGCCTCTCTCAAGCGCACAGTTCTTCAGCGGCAGTGCCGAAGATGCAGAGGGAGGGACTGTAGAGATCGATATTGCGATGATGTACTGTAACTCTGATACCGAAAAGGTACTCTCTTTTGTAAACAACATTAAAACCCCGGATGGGGGTACGCACGAGGCGGGATTCAGAGCTGGTTTGACCAGATCACTTGCAAGTTACATCACTAAAAATGCCAATGCCAAAGAGAAAAATACCAAAATCACCGGAGATGACTGCAAAGAGGGGCTGATCGCTATTGTCTCTGTGCGTGTGCCGGAACCGCAGTTCGAAGGACAGACCAAAGGGAAGCTGGGGTCAAGCTACGTAAGACCGCTTGTACAAAAACTCTTTAGCGAAAACTTCAACAAATATCTCGAAGAAACGCCGATCGAAGCCAAGGCGATCATGGAGCAGGTCCTTCTTGCGGCCAGAGGACGCGATGCCGCAAAACGCGCAAAAGAGCTTGTAAAGCGCAAAGACTCCATGAGCGTGGGGACCCTTCCTGGCAAACTTGCAGACTGCCAAAGCAAGGATCCCGAAATCTCCGAGATCTACCTTGTGGAGGGTGACTCTGCAGGTGGTTCGGCAAAACAGGGACGTGACAGGGTATTCCAAGCGATCTTACCTTTGAAGGGTAAGATTCTCAACGTAGAGAAAGCCCGTCTGGACAAGATCCTCAAATCTGACGAGATCAAAAATATGATCACCGCGCTTGGCTGCGGTATCGGTGATGAATTCGATGAAGAGAAACTGCGTTATCACAAGATCATTATCATGACAGATGCGGATGTCGACGGCAGCCATATCCAAACACTGCTTATGACATTCTTCTTCAGATTCCTCAGACCTGTAATTGAAAAGGGTTATCTCTATCTTGCTCAGCCGCCGCTCTACCGCTACAAAAAAGGGAAAAATGAAATGTATCTCAAGGATGATGTCGAGCTGAACAACTTCCTGATTGGAAACGGTATATCGGCAATCGAAAGCCAAACAATGGGGGAGAACGATCTCATAGATCTCTTCAAGCTTGTGGGACACTACAAAATGACCCTGAAAGATCTGGAAAACCGTTTTGCCCTTCCCGAGGTGGTACGCTACATGATCGAGAACCCTGATATCATAGCAACATCCAACGAGGCTCTCTTCAAAACAATTGAAGCCTACATTTACGATCTCGGGTACAATATTCTCAACCAATCAGTCACCGAAGAGCAGATCCACCTCTATGTCCAGACCAATGACGGGCTTGAGGAGCTGATCATCGATGATATCCTCTTTACCAACCCGCAGTACAACAGTGCGATCGAGATCCACAAGCGTATCCAAGACCATATCACAGAAGAGTTTGCGGATAAAGACCTGCTTGAACTTTTCGAAGTGATAGAGAGCAGTGCCAAAAAAGGTGCCTATATCCAGCGTTACAAAGGTCTGGGTGAGATGAACCCTGAGCAATTATGGGAGACGACGATGACACCGGAGAACAGAAAACTGCTTCAGGTGAAGATCGATGACCTGGAAACGGCAAGCGAAACCTTCACCCTCTTTATGGGAGATGAAGTTGAACCGAGACGCAACTACATCGAAACCCATGCCAAAGATGTCAAAAACCTGGATGTATAATGCTCCTGTCCGAACTTGAGGAACGAGAAAGACGCTTTAAACTTGCCCTCAGAGCAGCCATTCCGATCCTAGTGTTGGTTGCACTGATCTTCTACGCTACATTTTTCAAAGAGGAGACCATTGACATCAATTTTGAAAACAAAGTACTGATTGCCGCCATCGTCTTTATCTCTGTCTATTTTGTCTACTTCTTTCTGGAGCGGAGTGTTGAGGAGTCATTGATAGATCCCGTCACGCACGGTTTCAATGAAAAAGCTTTTTTGGGGAGGATCAAAAAGAAAAAGCCGGATGCCCTGGCACTGCTTTTGATCGACAACCTCTCGCTGATCAACCAGAACTACAGTAACGAAGAGATTGATCTGCTTCTCTACAACCTCATACATAAGCTAAACCGCCATCTGCGGGAGAAGGGTACAAAAAAACCTCTCATCGCAAGGCGTTACGGGGCAGAGTTCCTTATTGCATTAGAGACGGTCGATCAACCTGCAACGGAGCTGATCGATACGTTTATCGATAAACACAGTACAATAGATAATATAGAATTGGATTATCGCTATGCCGTACTCACCAATCCTGACTTGGACCTTAAAAAAGATATCTCCCAACTTATCAATATTCTAAACTCCAATGAAAGCGAGGATGAGGCCTCAAAAGAGCTGGTAAAAGATGCAAAAGAGTACACAGAGATCGAAGAGAGTATTATCAGTGCAATGAAAAACGGAGCGCTTTCACTCTCTTTTCGTCCGCTGCTCAACATTCATACCGATTCGATAGATATCTATGAGATCGCCGTAAAATTGAAGCATCCTGCCAGGGGGGATATCCTTCCGCGCTACTATCTGCCGATTATCAACAAAATGGGGTTGGGAAGAGAATATGATATGATGCTCCTCAAGCATATTGTCAGGCTGCTGCCCCTGGTTGATCAACATATCTCTTTGACCTTCAACCTCTCCCCTTTTTCACTGAGAGACAAGCAGTTTCAGGATCAGTTTTTCAAATTGCTCGAAGAGAACAACATCGATGCCTCCAGGCTCATCATTCAGCTTTATGAGAGAAAGACGCACCACAACCTAAGCGGATATCTCAGGACACTCAAACAGTTGCGTGCACATGGTGTACGCATCTGCATCGACAATTTCGGTGCATCCAATGCCTCTATGGAGTATATGAAACACTTCACTTTTGATATGATACAGTTTGACAGGGAGTATGTCACCGAACTCTCTGACAAAACCACTCTTGCGATGCTGGACTCACTGATAAAAATGGCCAAAGAGCTTGGGATCACTACCGTTGCAAAATGGGTGGACAAAGAGAAGCAGAAAGAGAAACTCGAGTCGCTCGGCATCGATTATCTTCAGGGATTCGGTATTGCCAAATCCATTGACGAATACCATCTGATTGAACAATACAATAAAGGAAAAAAATGAAATACGGTGAAAAAGAGATACGTGAATTTGATATCAATGCCCAGGGTAACTTCTGGCCAAATGAACATGAAAAGAACTATACAATCAATATAGAACTCCCGGAGTTTATGTGTATGTGCCCACGGTCGGGATACCCTGATTTTGCTACGCTTAGACTCTCCTACCAGCCTGACAAAAGTGTCATCGAGCTCAAAGCGCTCAAGCTCTATATCAACTCATTTATGAACAGGTATATCTCCCATGAAAATGTTGCCAATGAGATCTATGATACACTCTATAACAAACTTCAGCCAAAGTCGATGAAACTGGTCGCAGACTTTAACCCGCGAGGGAATGTACATACGGTCATAGAGATCGACAGCGAAAGGTGTTAGGCAGAGAGTCGATCTCTATAAGCACAACAACCCGACAGTGGAACCCGTCAAACGATAGAGGTTCCTCGATAATATGTCAATGTGACATATATCTGCTGCTGCCTGAAAAAATCTATTATGATATGCCCAAAGGAGTTGCATGATAGATTTTTTGGAAGTCAGTGGGCGTATCCGTACCATCCTGCACACCACACTGCAAAAAGAGAAAATTTACGACAGAGACATTGCCCATGCCCTCGATCTGGACCCCCAGTATTATGCCGTGATCAAAAAACGTAAAAAGATCCCCTATGAAGCAATAGCACTCTTTTGCCAGAAGCACAAAATAAGTATGAACTGGATACTTTTCAATCAAAAAAATAATTAATCCTACAGAATAATTTTATGCTATAATTAAAGTCATATCATACAAAAGGAGCGAAGATGAGCAAGCTAGAGGAGAAAGTGGCACACTATTCCCAAGAGGCAAAAAAACTTGGACTGGATCTTGATGATAGACTGATCGCAAAGACTACAGAATCACTTGTACCGGCAATCTACAATCAGGACGCTGAAACAGTATCCTGTTCAGACCAATCAGAGCTTGAGACGATCAAAAAAAACTTTTTGCAGAATAAACTGGGACTTGATGATGAGACTGAGATGGATCATGCGATTCAAAAGGTGTGTGAGGCAATGGGAAGTGCAAACCGGCATAAATACAGAGCGCTCTTCTATGCACTGTTGGTAAAAGAGTTTGGGAAAGAGTCGCTATATACGTAAATCATCCAGGTGAACCAACTGGTGACATTTGCAGACAGTGAAAAGATCAGGAAGAGGATATTAACCTCTTCTCCCTGCCCATCATAAAGCTATTGAAATGAAATATACTATCTTAATAAACGTTTAAGTGCATCGGGACTTGCAGGATGTAAAATCATATAACGTGGGAGCGTCATCATCGGTTGTCCTCTCTTCGCATGTTTGCGCTCTATCGTAAAAGCTGCCTCATATCCTGCTTCTTTTGCCTTGCGCTGTAGCATTTCATCATAGATGCCAAATGCCCATGCCAGATACTTGACTTCATGGCCCATTTTCTCTTCCAGGATACGCTTGGATTCACCCAGTTGCATCGTTACAAATTTATCATATGCTTCAGCAGAAAGCCTTTTCTTCTCTTTTTTGAAATTCGGATGCCAATAGGTATGGGACTCGACATGAAACAAACCTGTCTCCTCAAGCGCATGAAGATGTTTCCATGTCAGTGCATACGTTGCATTGGAAATTGCGCTGGGATAGATAAAAAGGGTCACCGGTATCTTATAGTGTTGCACCAAAGGAAGCACCTCAGAGTAGACACTTCTATGCCCGTCATCCACAGTAATCACAACGGGTTTTTCCGGGATATTAACCTTATCTCCTTTGAGATATCCAACAGCATCATCGAGCGGAATCACCGTATATCCATTTGCTTTCAGCCAGGAAAGCTGTTTAGCAAAATCTGAAGTTTTGATCGTCATCCCATCATTGATCTGTGGCGCGAACCGATGATAGCATAAAATAGGTATCTGCTTGTACGTATCCTTTGGTTGGGCAAAAGAGAAATGGAACAAAGAGAAGAAAATGACACATAGCCTAGATAAAAAATTTCCGATTTTACCACTACTATCCCTGTCCAACAATATCATTGCTCAATACCATCCGAAGAGTATCGATTGGCCGCATTCCATAGCATCCATCCACAGCTGCCAAAATCTTCACTTGCACGTATCTGTTCACCGATCTCTTTTTTCCCGTAATTGCGTCTGTCAAAAGCATAATCCCTAAATGCCTGAAGCCATGGGCGGTAACGCAGAGGTGAACCGCCTGACTTCTCCAATGCCTTATCCAGTGAATGTTTCACAATCTGATAATTGGCTTTGACTGGATTCTTATAGCCCGGGATTCCTACCTGAAATCCGCTGGGATAGAGCATCGGTGAAATATAATCTACATAAGGGGCCATAGCATCGACACGCTGTCCTATCCCAAGATCGGCATCATTCCAACAGACATATCCAAAGATATCTGCAGCGGTAAAGACATTGTAGGGGGTCAAACGCGACCTTGCATACTCCAGAAATTCAGTAATAATGCGTACGCGTTCCGACTGCTTGTTTTTCACCGAGAATCTCAACCCTCTCTTATCCGGGAAACGCACATAGTCAAACTGTATCTCGTCAAATCCAGCTTTTGCACTCTCTTCTGCAATCGTCAAAATATATTCCCATGCTTTTATATACGAGGGATCGATCCAATAAGATCCTTCTCTGTCACGATAGAGTGCACCGTTGGTATATTTTACCCCCGAATACGGAAAAGTCCTGACAAAAGGGGTATCCTTGAAACATACAATACGTGCTATGGTATAGATATCCTCCTCTTTCAGCTCACCGATAAAATCTTTCAGACAAGGCAAGGTCACCGCTTTGAGTGCCCCGATCTCTTTTGCAACAGGGCTTGAAGAATGAAATGCTATCTGCCCCCTGTCCATTTTCACATCGATCACCAGGGCATTGACCTGAGTAGTACGGATAAGGTGTCTGGCATTGTGCATGATTTTTTTATTTGCTGCTCCAAAAGCGGAGAGATAGAGTGCCTTTGGGTGAAACTTTCTGAGATAGATTTTACGCTGAAATCGTGTAAAAATACGCTCATAACCTACTGCACGCACACCAATACTCTCTGTATTCGGAATATGATAGCGACCTTTTAGATCTGTACGGTACGCCTTGCCGTTTGCAGTGATGATCGCTGATGCGACCGGTTGATGTGTCGATTCATCCAGGATTACTCCCTCCATTGCTCCCACAGATATAAAAAAACACTTTAGGAGAAAAATAAAGAGTATGTATCGGATTGGTATGACTAACGTCTGTCCGTAGCGACTGAAAAATGTAAGCATATTCTCTCCCGTATATTGTATCGCAGGAATACTATTGTAACCTGTTTTTCCATTACATTGTATAATAATAACTTAACTAAATAAATTTGAAAATATATTTGTCAGGAGAGCTTAAAGAAAGAGAAAAAGAAAACTTTTTAGTACTCTGGTGCAATCAATCAAAAAGAATAACCGACATTTTTCAAAGCTTAATAAAAAAGAAATACCTCTTTTCTTCTATAGACTTTCCGAACCCTATCACTTCGACATCATGATAGTGACGGTTGACATTGAGCCTTACCTCATACATCATCTTATCCATATCATAGATCAAAATACGCTTGATCAGCTCTCCGATCGTTAAGACACCAGAGGAGCCGTCGATCCTCATCATAAGTCTTCTTCCCGCTTCATCCAATATAAAACTGTTAAGAGCTGCTTCACCGCCATAGATCAGATTCTGGGGGTCACTGACATCCTCTTTGAGGAGCATGGCATGGACCGTAAAATCAGGCTCATTGCCTATCTCTGTCCTTATATCTTCGATAAGGTCAATAATGAATTTCATAAAAATCCCTTTTAAATACTATATTATTAATATTTGAATAACATGAATAGAACAATATTTTAAAATCATTTAGATTTGGTAGTAGTTTACTGTAGATTTCTTACAGAGAGTTCAAGCACAAGGAAGGATATGGTGAAGGAGTATACTCCCAGTACGTGACTGAGATACTCCTTCAAAGATACAGTTCTGGCACTTGCCCTGACCGAAGGGAGGAAATACCCTTAGGGTGAAGTGCCGATACCCCGTCGCTAAAGCGAAAGTGGGGTAGAAATACTGCTAAAGATTAGCCGTTTCTCTTTTCGATAATCTCTTTTGCAACGTTTGCCGGAACTTCCTCATAGTGGTCAAATTCCATAGAGTAAGTCGCACGCCCCTGAGTCATAGATCTAAGGTCAGTAGAGTAACCGAACATCTCTGAAAGCGGTACAAACGCATTCACGATTTTGTTACCTGCTCTATCATCCATACCGTTGACCTGACCACGTCTTTTTGAAACGTCACCGATCACGTCACCCATGTAGTCTTCAGGAACTTCAACTTCAACTTTCATCAGTGGCTCAAGGATCACAGGGTTAGCCATTTTAGCACCCTCTCTGAATCCCATAGAACCTGCAAGTTTAAACGCCATCTCAGAAGAGTCAACATCGTGGTAAGATCCATCGTAAAGTGTTACTTTAACATCTTCTACAGGATAACCCGCCTGGATACCTCTACCGAGTGCTTCCTGGATACCTTTGTCAACAGGCCCGATGAACTCTTTAGGAATAACCCCGCCTTTGATCTCATCAACAAACAGATAACCGGCACCTGGCTCCTGCGGCTCGATTCTGAGGAATACGTGACCGAACTGTCCGCGTCCACCAGATTGTTTTGCGTACTTGTACTCTTTTTCAACAGATTTTCTGATCGTTTCACGGTAAGCAACCTGTGGCGCACCAACTTCAGCTTCTACCTTAAACTCTCTTTTCATACGGTCAACAATGATCTCAAGGTGTAGTTCACCCATACCGGAGATGATTGTCTGACCTGACTCTTCGTCTGTAGAAACTCTGAATGATGGATCCTCTGCAGCAAGTTTACCAAGTGCAATACCCATTTTTTCCTGGTCAGCTTTTGTCTTAGGCTCAACCGCAACAGAGATAACAGGTTCAGGGAATTCCATTCTTTCAAGAACCACTTTGTCTTTATCTGAACAGAGTGTATCTCCTGTCGTTGTGTCTTTAAGACCTACAACCGCAGCAATCTCCCCAGCATAAACTTCTTTTACCTCTTCACGTTTGATCGCGTGCATCTTCAT
>JAQUFB010000008.1 GCA_028684885.1 Sulfurovum sp. | reverse complement strand
AGTGCAATCGTCAGTGCATCCGCCCCATATCCGACAATCATTGCAAAGATGGCAACCTGGGAAAACCATGTACCAAAATAGGAGAGGAACTGTATCGCTGAAAGCCGTCTTACGACAGGGTGTTTCAATACTTCTAGATACCCTGCCATTTAGATATTGCTCTCATCATGGAGTCCGTAGTGTATCCCTTTTTGATCAAGCAGGTCGGTATACATTTTAAAGGAACGATCAGCCAGATCTTTATCATAGGAGGCTACGGAGATGGAAACCCGCCATCCATCCTCATAGAGTTTCGGCAGCGATGAGAACTCTATCCCCTTTGGCATCTGCTCCATAAGATCGATAAAGAGATTCTCTTTGCAGAGTGCAGTGAGTGTATGGCGGTAATAGGCCTGTTTTTCCGTGATGAGCCTGGTTAATATCTCTTCGACCATTGGATGGCTCATTTCAGGAAATCCCGGCATAAAGAAATAACGCTCATCAAGGCTGAATGCCGGCATTTTGTTGACGGGGTTGTCGATGAGTTTCGCACCTCTTGGCAGTTCTGCCATGCGTACGGAGTAGGGGTAGGCTTTCTCTCCAAGCTGGCCGACGATGATCTTTTTGGCTTCCTCGTGTATAGGCAGTGTCCCGTCTCTGAGGGCAATTGCAGCACATTGTCTTGTGTGGTCATCCGGAGTTGAACCGATCCCCCCGAAACTGAAGAGTACGGCATTGGGTTGTGCGGCGATAAATTTGATCGTTTGAACGATGAGCGCAGGATCATCCTCGATAATAAACGAGCCCGTGAGCTTATAGCCTCTATCTGCAAGCGAAGAGGCAACAAAGTCAAAATGCTTGTCCCGTCTCCGTTGATTGAGTATTTCGGTGCCTATAATCAGTATAAAAAATTTTGGAAGACTCATTCTGTTCCTTTTGGAAGAGCATTTTTTTGCGTATTATAACGAACTCTGCTCTATTTTGATATTGGTTAAAAAATAATCAAAAGGTGTTAAATAAACGGGTCTCTCTACGCTATACTTTGGTCAGGAGAGAGACTGAACGGTTGAATATCGGCTGATTTGTATCTACAAGTGCCTGAAGAGCCTCCTTATATTTGATTGCATTGCTGTGCACCTGTCCGCTTCAGGTACTTGTAGATACAAATGATGTTCGAATCATATCCTGCATATCGGAAAACCGTATACCGACTCCGCTCTTTTATGTTATAATGAAACAAGATTGTAAATAAAAGGAGCCGGTATGCAAAACGTAGATATTAAAAAAATCTTTTTGGCATTTGCTTTAGTGTGGATGATGCTCGGTTGCGGACAACCCAGTCCAAATACCAAAAAAGGCGCCTTGGTCGGTGCAGCGAGCGGTGCTGTCGTATCCGGCGTGACCGGAGGGAATGTCCTGAAAGGTGCGGCTGTCGGTACGGTAGTAGGGGGTACGGTAGGATATATCTCGGACCAATAGGCATATTTTACAGATGCTGAAATATAAGCCCATTTGAGAGGAGTTGTGATTACTCCTCGATATAGTTTTTGAGTTTTCTTCCGACTTTGGGGTGTTTCAGTTTTTTAATCGCCGAGCTTTCGATCTGACGTACACGTTCACGGGTAACATTGAGCTCTTTGCCGATCTCTTCAAGGGTTCTGTCGCTTTCATCTTCAAGCAGTCCGAATCTCATACGGATCACGGCTTTTTCTCTTTCATTCAGCTGGTCAAGCACTTCATCGATCTGAAGGTTGAGGTCATCTTTGAGTACGGCATCTGTAGGGCTGAGCGTATCTTTGTCTTCAATAAAGTCCCCGAACCTTCCGTCATCCTCATCCCCTACCGGCGTCTCAAGGCTGACCGGTTCCTTGGTGATCTTGATGACATTCTTGACCTTGTCGACAGAGAGCCCCACCTCTTCTGCGATCGTTTCAAGATCAGGTTCTCTTCCTGTCTCCTGGAGATGTTTACGGATGATCTTGTTGATACGGTTGATCGTTTCGATCATATGGATCGGGATACGGATCGTACGTGCCTGGTCCGCGATCGCACGGCTGATCGCCTGGCGGATCCACCATGTCGCGTAGGTGGAGAACTTGTATCCCTTCTCGTACTCGAACTTGTCAACGGCTTTCATCAGCCCGATATTCCCTTCCTGGATCAGATCAAGGAAGGGAAGTCCGCGGTTCGTATAGCGTTTGGCGATCGATACGACCAGTCTCAGGTTTGACTTGGCCATACGTGTTTTGGCTTTTTCGCTTTTCGCTTTACCCTGGCGGATCTGGTTGAGTACCTCTTCGAGTTTCTCCTCGCTCAGGTCAAACCCGCCCTTACTCGCTTCGCGCGTTTCAAAAAGCTTTTTGATCTCCACATAGGTACTTACCATGGTGGTTTCCGGGACCGCATCAATAATATCCTCTTTATCCATATTGATAATGTTGTCCAGAATCTTCTGATGGTTTTTTTTCAGGATGTCATTGAAGAGCGGAAGTTTGTACTCAAGACGCTTGAGCTCTCTTTCAAAGCTGTCATCACTGGTGAGAGCAGTCTCCATCGCCTTTACCAGTTCGTTAATCAGTTTTGATGTCGGCCCGAGATTGATCAGGGCACGTTTAAGCAGCTCTTTTTTGAAAGCCACTTTAAGGCGTTCATGAAGGATCACCTCTTCATCACTCTCCTTTTCCATGATCTTGAGCATCTCTTCACGTGCTTTCATCCACTCTTTTTTGGCTTTCTCCAGCTGCTTGAAGCTGTCTACAACCTGTTTTACTCTGCTATCATCTTTGGGTGAATTTTCATTCTCTTCATCATCATCGTTATCGTCATCCTCTTTGTCTGAGTTACTTCCCTTATCATCTTCAAAACTTTTGAAGAGCTCTTTTACCCTTCTTTCGCGGTTCAAAAGAGGCCCTTTATAGTTAAGAATGTAGTCTATCAGATAGGGGACAGAACAGATCGCATCAAGGATGATATTCTCTCCCTCTTCGATCCTTTGGGAAAGTTCTACCTCCTCCTCTTTGGTGAGCAGAGGGATTTTTCCCATTTCACGCAGGTACATACGTACAGGCGAGTCAGAACGGCTCCATTCAAGGAGTTCCTTCTCTTTTTGGAGATCAAACTCATCCAGCTCTTCTCCGGCTGCAATTTTTTTTCTTGCTTCTTCGATTTTTTCAGCCTGTTGTGTAGAGAGGAGCTTGGCATATTCGGATGAACTTACGATATCTATTTTATTATCGAGGGATAATTTGTAGATTTTTTTTGCCTGTGCAGCGGTGATTTGTTTGTTGAATTCTTTTGCGATGTTTTCAAGTGTGATCGCATCACCTTTTTTTCTGGATGCAAATAGTGTCTCTATACTTTTCATACTGTCTTTTACTGCTGCCATAACTTTCCTTGTTCGTAAGAGTTCTCTGTTTAACTCAGTGAATATTAAGGTTGGATTATACCGAAATTTTGTTCGAAATGATAGGGGTTATTTGGTGATTTCTGTTTTTTTGGCTATAATCGCGAAAATATTTTTTGGGGTTGAGCCTCATTGTAAGGAATGGATTTTGCAAGGTAAAGTTTGGAAATTTGGTGACAACATCGATACAGATTTGATCATCGCAGCAAGATATCTTAATACTTCTGAGCCGTCAGAGTTGGCAAAACACGTGATGGAGGATGCAGATCCGTCATTTGTAAATCATATGCGTGAAGGGGATATCATCGTAGCAGGTGAAAATTTCGGCTGCGGTTCAAGCAGAGAACACGCACCTATCGCATTGAAAGCAGCAGGTGTTGCAGCTGTTGTTGCACCCACGTTCGCACGTATCTTCTATAGAAATGCATTCAATATGGGATTGCCTATTTTTGAACTTCCTGAAGCTGAAGAGATAGAGGAAGGTGACACGATCCGTATTGATATGGATGCAGGCGAGATCATCAATGTAACTCAGGCGAAAACTTACAAGTTCACACCGATTCCTGCATTTATGCAGGAGCTCGTTGATGCGGGTGGATTGATCAATTATGCAAAACAAGAAATCGCAAAACAACAAGCGTAAAAAAGGTTATATATAGTATGAGTAACAGTTATAGAATCGGAGTGATTAAAGGTGATGGGATCGGTCCCGAGATCGTCGATGAGGCGATCAAGGTATTGGATGCTGTATCGGTTAAAGAGGGATTTACTCTGAGATATGAGGAGATGCTTCTTGGGGGAGCGGCGATTGATGAAACGGGTGTGCCATTGCCGGATGAGACGATCCAGGGTGTCAAGAAGTGCGATGCAGTCCTTTTCGGTGCGATCGGCGGACCAAAGTGGGATAACCTGGAGAGACACCTTCGTCCTGAAACAGGCCTTCTTGGTCTCCGCAAAGAGATGGGAACATTTGCAAACCTCCGCCCGGCAATGGTCTATGATGAGCTCGTCAATGCCTCGACTCTCAAACCCGAGGTGATCAGAGGTGTAGATATCATGGTGGTGCGTGAGCTGACAGGCGGTATCTATTTCGGTCAGCCAAGAGCGATCGAGGGGGACAAGGCGTACAACACAATGGTCTATACCCGTGAAGAGGTAGAGCGTATTGCTGTCGTGGCATTTGATATCGCGATGAAACGCAACAAGCGTGTCTGTTCCGTTGACAAGGCGAATGTGCTTGAGGTGAGCCAGTTCTGGAGAGAGATCGTGGAAGAGGTAGCAAAAAGGTACCCTGAAGTCGAATTGACGCATATGTATGTGGACAATGCCGCAATGCAGCTGATCCGTGCGCCCAAACAGTTCGACGTGATTTTGACTGGGAATATCTTCGGTGATATCCTCTCGGATGCGGCAAGTATGCTCAGCGGTTCGATCGGGCTTCTTCCGAGTGCAAGTACAGGCAAAGGCGTAGGGCTTTATGAACCGATCCACGGTTCGGCGCCGGATATCGCAGGGCAGGGGATTGCCAACCCTCTTGCTACAATCTCAAGCGCCAGCATGATGCTGCGTTATGCGCTTGGTGAAGAGAAAGCTGCGGACAGGATCGATGAAGCGATCAAAAAGGCGCTTGCGGACGGCTATCGTACGGGAGACCTGGGTGACTATGATGCAAAAGAGATCTGTTCATGCAGTGAGATCGGTGATATCATCGCCGATTATGCATCCAAATAATAAGCAGGGGATGAAACGAATAACGTTCGTTTCGCCTCTTTTAATAGAGTTGCCACCATGGCAATTTTATTAAGAGATCGCTATAGTGTGTGCAGCAATTTGCCGCATTAAAATAATGGTTTTTCTTTTTTCTCTATACTTTTAGAATAATCGATAGATAAATGATGGTGTCAAGGGTAACATACATGGAAACAAAAGCAAGGGTCCTGATCGACTGTAATGATGCAAAGGGGCTGGTCTATAAGATCTCGAAAGTTTTTTTTGAAAAAGATCTGAACATTGACTCCAACCGTGAGTTTGTAGATAAAGACAGCGGAAGATTTTTTATGCGTTCTGTCGTGACAGGGAGGTTTGAACCCCAGGAGCTTTTGGCGGAACTGAAGGCAACTGTCCCCGAAGATGCAGATATCAAAGTGATCGTCCCAAAGCCTAAAAAGATCATACTGATGGCCACCAAAGAGTCCCATGCCCTAGGTGATATCCTTATCCGTCATGCGGATGGTGAACTGGATGCACAGATCGAGTGTGTGATCGCAAACCATGATACCCTTGAAACACTTGTCCGCCGTTTTGATATTCCATTCTTCTGTATTCCTGCTGACGGGATGAACAGGGAGGAACATGAAGCCAAAGTGATGGAGCTGATCGATACATTTGAGTTTGATTTTATCGTACTTGCAAAATATATGCGTATCCTGACGCCGAAGTTTGTCACAGCTTATCCTCGCAAGATCATCAATATCCATCACTCCTTCCTCCCGGCATTTATCGGTGCAAACCCTTATAAGCAGGCGCATGATAGGGGGGTGAAGATTATCGGTGCTACCGCGCACTATGTGACCGATGATCTGGACGAAGGTCCGATCATCGCACAGGACGTGATCCCCGTCAACCACCGTATGGAGTGGAGGGATATGCAAAGGGCAGGGCGTGACGTGGAAAAGGTGGTACTCTCCCGCGCGCTCTCCTATGTGCTCAATGACCGTGTGTTTGTCCACGGAAACAAAACGATCGTGTTCTAGTCATGTTCAATATTGTGCTTGTAGAACCGATGATCCCTCAGAATACGGGGACGATCGGTCGTCTCTGTGTCAATCTCGGCGCCACGCTTCACCTGATCAAACCGATCGGTTTCGATATCGATGACAAGGCGGTCAGGCGTGCCGGTCTGGACTACTGGAAGCATCTTGACCTGGTGGTCTGGGAAAGTTTCGAGGAGTTTCTGGCGGCACACCCGATCGATGAGCATACCCATATGGCGACAACCAAAACAGACAAACTCTATTTTGAAGCAACCTTCAACAAGGGTGACTATATCCTTTTTGGTTCGGAAAGTAAAGGGATCGACGAGAGGGTATTGCTGGAACATCCCGAAAACTGTATCACCATTCCGATGGGAGGGGCCGGGCGCAGCCTCAACCTCGGGGTAAGTGTAGGGATCGTGACCTATGAGGCGCTGCGTCAGAACTACGAGGGATTTGAAAAGATCAAAATCCCCAATACACTGAAGGAAGAATGATGGGGTTTGGAGATATCTTTTATATTTTTGCTTTCATGCTGTTTGCATTGATGACCTTTGTGATCATCAGAAACTATTTTAGAAGCAAGTTTGACGATGAGGGAAGACGCAAGGATATGAGCGAGATGCAAGATGATAGCAGATCATCATAATGTTTTATCGCGATCATTAAAAAGTTTGCCTATCGGCATCATTACAGAAATGAAGGAGGAGTGATGATTTCGGCCAAGTATCTTTATTATGTACAGGCTTTTTTGCTTTCCGGGATTATGAGTTTTATTATGTCCGGAGCTATTTCGTTTATCAATCTTGGGATGGTAGAACACTTTATGGCTATCTGGACGCATGCATGGATCGTAGCCTGGGCGGTTGCATTTCCCTCGATTCTAATCGTCTTTCCTTTTGCGCGGAAACTGGCCGTAAAGATCGCTTCGAAGTAGGGCAGATCTTTTCTCCGGCGATCACTCCTCTCCTGTAATTGGAGATGCTGCGAGTGATCACTATACCGGTACTACTAACCCCCTATTTACTTACTTTTGGATAAAATCACGTATTATTATTGATAGTATAGGAATCTAAAAGATGACACAACCTCTCCTTATCGAAGTCGGAGTAGAAGAGCTACCCGCAATACCACTGTTGAAGATCGTAAATCATATCGAAAACGCCTGGCAAAATCTGCTGGATGAGTATAAACTCAGTTGTGCGTTCGAGTTTATCTATACCCCCAGAAGACTGGTACTCAAACACGGTGCGATGCCGGAAAAACAGGAAGATCAGACGATCGAACTGATGGGACCTCCCGTGGCTGCTGCATTCAAAGAGGGTGAGCCGACCAAGGCAGCCGAAGGGTTTGCTCGTAAATGCGGTGTGAGTATCGATGCGCTTGGACGTGCGGAGAACAACGGCCGTGAGGTGCTTTTCTTCAAAAAAGAGGAGAAGGGTGCCGAGACAACGGTGTTGCTGCAGGAGATGCTGGAGAAGTGGATCGCGTCGATGGCATTCGGCAAAATGATGAGATGGGGATCACGAAGCGATGAGTTTATCCGCCCTCTCAGATGGCTTCAGGTAAGGATGGGTGAGGTGTCTGTACCCGTAGAACTCTTTGGCGTACAGAGCGGTACGAAGACCTATCTGCACCGTATGGTCAACTACGATGCGGTGGAAGTGCCGAGTATCGATGCCTATGAAGAGATATTGGCAGAGGGTGCGGTCATGCTGTATCCCCAAAAGAGGGAAGCGCTGATCCTGGAGCAGTTTGATGCACTGGAAGAGAGTGAAGGGATCTTTATCGAAAGAGATACAGACCTGCTTGCGGAGGTGGTTGCGATCACGGAGAACCCGAAGGCATTGGTCGGAAAGTTCGATGAGATGTTCCTTGAACTTCCGCCCGAAGTGATCATCACATCGATGAAAGAGCATCAGCGCTACTTCCCGGTATTTGAGGGCGGCAAGATCACCAACAAGTTTGTGGTCGTGAGCAACGCCTATACGGATGATTACAGCAAAGTGATCGCAGGGAATGAACGTGTATTGAAGCCGAGGCTTGCTGACGGCCTTTTCTTCTATCGAAACGATCTCAAATCGGGGCTGAGTACAGAGGGGCTGGAGAAGGTGCAGTTCCTTGACGGGCTGGGGACGCTGAAAGATAAGATCAGAAGAGAGAAACATATTGCGATGCGCTTGCTCGGCCTCTATATGGAGAGAGTGGAAGGACAAAGCGGCAAAGATAATGCCACGCTTGAAAAAGCGATGGACAGAGCGGTTGAGCTTGCCAAGGCCGACCTGATGAGCGAGATGGTTTATGAGTTTACCGAGCTTCAGGGGCTGATGGGGTACTACTATGCCAAAGCACTCGGTGAAGATGAGCTTGTGTACAATGCGATCAAAGAGCAGTATATGCCGGTAGGAGAGGGTGCAGAGCTTCCAAGCACGCTCTTCTCCAGTATCGTTGCAATGGCGATCAAGCTTGATACCCTTATCGGCCTCTTCAGTATAGGCATGATACCGACAGGTTCCAAGGACCCGTTCGCGCTCCGCCGTGCGGTCAACGGTATCGTGCGTATCGTTACGGCAAATGACCTGAGCTTCCATATCGAAGATGTCATTGCACTGCTCAAGGGGGAGTATGCTGCGTTCGATCTGCAGCTTCTCAGCGACTTCATCATCGAGCGTATCTATAAATCATTCGATGCCAACCCTTCGGTGATCGCCGCTGTCCTTGCTTCGGGAGAGAGAGATATCAACGAGATCTCCAAGAAGGTTGCCGCGCTCAATGAGATCGTCAGCAGCGATGTCTTCAAGGAACAGTTCTCTACCTTCAAGCGTGTGGCGAACATCTCCAAAGATGTAGACCTGGATGCACCGATGAAGATCGATACAACGCTCTTTGCTGAAGATGCGGAGGTGACGCTCTACAACGCCTACGAAAAAGTGATCAACACGACCTATAAAGACTATAAAGAGGAGCTGGATGCACTCTTCGGTCTGAAGCGTGAACTGGATGCCTACTTTGATGATGTGATGGTCAATGCAGAGGATGAGGCACTCAAAATAAACAGGCTCAACACCATCGGATCTATCTACAAGACATTCAGAGATATTGCCGATATCAAAGAGATCACTATATAAGGTAACTGAAAATATAGCTCCGATGAGAAGAATAACAAAATAAAATTCTGTTTTCTATACTTTTGGTGAAGAGACTCAGAACAAACACAAAAAAAATAGTATATACTTTCCTCTATTCAAGGAATTAGGGGAAAATATGTCAGAAAACAAACCACAACTTATTTTATTTGCTATAGGCTTATTGCTTATCGGATGGCTCTTTTATTTTGTCAATATCAACGATACTCAGTCTCAAACCGCAAGCAATGCTCAGATAGTCAAAGCGGTAAACATTTCTAACCACAATCCATCAGAACATAATCATGTAGCTTCAAGTCAACCTTTTGTGGCACCTGAACCGTCTAATCCAAATAGATATGAACCAAAGTCCTACCAAGAGGTATTCAAAGAAACTCCGGAATCAAAAACTACGATAGACAGATTTACAGAATCCGAAAAGATAGATCAGCTAAAAGAAGAGAGTGATGCATTGATCGCTGAAGCAGATGCAAGAATCAAAGAAAAAAATCTAAGAACCAACCAAGCTCCTCCATCCGACGAAGAGTTTGAAAAACTGCAAAATACCATTGAGTCAATGAGGAACTAGCGTCATTTTGCTATAGGTTCCAGTGCCTTATGATAAAAGTTTATTTTTTAATTTAACTTAAAACAACTTGAAAGAATTCTTTTGTTATCCTTTGAGCAGTGATATTTTTTATTTATCTAAGGGGGGAGGTAAAAGCGTTCAAATGAACGAATCTTCCTGGTAAATCTGGAAAACAGAGAGGGGCTGTTTTTTTAATATTTTAATCTATTAAACTACCTTACTATTTTTTTTTCTTGCTTGTCACATTCATTTTTATATTGGGGAAAATAACGATGATATCTACTGTGTATAGGACCGGTCTGTTTAAAATTTTCCTGTTGAATCTGCTAGTTTCATTCTCTTTACTGGAGGCTGAGTCTGTAGTAAACTTCAAAGGTGCGATGAGTGTCGAACAAGGAGCGTTGAATTATAAGGTTGATCTCCAGCTTCCTCCCGGTATCGCCGGTGTTGTTCCAAAACTCTCACTGCTTTATAATTCCAATGGAGGTAACGGCTACCTTGGACAGGGATGGAACCTATCCGGACTGAGCAGTATCAACCGGTGTGGTTCAACTGTTGCTGAAGATGGTAAAGACCGGGTAATTAGTCTGGATGAAGGTGATCACTACTGTATGGATGGACAGCGTCTGGTCGCAGTCAATGGAGAGGAAGGTGGAATCGGTACAGAGTATCGCACCAAAGTAGAAAGCTTTACAAAGATCATCTCATACGGAGGAGAAACCGGCAATCCTGAGAAGTTTAAAGTATGGACCAGGTCCGGAGATATCTACGAGTACGGATTTACTCCTGATTCAAAATTCATACATGAGGGTAAGCATGTTTCCTGGAAGCTCAATAAGATCAAAGATGCCTTAGAATCCAATACAGACAACAGTATCGACTTTATCTATGATAACCATGCCATCAGTTCGGTCGTCTATGCAAAAGGTATCAATAGAATAAACTTTGTCTATGATAATAGCCGGTTGGATATCACACACAGCAATTTCTTAGGCGAGGTGATCACTCAGGATCGGAGTCTTGCATCTATTGATATCCTGGTCAATGAGGTGACTGACAGACAATATATTTTTGAATATCTGGCACAGAGTACTCCCCCTGACAAACTGAAACTCAAATCCATAAAAGAGTGCAAAGAGGGAGAGTGCCTGGAGCCTTTGAGCTTTAGCTGGGATAAAAATGACCAGGATGCCATATCTTTTACACACCAGTCTACCAACGTAGATACCAAGTACAGCTACAATATGAAAGTTGCTGATTATAACGGGGATGGGTATTCTGACTTGGTAAGACTCTATGACAACAGGGGTGAAACCTGGATCAATAACCGTAACGGCGGCTTTGATCTTCATCATACATTCGGTATCGATGCATCAGCTGCAGAAGCAAAACCTGTAGATATCGATAATGACGGGGATATCGATATCTATGAGTCCTACAACGGTGCAGACAGGATATGGCTCAATGACGGGACCGGAGCTTTTACATTGAGTCCTGAACGTCCCTCCGTAAAAACCGATGCGAAGAATATCTTGTTGATGGATGCAGATGGTGACGGAGATGTGGATATCTATCAGTCAGGAATTGATGGCAATACAGAAAAAGAGATTATATGGATCAATGATGGAAGAGGTTCATTTACTCAAATGCCGATATTGACGATAAATAAACTTTACATAGAAAACCCAACTATTGGTACACAACAATGGATTATATCAAAGAAGAGAGAAGAGGGAGAGGTTGCTTTTTATGACATTGACGATGATGGTGTAGAAGAACTTTTTATAGTAATCCAGCTGAACGCGGGATACATTTTACAAACTCAAAAAAATTATATGATCAATATATATAAACCGGAATCGGGACAATACGTATTGTCGCAGGAAAATATCACACGACAGGATCTGTCAATAAATGGAATTAGAGAAGGAATATCCGAGAGCTTTGATAGGATCATAGATCTTAATGGTGACGGGATTCCGGACTTTGTGCATATCATAGAAGGCTCGATTCTTTCCAGTGGAGGAGAAGGTCAAATTGACACAAGCGCAGTACATATCTCTAATGGTCAGGGAGGATGGAGCACGCAAAAGCTTGATATTTTTGCTAAAGATGATAAGGTGAGAGTGATAGATATTAATGCTGATAGTGCAGCCGATATTGTATATATAGTCACCCCTGAAAAACCCACAAGCCTCCCTAAAATAGGCACTTTGGAAGCAATAAAATGGTATAATTTCAACCAATAAAACAATCATTTTAAACCGATAGGGAGTGCAGGAAATGCAGGATCTCAATCAGCCACACTTATGGTGCGAGCCTTAGCCACAGGAGAAGTGATACTGCAAGACTGGAAGAGTATGATACTCAAAGAGCTTGGAGTTGCCACACTTTTAGGCTTAACGATGGGGCTAACTGTTTCGTTCTTAGGGTTATTAAGAGGCGGAGCAGAGATCGCTCTTGTGGTGGCACTTACCATGCAAGCTATAGTGATCGTTGGCTCTTTGATCGGTCTTCTTCTCCCTTTTATCTTGATGAAGCTAAAGCTTGACCCGGCAACAGCGAGCGCACCCCTTGTCACATCTATAGCAGATGCAACGGGTGTTGTTATCTATTTTAGTATCGCTACTGCACTTTTGCCACTTTAAAAAAATGGCAAAAGCTATTTAAGTTCTAGCACAACAGCACCCTCTGGTGCTAATACTCTAAAAGTAACATATACACTTTTATTTTTTATTTTTTTCCTTTATTTTTAACCATTTGCCGGTCTCTCTGCTCCGTTGCATCCATCAAATGCCAGGAATCACACACTAGGTCTGCTCTCAGAAAACCCTAAAGGATTTCCGGATATCATACTGAGAGGTGCTCAGCGCGACTGTTAGGCTTTCACGGAGGTTAAAACCATGATGGAGAATCTTTCACAAATACTCTTACTTTTAGCTCTGGCGATTGCCGTCGTGGTTACATTTCAGCGGCTACATGTCCCGACCAGTCTGGGGTATTTACTGGTGGGCGTGATTGTCGGGCCATACACGCTGGGGCCGACGGTCGCAATACCCGAGTTTGAAACGCTCGCTGAATTCGGCATTGTCTTCCTGCTTTTTACAATTGGACTTAATTTTTCTTTGCCGCAATTGCAGGTGTTGCGGCATCAGGTACTTGGATTGGGAACCGGGCAGGTCGTATTCACAACCTTGCTCGTTGGAGTCATCGTGTGGCTTGCCGGATTACCTGTCGCGGTTGCATTCGTATTCGGTGCCGTCTTTGCCCAGTCGTCGACCACGATTATTGCGAGCCTGCTGAACGAGCGGGGCGAGGAGAATACCCGGCACGGTCGACTCGGGCTCGCGATGTCTGTTTTTCAGGACGTCACCGCCGTTCCTTTTCTTGTGATCATACCCGTGCTCGGTACGGCTGTCGCTGCAGGTGTGCTGGTCGAAGCTTTGGGCTGGGCGCTTACGAAAGCCGTATTCGCGGTTGCACTAGTGTTCTTTGCCGGACGCTGGCTGCTGCGCCCATTGTTCCATCTTATTTCCGAGCGCCGGTCTCTTGAAACGTTCACACTAGCCGTGTTGCTGGTTACCCTGCTCGCAGCATGGACCACGAGCAGCCTCGGGTTATCGTTGGCCTTCGGCGGGTTTATTGCCGGGATGATGCTCGGAGAAACGGAGTTCCGTCATCAGGTGGAAGCAAGCATACGTCCGTTTCGCGATGTGCTGCTTGGTTTGTTTTTTATTGGCATCGGCATGCGTTTCGACCCGACTGCCATACCACCTATATGGCACTTGACCCTGCTCGGCGCACTTCTCATTCTGCTCAGCAAGACGCTGATTGTCACCTCTATGGTACGCAAGACCGGGGTCGACGCCCAGGTCGCGTGGCGTACCGGCTTATTGTTAAGCGTGGGGGGTGAATTTGGCCTTGCCCTCATTGCCATCGCGCTGGATTCCAACGTACTCGATACGGAAATGGGTCAAATTGCGATAACCTCAGTGCTACTTTCAATGGTGGCGGGTGCTGTTCTGATTCGATTCAATGGTGCCATTGCGTCCATGTTCGTCAGTTTACCGAGCGTTAAGACTCCTGATAGTCCTGAGTTGCCTGAAACGCTGGAATATCAGGTAGTGATCGGTGGTTATGGCCGTGTAGGACACACTATCGCGGTGCTATTGCATTCAAGTGGTATTCCTTTTGTGGCTTTTGACACTGATCCGGAACGGGTCGTACAGGGGAGAAAGGATGGCCACCCGGTATATTATGGTGACATTTCCGATCCAGGATTGCTGGCAGCCATTCATGTAGAGAGCGCCTCACTGATCGTATTGACCACTGATGGCATCTCCTCGGCATTACGTGCGCTTTCGTACTTGAGTAGAACATGTCCACAGGTGCCAGTAGTGGCTCGGGCACGGGATCTTGAAACAAGCGCACAGCTATTTAAAGCCGGCGCGGTTCACGCCTTTCCAGAAACCATCGAGGCGAGCTTGCGCCTTGGCACAACAGCGCTGCAGATATTGCAGGTACCGTCTGCTGATATTGATCGAGTGATTCAAGGTGTGCGGGACTGGGGGTACAAGCCCGTGCTTGGAAAATAAGCATGAACAATAACAAAGTGACCATCGACAGACGTGTTGATGGCCCATATAGATAAAGGTAAATGTTATGAATCAATTCAAAAATATTCTTTATGTTGCACAAGCGTCCATTACGCACGAGAAAGGAATTGCGCGAGCAGTTTCTCTTGCAGAAAACAATCAGGCGGACCTGACGGTTATCGAGGTCGTTCCAGTTGTCACAGTGAGCATCGATATGCCGCCCAGCGGACCCACCTCTGCAGAACTACAAACAGCCATTGTTAACAATCGCCGGGTGGAACTGGAATCCCTGATCGCGCCCTACAAGAAACGCATCAATATCCGGCTGAAAGTTTAGGGTCAAGTAACAAATAACAAACAAAGCTATATGTCGATATACTCTTTAAGCCAAAGGAGTTACACATGGCAAGAAGACTTAGACTTGATCTTGACGGATTTCACCATATAGTCAACCGCGGTGTAGCAAGAAGTAATATCTATAGATGCGATGAAGATAAAGAGAAGTTCCTGGAGATACTCTGTAAGTCTTGTAAAACCTATAAAGTCAATGTCCATGACTACTGCCTGATGGATAACCACTATCACCTGCTCATAGAAACCACTTCTCAAAACCTCTCCTTGTTTATGAGACAGATCAACGCAAACTACGCTATCTACTTCAATAAAAAATATAAAAGAACAGGTCATCTGTGGCAGGGAAGATATAAATCATGGTATATCATCAATGAAGCGTACCTCTATACACTCTTCAGATATATAGAACACAATCCACTAAAAGCCAGGATGTACAATAGAATAGGTGAGTACCCTTTTACACTATTGGGCACTATGCTTCATAAAGAACAAGAAGTGATCTCCTGTGCCAAACACTCAAAACTAAAAAAAGAGTATCACTATAAAGGTGTACAGGAGCTGCTGGAACAACCCCTCAATAAAAAAGAGCAACAAGAGTTGGAAGAAGAACAGAAAAAGAAAATAGTAGAGCAAGAGCATGAATTCAAACAGGTAAAAGAGATAGCTCTGGAGCAACACTTCAAAAACAGTAACGACCTGCCATCAAGAAACTCTGCTATACTTGAAGCACTGAAAGATGGATATACACAAGGGGAAGTTGCGCGTTACTTAGGTGTATCAGCAGCTCTGATTTCTCATATTTTCAGGAGTATAAATGATTAGTGTTTTGTTACCTAATAAATTAGGAAATAAGGGCTGATTATTATTAATATTTGGCAATCTTTAGATAAAATGACAATTAAGAATAAACTTTATTGCGCTTATGTAGTTGTTGTGAATGTGAAAAATCCCTATTATTATTGGTAAAGATATTAAAAAAACAGGGATTAAAAAAGTTATGAAGCCGGTATTTATAGGAGTTTCCATGGTTGCTAATACTAAAATCAAAGAGATCACTATCTAATGTCTTCTATATACGATACCATCATTATCGGCGCCGGGATCGCGGGGGCGAGCAGTGCCTATTTCTTCTCCCAAAAGGGACAAAAGGTTCTGGTCCTGGATAAACAGGGTATCGCAACCGGCGGGTCGGGGGCGGCAGGGGCATTTGTCTCTCCAAAGATCGGCAAGGGCGGGCCGCTTCAGAGTCTGACCAACGAAGCTTTTTCTTTTGCCAAAGATTTCTACCTGGAGCATTTCCCCCGCTGTTACCATCAAAGCGGTGTGGTACGCATCCCCAAAGATGAAGTGGATGCGAAGAAATTTTCCGAGTATGAATCCCACAATGAAAACAGCTACAGCAGATGGGATCTGGAAAAACTCCAAGCACACCATATCAAGGTGCCTCTTGAGAGCTTTTTTTTTAACGAAGCGGGAGCATGCGATGCACCTGAGACATGCAGGGCACTCCTGGAAGGTATAGATGTTCGGATATATGCTGTTAAAAAGATTTCCTATCGTGATGGATTGTGGGTATGCATTCCTGCTCAGGAGAGTGGGAACGAGGGGTCACCTCTCTATCAGGCGAAATCAATAGTGCTTGCCACAGGGTATGAAAATGCGCTTTTTGATATGCGTTATATGGGCGTCAAAGGTACATGGGGAACCCGCGGAGACTTCCGTTCTCAGTTGCCTATGAAGGTCAGTATGCACCAGTCGATGTCCGTCTCCGCCAATATCAACGGCATCATCCGCCTTGGGGCAACACATGAAAAGGGTGTCAAGGAAGCAAAACCGTGCGAAGAGGAACAGGCACTCTCTCTGAGAGAAAAAGCTTCCAGTATGGTGGATACTTCGGATATGGAACTGGTAGAGACCTTCTGCGGCATGAGGGCAGGGAGCAAGGACTACTTTCCATTGGTCGGGAAAGTGATCGATGTACCGGAGATGCTGGAGCGTTATCCTGCGATCGTGCGCGGGGCAAAGCCTGATCTAAAATATCTTGATAACCTCTATATCTGCAACGGTCTTGGAGGCAGAGGGTTTGTCTTCGGCCCGTTGATGGGAAAAATGCTGGCGGATCTCGTCGTCGATCAAAAAGAACCGGATCCCCGGGTGAACTCGGACAGGCTCTTTTTGAAGTGGTGCAGGAAATCTCCGGAATTGGATAGTTTACGGTAGGGTGCGTAGTCACGCACCACATACCTTGACCCCAGAATTGTCGAACTCAGCACGAAGGATCATCATATCGGTACGTGACTACGCATCCTACGATTGCTCGGATTCTTTCCATTGCTCCCACTGCGGGATTTCGCTGATATGCGGGAAGCCGTCCAGGATCTCCTGGGGCTGGAACTTGGGCTTGTAGGCAAACGCCTTGCACCCATCTACCCAGTAGCCGAGATAGATCCACGGCAGTTCAAGGATCTTGGCAAGCTGGATCTGATAGAGCAGCGAGTAGGTCCCCAGAGAGAGCCTCGGATAGTCAGGATCATAATAGAAGTAGATCGAGCTGATCCCGTCATCGAGTATATCGATCAGATCGACACCGATCAGTTTATCCCCATCCATATAGAGGATCTCTTTGCCAAAGTCATGTGCCCCATCAACAAAGTTTTCGTAGTACTCCCTCTGGGAGATATTGCGATGGCTCCACCCGTCCTTTTGGTGTTTGAAAGCGTGGTACTTGTTGTAGAGATCGAGGTGCGCCCTGGTCATCATGGGTTTCTGGACGATGATCTTGGTCTCTTTGTTGCGGTTGATCGCTTTGCGCTGAGACTTGCTGGGTTGGAAATCAGCGACATTGATGCGGATACTTTTGCACTCGTTACAGCCGTTGCAGATCGGATGAAAGAAGTATTTCCCGAAACGTCTCCATCCCCGGTCGATCACGGCAGTCGTAAAGGTCTTGGAGGCGTTGTTGACATACTTGTAGTGCATACGTACGGTTCTGTCGGGCAGGTAGGCACACTCATAGTCCAACATAGAGAATTCTGTTGATGGCGGATTGAGTAGATTTTTCTCTTCATTCATTACCGCGATTATACAGAAAATAGTGTAAAATTCGATTGATATAATGCTTTCAAAGTAAAGCTTCTGCAAGTCACGCTACGGCCGTGTTTTAAGACTTCGCATTCAGTGCTCCGCATGTACTGCATTTTAGATGCTTGTCTTCATCAGAAGGCTCACCGCGACTTGTCGCTTTTATTATGCTATAAGGTAAGGTATGTTTCTTTATCAACCGACCTCCGGATACCGTTACAACAGTGACTCGATCTTCCTCTATGATTTTATCTCCGGCTTCCAGCCCAGGGGTTCGCTCCTTGATGTCGGATGCGGGGTGGGGATCATTTCGCTTCTTTTGAGTCGTGACTTTCCGGTGAAAACTACGATCATCGACAAACAGCAGAAGATGCTGGAGTATGCGGTACATAATTTTCATCTCAACCAACTTGAGGTGCAAAGCCATCTGGGAGATTTTACGGAACTGCAGACAGAGGAGAGATATGATTTTATCGTTTCCAATCCCCCGTTTTACGATCCGAGAGTCACACAGAGCGAAAATACGCACCTCAATATCGCACGCTACGCACACCATCTGCCCATCGAAGGGTTTATCCGAAGGGTCAAAACCTTTTTGAAACCCAAAGGATGGTTTATTTTCTGTTACGATGCAAAACAGATCGATCTACTCTTGCATCATCTTAAAATAAATGGTATAAATCCCGAAAAGATCCAGTTCGTCCACTCCAAGATCGACAGGGAGTCCAAACTGGTCATGATCGCGGCGCGCAACAACTCCAGGTCGATGACTCAGGTCCTGCCTCCCTTGGTGGTATTTGATGAGGAGGGTGTTTACCGGCCGAATGCGCAGAGGGCGTTTGAGAAAGCAGGGACGCACAGCATCAAGGGGGATTATGTTGGCGAGGAAACGAGCAGGTAGGTAGTAGGTTTGGCATTGCCAGATGCTGCAGAAAATCTTGATACAGGAAAGATATAAAAGGAATATGATGGAACTTCTAAGCGAAGCAGGATACAGCTATAAGTTTGCCCCCTCAGCATGCGAGGCATGCGGCGGGCACTGTTGTACAGGTGAGAGCGGATATATCTGGGCAAAATATGAAGAGATAGAAAAAATGGCGGACTTCGTTAACCTTAGCCTGGAAGATTTTGCTACAATGTATTTAAGAAAAGTAAAACACCGCTATTCACTGATAGAAAAGAAACTGAGCGAAGATAACTATGCGTGTATTTTTTTTGATGAGACCTTAAAGCGGTGCAGTATCTATCCCGTCCGTCCGAGACAGTGTCGTACTTTTCCTTTTTGGGAACAGTTTAAAAATAATGAAGATGAGGTAAGAAAAGAGTGCCCTGGTATCGTATAATCCTAGCTGCTGCTGTGAGTGTTGTTTTGCTGCAGGTATCTGCTCATGCAAAAGAAGAGACTTTTTCGGAAGATACGCTGATTATCAAAGCACTTTGGTTGGATGATCAGCTCGCATATGAGTACAGCAGGCCGATCTACGGGGAGCTCTTTGACAGGACAGGAGAGGAGGAGTTCCTTTTCCGCGAAATGAGGTCCGCATTGCTCAGCCGAACCTTTATCGAGCAAAGCATTGAACGCCTGGAGAGATGGGATGAAAAGCATCCGGACACCCTGGAAGCCAAACGTCTTCTGATCCCGCTATATCTTACCGCAGACAAAGCAGAACGCGCAGAAGAGGAGTCGATGGATCTGCTTGAGCAGTCCCAGCAGCCGATCGATCTGGAGCTGGCTTCCAATGCACTGCTCTATAATGCGCAGTTTGAGAGAGCACTTCAGCTGCTAAAAAGAGTCTATGATGAGACACTGCATGAAGGTATCCTCTTAAGAGTTGTAACCATTATGGATGAGTATACCGGAGAACGTAAGGAAGCGATCGCACTGCTGGAAACCCACCGGCGAATGCATCTCTCATCACAGAGTGTTTACCTTAAACTGCTCAAGCTCTATATGAAAGAGAATGATATCGACGGGCTTATCAGTACCTATGAGGCACTGTATGAGCTGGATAACAACGAGGATTATCTGAGAAGGATCATCGATGCCTATGTCTACAAAAGAGACCTTGAGGGCGCTACGGCATTCCTGGAAAAGCATCGTGAAGGACATGAAGATATCCTCTATGATCTCTACAAGGCGACGCGATCCTATGAAAAAGCGATCCTGCTGGTTGATCATTTCTACACTCGGGACAAAGACGGTAAGTGGCTTGCTGAAAAAGGGATACTTCTTTTTGAACAAGCAGAGGACAAAGATGACCGCGGAATGCTCAAAGAGGTGATCTCTTATTTTGAAAAAGCAATTGCATCAGGGGTGGAGGAGAGTATCTATCTCAACTACTATGGCTATACTTTGATAGACAAGGAGTTTGATGTCAACAAGGGGATCAGCATCGTTCAGAAAGCACTCAAGCAGCAGCCTGACAATACCTTTTATTTGGACTCTCTTGCCTGGGGATATTACAAACAGGGGAAGTGTAAAGAAGCTTATGAGGTGATGAAAAAAGTGGTTGAGAGAGAGGGTCTTGAGCAGGAAGAGATCAGGGATCACTGGGAGGCGATCCAGAAGTGCAAATAAGAGAGCGTTCAGCGTTCAGCGTTCAGCGTTTGGATATAATACGCAAAAACTTAGCCAAGGCTGTATAGATGGCACAGATTTTAGATGAAATTATCAAGAGAACCAAAGCAGATCTTGAGAAGAGAAAAATAGAGTTTCCCGAGGAGTGGTTGGGGCGTTCGCTTGCATATAACCCCTTTATGCCAAAAGATGTAAAGTCAGCGCTCCGTTCTACAGAAGAGAACCCTTACCGTATCATTGCGGAGATCAAAAAAGCCAGTCCCAGCAAAGGGATAATCCGGGAGGATTTCGATCCTATAACGATCGCACAGCAGTATGAAAAAGGCGGTGCGGACTCACTCTCGGTTCTGACCGAACCCCACTATTTCCAGGGCGATAAAGAGTACCTAGGAATGGTAAGACGCTATGTGAACCTCCCGCTGCTCCGTAAGGACTTTATCGTCGATAAGTATCAGATCCTGGAGGCATTGGTTTTTGGTGCTGACTATATCCTGCTGATTGCTGCGGCATTGAGCCGTAAAGAGCTGAAAGAGCTTTATGAATATGCACTGCACCTGGGGCTGGATGTGTTAGTTGAGATCCACAATAAATCAGACCTTATCAAGGCGACTTTTGCCGGTGCGCAGATCATCGGTATCAACCATCGAAACCTTGAGACTTTTGAGATGGATATGAGCCTGAGCGAGAAACTGATCCCGCTTATCCCCAAAGGGAAGATCATCGTTGCCGAATCCGGTATCCATGACCATGAGACAGTTGTGGAGCTTTCCAAGATCGGTGCAGATGCCTTCCTGGTAGGGGAACACTTTATGCGGCAGGATAATATTACTGCTGCGATTAGGAAATTGAAGTACGGGGAAGAGTAATTCGGTACCCGTTTACTATGGGAGTTTTAATTTTTTTCGTTCCGCCTCGGGAGAGGCTGGAACAAGAGTAAGAAACTTATGCTAAAAGTTTTTTGACTGCCTGGTTGATGCGTCCACCATCCGCACGGCTTCCGATCGTATTTTTTGCTGCACCCATGACTTTCCCCATATCTTTCATACTTTCGGCACCGACCGCTTCAATGATCTTCTGAAGTGCACTCTCCAGTTCTTCATCACTCATCGGTTCTGGCAGGTAGCTCTGTACGATAGCGATCTCTTCATCCTCTTTTGCAACGAGGTCATCGCGTCCTGCTTCGGCAAACTGTGCTTTTGCATCCTCTCTTTGTTTGAGGTATTTTGCCAGGATCGCCTCCACTTCGGCATCAGTAAGCTCTTTGCGTTCATCAACCTCTATCTGCTTGATGTTTGTCTGGATATTTCTCAGGGTATCCCTTCTTGTAATCTCTTTGGCACGCATTGCCTCTTTGATATCGTTTTTGATCTGTTCTTTTAAACTCATCTGCTGCTCCTATGGAAGATTTACAAGGATTATACTATAATCCTCGTATGATAATTACGATTCAAGACAAACAGTTCGATACAAAGAAGATCACACAGCTCTATCCTGCGGCTGTGGTAAAGACGGGATATGAGGAGGAGACCACAAAAGTAAGCCTTGAATGGCTTTCTATCGAAGCCAAAGGCAAGGTTGAGGTTGTGGGATTCGGTATCTTTGTCCATCTGGGCGAAGAAGAAAAACATGAGTTTCTCTTTGAGACCAGAGAAGAGATGGATGCCGTGGCCGGTCAGATCGCCGCACAGCTGAAAAGATAGCCGAATAGCCTGAGATAAGCCCGGATAATAGCTGGTCCAAATGCGATATTTTTTGATCGATTTTCTTTGGATTTAAGTTAGATTACCCTATGATTCCCCTTCAAGAACTGGAGATATTATGACACTATTTCAACTCTTTCTTTTGATCCTTGCCGGGGTGATCTTTTACCTCTTTTTCAGACAGCTTTTTTCCGGGGAACATCCCAAAAGAGGCGTGGATTTTGAAGCGAAACTTCCCGACGAACAGATCGGCGGGATCAACCGGCCTGACAAAACTTTTTCCAAACCGGAAACAGAACCGACGCGGCTTGAGCATTTGGTTCAGATGGCAGATGATGCCGTAGCCAAGGGTGATATGCTGGAAGCAAGCAAGGCACTTCAGAGTGCTCTGGTCCTGGAGGCTGACAATATCGATGTACTTCAACGTCATGGGTATGTGATGATGCAGATCGACAATCTGAAAGATGCCAGAGAGAGCTATGAGAAGATCATCGCAATCGATCCAAACGATGACCAGGCACATGCTTCCCTGGCAAATCTCCTCCATAAACTGAAGGAAGAGGAGGGTGCGATCAGTCACCACCTGCAATCCATTACGCTGGATCCTGAGTATGCTCCGCACCATTACAACTATGCCAACACGCTTTATGATCTAGATCGTAAAGCGGAAGCACTGACGGAGTATACGAAAGCGTATGAGCTGGATGCCTCTCTGGAAGAAGCAAAAAAAATGATCAACGAATTAAAGGGATAAGATGAGCAAAAGTGCATGTTTTGTTACTCAAGAGGCAACAGAAGAGATACTCTCTCGCGTCACCAATGTTTGCGCGGAGTGTTATACTGAACTACTGGCGGGGGATATCATACACTATGATATGCAGAACTACCGTTATCTGTGTGAGCGCTGCCAGGAGGAGCTGTGCGAAAAGATGAATGATAAGTGTGAGATCATCGCTGAAGAGTCAGAAGGACTCTTTGGATAGAAAAGTTAGGTGTTATCCGCTTTTTCTTCTTTCGGTTTTTCCTCTTCTTGATACGTAGACATGGTGCCCACCATTCTACTGCCTTCGGCTGTTTTGATTGTTTTTACGGATATCTCACCTTCAACCGAGCCTGTACTGCTTATATCAAGGAGTTCTGATGCGACAATAGTTCCTTGGACTGATCCGCTCACAGTGATTTTTTTACTTTCAAGTCTTTCAACAGCAAGTTTACCGTGTGGCTGAACCTCCACTGATTTTACTCCGATCACATTACCGGTCACAGTGCCATCAAGTATCATTGTATCTGCCTGAATTTTTTTTGATACTTCACCTGTTTCCATCACCTCCAGCACCTCACAGACGATACTGCCTACCAACTTACCGTTTATGATGGCATTTTTTGCTTTCACTTTTCCATAGACAACCCCTGATTTTCCAATCATCAGTGTGTTGCTGGCAATAATGTCTCCCGTCACTTTACCATCGATATGTACGGTATCACTACCATGTAAGTTTCCTGTGACCTCCATACATGAAGTGATGATCGTTGCTGAAGTGATTTTATTGGGTGTATTTTTATTTTTTTTCCCTATGAAAAGAGCCATAGTATTCCTTTACTTTTCTGTCGTAAGTGTAATGATATTCTGGGCCTGTTTAAGGATACTATCCCAGTCAACTTGAGTTATTTTAGCGCTTATGTCGTTAATGTTTTCTAAATTCCATTGTGTAAAAGGTTTTGGATTGAGCCACTTATCCAGGTAGCGAATTTCATAGTGAAGATGAGGTCCGGTACTTCTTCCCGTACTTCCTACATATGCGATAAGATCTCCTTTGCTGACAAAGTCACCGCTCTTGACGGCAAACCTGCTGAGGTGTCCATATGCGGTTTTAAAACCGAAAGAGTGGTCAAGCAGCAAGAAATTTCCATACGCTCCTTTACGCTTGGCAAAAACCACAACACCGCTGGCAGGTGCATAGACAGGTGTACCGTTTTTTGCTGTAAAATCTAGTGCAGGGTGGAAGGATTCTCTTTGGGTGATGGGGTGTGTACGATAACCGTAACCACTGGAAATACGGCCATACTTTAGGGGCTTCCCATTGGGAATACTGTTGAGTACCAGGGCCTTTTGAATCGAAGTTATCTGCTCTTCTTGGACCTTTTCTTTCAGTGCCTGAACAACCTTGTCACGTGCATTTTCTACTCTGTCCTGAAAACTGGCATTAAGGTCCGGTCCGTACCCTATCATCTCTTCAACCTCTTGAAGTTTTTCATTCACTGAAGCGAGTTTGTCACTGTTCTCTTGTATCAAATGTGTGAGTTGTGTATTTTCTTGAACAAGAATTTCATTTTTCTGTTTATAGGTTGCAGTACTCTCTTTAAGCGTTACGATTTGATTCTGAAATTCAACTTTCTGTTGATTGAGTTTTGAGACTTGATTGTTCAGAAAACTGATATAAAGATAGGTGGCAACTGCGATAATCATCAATAGAAGAATGACTCCTGCAATGACTTTTTTGATGATCTCATGCACATTGTACTGGACAGAACCGTTGATGTCACTGATCGTAATGATGAGCCTATGTTTCATCTCTCTCCTTGATGTAGCGAATGGCGTTGATATAGCTGAGGGCATTCAGTTTTACACCTTGGTAGGCGATATCGAAAGCTGTACCGTGATCGACGGAAGTTCTCAGGATCGGGAGATTGAGAGAGACATTGATCCCCTCATCGAAGTAGAGCGCCTTCAGCGGTGCAAGGCCCTGGTCATGGTACATCGCGATATAGTGGGTGTAGCGGGCACGCACATGGGGGGTAAAGGCGACATCGGGAACGAGCGGCGCAGTAAAAACCTGCTTGTCCAATTGTTTATGCGCATTTTTGATCGCCTCACTGATGATCTTCTCTTCATCCCCCAGTACCCCTTCATCTCCCGCATGGGGATTGAGTCCCAGCACGGCAACGGGTGTTTGCGGTTTGGCCGTATGGTAGAAGTCCAGCAGAAAACGGGTGAGGTCTTTTGTATTGATGCTTTCAGCAACCGCTTTAAGCGGAATATGTTCTGTGTAGAGCGCGACATACATCTTCGGGCATCCCAGCATCATGATCGCTTCCGCATCGAAAAAGTCACGCAGGGCATCGGTATGACCCTTGTATTGCACCCCCGCCAGCTCCCAGGCTTTTTTGTGGATCGGAAGCGTACAGATCGCATCTGCTGTGCCTGCCTTTGCAAGTTCGACCGCTTTGCAAAAAGAGGCATAGGCATAGGCACCGCTTTCTTTGGTGACAACTCCCGGTCCTATCTCAAAATAGGGGGAAATATCTTCGATCGTCTGAAACGCTTCGGGAATCGCAAGATCGAGTTTGGCGGCAGCCTGTTCCAGCATGGCCCTGTCGATACAGTAGATCGGTTTGACAAGTTCGCACACCGTATGGTGGTTTTCAAGGGCTAACTGTACCCCGATGCCGTTGAGGTCGCCGATGCTGATCGCCACCTGTTTTCGGTTTATCATTGATGCTTTCCTGCCCGCTTAGTGTTTCATTATCGTTTTCATGTCAATGATCGCCTGCTCCAGTCCAGTATAGACCGAACGTGCGATGATACTCTGTCCGATGTTCAGTTCTTCGATATCTTCGATCTCTACGATAGCAGAGACATTCTGCATATTCAGCCCGTGACCTGCTGCTACGCGCAGCCCGATCTCCCTCGCCTCTTTGCTCAGCATCCGAAGTGTGTGAATCTCCTCGTCAAGCATTTTCTTGAGTACATTGCGGGGAAGTTCCAGTTCGGGGATCGTATGGTGGGTCTTTGCCAGGTTTGTGTAGAGCATGGCATAGATATTGGCATATTTTCCGGTATGAAACTCTATCCACTCTACACCCAATGCCTTGGAAGCCTTGAGTGCTTCGGTGGTGGGGTCGATGAAGAGGGATACTTCGATCTCATGGTTATGCAGCTTTTCGATCGCTTCTGCAAGTCTTGGCTGATCCCCTGTGACAGCGAGGCCCCCTTCGGTCGTCACCTCTTCGCGTTTTTCGGGCACGAGTGTCACGCGGTGGGGTCTCAGCCTGCAGGCGATATCGATCATCTCGGGGGCAATGGCGCACTCCAGGTTCACAGGGAGCGCAGAGAGCTCGATGATATGCTCTGCATCCGCATCCTGCATATGCCGCCTGTCCTCGCGCAGATGTATCGTGATCTGATCCGCGCCGGCACGTCTGCATATCCCCAGCGCATCCAGCGGATCGGGATCCCCGACTCTCCTTGCTTCTCTTAAAACAGCGATATGGTCGATATTGACACCCAGTAGCATGATTTTCTCCGTAATATAGTATGATATTGATTATATCCAAAAATATTTTTGCCCTTCGTAAAATCACTGACTTTTCAAAAAACAACATAACAGCAACGTTACTTGACACCCCCCCCGTTTTTCTGTTACCATTAAAGCGATTTTAATGACTCTGCTTTGGGGAAAGAGGGGGGAAATATGTTTGATCTTAAATGCTTTATTGAGTTATTTCTATTTTACTCGCTCTCCCTCTTTTACGTTTCAATAAACCAGTACAGATCAAAGATAATAACCTATTACCTGTCGTCACTTGGAAATAGAAAGTGACATACTACGAATAGATTGTAAGTCTACAGACTAAAATAGAGGGGGGATAACTCATGAGAGCGGTATACAGTTTAATCATTGCATTGGGCTTGTTGTTATCAGGGTGTGCGGATGCGGGGAAAGATCAAAGTGTTGAATCAGGTGCAACAGTGCTACTCGATGGTTCAGGGAGTACGCCCGATGCTGATGGTGAGATCAAGCAATATCAATGGGATCAAATAGAAGGTCAACAAGCAGCACTTTCTGATAACAAAAGTGTAAAACCAACTTTTACCGCTCCGATAGTTACAGAAGAGGAGACTTTGGTTTTTAGGCTGACGACAATAGAGCAAGGCGGATATGTATCGCCATGGGAAACCTCTGATACAGTCAGCATTACCGTAAAGCCCTCTTCTTCAGGTAACACACCGCCAACTGCTATCGCAGAAGTAAATCTGACAAATGTTAAATATGGTGAGAGTGTGATGTTCTCGGCAGCGGGTTCTACGGACAGTGATGGTGAGATTGTCAGCTATGAGTGGAGAGATGAAAACAATGATACGTTGAGTGTTGAAGCGGAGTTCGTACATACTTTTGCAACCGCTGGAGTACATGTCATAACTTTAATTGTTACCGATGATGGTGGGATGAGTGCAACAGAGAGTGTCTCTGTAACAGTGCGTGAATTCCAAAAACCGGTAGCCGTAATATACGCCAGTACAGATATCGTACTGGTTGACGAAAATGTTACATTTGACGCTAATGGCTCTAACGATGTTGATGGAGAGATCGTCAGTTACCGTTGGTTGGATAATACAAATACTGTACTTAGTTATGAAAAGTCTTTTACACATACCTTTAGTACCAAGGGTGAACATAATATCACGCTCATTGTTACGGATGATGACGGGCAGGAGGGAGTCGCAAAAGCAAGTATCATGGCAGAAGCACTTCTTCTATCAATATCACTTGAAGCAGATATTACATCACTTGAAGTAAATGAAACAGCCACACTTACTGCTACAGGACACTACAATGATAATACTACAGAAAATGTTTCATCAAATGTGGAATGGGTCATCGATGATAACAGCATAGTTTCCATTGACACCAATGGTATCCTTACCGCACTTAAAAGCGGCAGTACGACAATAAAGGCCAAGATAGGTAACCTGGAATCTGATACGATCAGTTTGGAAATAAAAGAACCGGTACTGCTTGAGTCTATTTCTCCCAATCCTGTAAACATTAGAGTCGGTCAAACTGCCCAAGTGGCAGTGGAAGGTCACTACAGTGACGGTACAACAGAAGCGATAGAGGCAGGGGTGGATTTGATACCTGGCAACTATGATCTCATTTCAGTCTATGGTGACGGTACGATAGAAGGACTGCAGGCAGGTACCACGACACTACAGGCCAAAATAGATAATTTTTTCTCTCAGAATATCGACGTGGTCGTAAGTACTGCACTGGATACCTCCAACTTCCACTTCACGCACTTCGGCAGTCAATATACCGACCAGGTCCCCGCTGATGCGACCAAAGAGGGATATGATGAAAAACGCTTCTGTATGGTCGCAGAACAGATCTTTTCCGAAGACGGTTCTCCGCTTTCAGGTGTAATGGTCTCTATCCATAAACATCCGGAGTACGGTACCACTACGACAAACAGTGAAGGGCTTTATACGATCCCCGCGGAGGGTGGGCTTCAGCTTACTATGCGTTATACCAAAGCAGGCTATATGACGATAGACCGAAAAGTACAGGCACCAGTACAGGAGTGGGTAAGAACAGAAGATGTCACTATGCTGCAAGAAGATACTAAGGTTACCACAATTGATCTCTCAAATTCTGTACCTCAGGCACATATCTCTACCCCTGTAACCGATGAGCGGGGTACACGTTCTACGACTTTGGTGTTTGACGGTGCACGCAAAGCCACGGTTACTTCAGTGGATGGAAGTACCCGAGTCTTGACCACCTTTGATGTGAGAGCCACGGAGTTCAAAACACCTGAATCCATGCCTGCAAACCTCCCCAAAGAAACAGCCTATACCTACTGCTCTGATCTGAAGATAGACGGGACCAGCGATACCGATGAGATCACCTTCGATGCTCCTGTGGTGATGTATGTGGATAACTTCCTTGGCTTTGAAGTGGGTGAGATCGTACCTGTAGGATACTACGACCGCAATCAGGGGCGATGGATCGGCTCGGACAACGGTGCGGTCGTTGCACTGCTTGATACGGACAATGACGGTATCGTTGATGCACTGGACAGCACGGGTGACGGAGAGCCAAATGACCTGGATGGAGACGGCAGTTTCAGTGATGAAGTGGCAGGGATACAGAACAATCCCGACCATACAGCAGGTAAAAGCTACTGGAGAGCAGCATTTACCCATTTTACCCCTTGGGATCATAACTGGCCGTATGGTCCGCCGGAGGATGCAGAGGATCCTGATGTTGATGATCCTAAAACGGATGATGATGAGCCGAATGATTGTCAAGTGAATGTCAGTTCATATGTAACAGGCAAATCCAGAGTATTTCATGAGGATATCCCTGTGGCAGGAACGGACATCACATTGCACTATGCATCCAATAGGGTGGATGGTTATCAATATATTATCGATGCTTCTGTGGATACTTCTAGCATCCCTGCTTCTGTACAGGGAGCAAAGGTTACACTGAACATCGCAGGCAGGACTTATACGAAAACACCTGACCTTGATGAGCTGCGAAGTCTGACATTTATGTGGGATGGGAAAGATACATTAGGCAATCATGTAGCAGGAAAAGTAAAGGCTAAGCTTACAGTCTCCTATATCTATCCGGTAGTTTACCTAAGAGGAAGTACATCATTCGCACAGGCATGGGCAAGAGTTGGTGGAAGCGCTACGGGAGTAAGGGGACGAAGTACGATTGATGTATCCACTAGTAAGAGCATACTGATCGATGTCTTTCCCTCAAAAAGCAATAACGATCAAATAGCTCAAGGATGGACACTCTCCAATGTACATAATTTAGGCATAGACGCTGTCTTTAAAGGCGATGGAAGCAAACTGAAAAAAGAGACTGCTTTAACAAATGGATTGGTTGCCTACTATAAATTTGATGGCAATACACAAGATAGCTCACTTAATGGTAATCATGCTTCAGGACATGGTATCAGTTATGTTGACGGGCTGACTGGTAAAGCAGCCCAGTTTGATGGAAATTATGACTATGTCAGTTTGAATGAATCGACAAAAACACCCTATTTGGGAGTATCAGCATGGTTCAATACCACTTCCACAAAGAGTGGTAAAGATAACATTATGATGCTTATTAGACTTCGCAACTATGGATATGTTATTAATTTGAATGCTGGCGGGCCCAATGGAAAAGTAGCGGGGTGGGTTTCTATCAACAATACTTCTTCATCTTATTCATTTACTTCGCCAGGATCTTACAATGACGGAGAGTGGCACCATGTGGTGATGAACTACTCATCTGAAGGGTTTGAGTTGTATATGGATGGTGTATTATTGAGTAAACAAAGCCATCATACCAATGGAGCAATCTACGGCGGTGGAGGCGGATACAGCATCGGTAGGGATGGAAGTCACTCTTCTGATTATTATGAAGGTCTTGTAGATGAATTCCGTATATACAATAGAGCATTGACTGAAAATGAAATTAGAGAACTGTATCTCAAAGGGCAGACAGGACAAACCGTTTATAGTTTTGATACGCTTGATATCTCTGATGTCACACAGGAGTATGGGTTTGATCTGGCAGGTAAGCACCTTGTTACAAACTCTTACCCTGACAAAAAAGTATTAGAATCCTATACGTATGATGAAAATGGAAAACTCATTACCATAACAGATCAATTTGGAGAAGTCACTGCCATCACCAGAGACAGTGATGGCAACCCGACGGAGATCACCGCACCAAACGGACAAAAAACCTATCTTACAGTCGATGAACAGGGCAATCTGACAGAGATACGCTATGAAGACAATTCCAGATATGAATTTACCTACCTTGACGGCTCGCTGATGGACATTATGACCGATCCGAACGGTAACCGGATAGATCATATTTTTGATGAGAATGGACGTATCACTGAAGAGGTGGACGGTGAGGGAGGCAGCTATCAATTCCTTAGAAACGTTACAGAAGATGAAACATTCTACTCTACCGTTCAACCTATGGGAGAGACACAGACAAGTCAGGATAGTACACTGGCTAACGGTGATACACGATCACTTATCACTCTGCCAACCGAAGATACGATCACCGCTACTTTCTCAAAAGATGAAAAAACCGTTACAAGCCAAAAAGACGGAGTAAGTACGGTAACGACCTATACAGCAGATACCCTCACTCACCAAAAGACCCTCGCATCCAGGGAGACGACACAACCAGGCGGACTGAAACAGACAGTCACATACAACACAAGCTATGACGGCAACGAGACCCATACCAACAGCAAAACACAAACTATTACAAACAATGGCAAAATCACAAAGATCCTTACAGACTATAACAGCGGCGTAGAGACGCTCACCAGCCCGACGGGGAGGAGTGCCACAAGAGAGTATGATATCGATACCAGGCTTACCTCAAGTCTCACGTCAGGTACGCTCACACCGACCACATTCACCTATGACAGTAAAGGAAGAGTCACCACGGAAGCTACCGGTACAAGAGAGACCACTTATACCTACGATGACAGAGGCAATGTAGAGTCGATCACTGATCCAAGAAATAAAATCACGACTTTCACCTATGATGTGATGGACAGAGTCACGGGAGTAAGCTACCCTGACGGTACAACCGAAGCGTTCAGCTATGACAATAACGGCAACCTTCTGACAAGAACCGTACCGACTCCTGCGGATCATGCATTCACCTACAACGGTGTGGACAGAAAAACAGGCTACACAAGTCCGCTGCAAAAAGCTACAATTTACACCTATAATAAAAGCAAACAAGTCACACAGATCGAAAGACCGAGTGGAAAAACGATCACCAATACCTACGATAAAGGAAGGCTGGTAAGCACATCGACGCCTGAGGGTACAACGGAGTACAGCTATCTCTTTGCCGATAAAGTGGGAAGCATCACCCATGGAAGTGAAAGCTTCAGCTTCACCTATGACGGTACACTGCTGACAACTATTGCCCAAAATGGTCTGCTCAACCATACGATCAACTATACCTACAACAACGACTTCAAGGTCACTTCAAGCACCTATGCGGGAGTGACGGAGAACTACAGTTACGACAACGACGGGCTGCTCACAGACAGCGGGGATTATACACTCACCAGAGATGCACAAAACGGATACGTCACACAGCTCACGGACGGTACTCTGACACAAAGCAGAAGCTATAACAGCTACGGAGAGCTCACAGAACTCTCCGACAATACACTGACCTGTCAGCTTCCGCAAAGAGATGACAGCGGTGCGATCACACAGAAAAAAGAGATCATCAACGGTGTAACTGCGACGTATGACTATACCTATGATGACATGGGAAGACTTATAGAGGTCAAAAAAGATGGAAGTGTAACGGAAGCATATACTTATGACAACAACGGCAACAGACTCTCCGCCACCGTAAACGGAGAAACCACTACCGCGTCCTATACACTCGATGACCAGCTGGAAGTCTATGGGGGACAATACCTATAGATACGATGATGACGGATATCTTGTAGAGAAGATCACACCAGAGGGTACGACAACATATGATTACGGAACATTTGGTGAACTAAGAAAGATTGTCACTCCAACACAAACGATCACATATAAGCATAATGCTAACAATCAAAGAGTGGCTAAGCTTATCGATGGTCAAGTCGTAGAGAAGTACCTTTGGGCAGACCTGACGACACTGCTTGCTATCTATGATGCAAATGATAACCTTTTACAGAGATTTGAGTATGCAGATCAAAGAATGCCTGTATCAATGTCAGCTAATAGTACTAAATATTATCTGCACTATGATCAGGTAGGATCCCTCAGGGCTGTGAGTGATGCAAGCGGAAATATCGTAAAAGAAGTTGTTTACGATACTTTCGGTACTATCTTAACTGACACAAATCCAAACTTCAAAGTACCGTTCGGGTTTGCCGGTGGTCTTTATGACAGAGATACAGGTCTGACCAGATTTGGTTACCGAGACTATGATGCAACTACAGGGAAGTGGACGGCTAAAGACCCTATTGGATTTAAGGGGGAAGATAGTAACTTATATGCGTATGTATGGGAGGATCCTATTAATTGGACTGATCCCTTAGGCCTTTATAGTGACCCAAGATTAAATGGTAGAGGAGTACCTCGTGCTATGGGAGGAGATGGTGGTATTAGTGATGCTGTTGCTGCAAGAAATGGAATCATTGCAACTCCATTTTTAATGGCAGCGGGGTTAACGGCAGGGATATCTACCATTGGACCTGTGGCAACATTAGATATTATGATACTATTTATGGATTCGTGTACTGGATTATCAGATGGGGTAGATCGAAACGATAGATTACACCATAGGTATAATCGACCTGACACACAATTTGAAAGAAGACAACGTGAACAACCTAGAAGAAATAATCGTAGATTTCCTCTTATAAGACGTTAAGGTTCAATATGGATATAAAATATAATGAAGCTTTGAAATATTATGATTCAAAAAACTATGATAAGGCTTTTAAATTATTTGAAGAGCTTGCACATAGTGGAAATTTAAATGCTCAAATGGCAGTAGCTACAATGTTAGAAGAAGGGGATAAAATAAAACGTAACCTTAAGCAAGCATACTATTGGTATGAAAAAGCTGCTTTACAAAATGATGTTGAAGCATTGCACATTTATGCACTTTATTGTTTAAAAAAAGGTGAGAAAAACAAAGGCTACACAATGTTAAATCAAGCGACAGGACTCAATTATGTGCCGGCTATAAATAGTTTGGCCAATATTTATGATTATGGAGACTTTGGATATGAAGTTAACAAGAAAAAAGCTATTGAACTTTATAAAAAAGCTTGCTTATTAAATGATAGTCAGTCATGTAAAAATTTGTACTCATTATTAAGAGAACTGGAAAGTAAAGAAGATGTTTACCAATATATTAAAGAAGAAATTGGTTTTTTTAAATTTTTTAAAATTATTATTCTGGGACGAATTAAAAATTGGTTTTCTAATTTCTTCTAACAATTGAAACAGGAGCTGTACCATTTTTAAAATAGTAGGCCAAATATAAGGTAATAGTTCTGCTTTTTTCGCTCCAACGTTGTACGTTGGTGTGCATACGGAAGTTAAGTAAACAGTAAACGGTGAAATCCATCGCTAGATGGCAGAGAGGTAAAAGATGTCAGCAAATCCAAGACACATCTACGCAACTATCACAGAAAACTATAGTTACGACAACAACGGCAACCTTCTGACCAGAACCGTACCGACTCCAGCGGATCATACATTCACCTACAACGGGGTAGACAAGAGAACAGGCTATACAAGCCCACTGCAAAAAGCAACGACATACACGTACCACAAGAGCAAACAGCTCACACAGATCGAAAGGCCAAGTGGTAAAACGATCACCAATACCTACGATAAAGGAAGGCTGGTAAGCACATTACCTCGCTCCCATTCGTCCCCGATGGGAGTGCATACGGAAGTCAGGCAAACAGTCACGGTGAAATCCATCGCTAGATGGCAGAGAGGTTAAAGAGGTCAGTAAACCCAAGACGCATCTATGGCGGTATCATGGAAAAACGCTATCTATGACAATAGTTTTAAGACAGGGTTTGTATAATCCCCATAACACAGAAATATGGAGCAATCATGGTAAATAAAGATATCCTTCCCGTACATTCATACAATGAGGTCAAAGAGAAGATCGGCAACGGAAGACCTACGGTGCTCTCTTTCGGGATGAGCCACTGCTACAGCTGCCTTGCCATGTCCAGGGTCTTTTATGAGATCGTGCAGGAGCATCCCGAACTTCAGCTCTACTC
>JAQUFB010000077.1 GCA_028684885.1 Sulfurovum sp. | reverse complement strand
AATGGCGGGTTCAAGGCGTTCTTTGAGAAGTACTTTAACACCTCGACCCCCTTAACCACGATTGATGAATTTATACATGCATTCGACACCTATCCTGCACACTTTACCCATTGTGTGCAGGCGAATGAAGAGGAGCTTGCCCATCTTGCTTCAAAAGGCCACTCTGTTGCCCACTGTCCCCGCTCCAACAGACTGCTCGGGTGCGGCAGGCTGCCGATCGAAAAACTCAAAGCATTAAATATCCCTTTCAGTGTAGCCACGGACGGGCTCAGCTCCAACTGGTCGCTCAATATTTTTGATGAACTCCGTGCGGCACTGATGATGCACTATACCGAACCGATGGAAGCGCTTTCCCATCAGCTCATCCGCTCGGTTACCTCAGATGCCGCCAGGATTCTTAGACTAAATGTAGGGAGGATAGAAGCAGGCAGGGAGTCGGATTTTGCAGTCGTTACACTGCCTGATGCCCCTTCTTCCGCAGAGGATATCGCACTGCAGACGATCCTTCATGCACAGAAGGCTTCAGAGGTCTATATCGCGGGGGAGAAGATCCTATAGTGCCCCTCTTTCTCGCTTGAGAGCCTCTGTCACTATGGAAAAGAAGCCTCATCCTATTTGAACCTGACCATCCTTCCTCCACCACTGAGACTTGCCTCTCCGCGGAGCTGTTGAGGGATGCTGACCTTCATCGTATTCTGATCTATAAGCGTCACATTTAACCCCTTGCTGACACGATAGCGCCGGAGGAGATCGCTGCCTGACCTCGGAACAAAATAGAGTATCACTGTACTTCCGGCCTCCGCCCTGATCGTGGTTTCCTCTTTTTCAATACGATAGAGTTTCTCCTTGAAACTTCTGGTCGTGAACTTCCATGTTTTTTGATAAGGTTTTCCGTCTATCTTTGCCTCAAACACTGCCTTGTAGGTTGTCGCATACTCCAAACGTTTGATAGGCATCAAGACAAACTGCATTTTTTTGAGACGCCGGTGCGGATCATTTGCATGCGTCAGGATTCTGCTCATAGGAATTTCTTTGTTCTTCTCATCAAAAAGGCGAAACGATCCGAGCCTGACCGAACTATAGAAGCTATCATTGAACTGTACCGATACAGGGTAACCGCTTACTTCATAGTCAGGCAGAGGATCGGGTACTTCGTTATAAAAGGCCGGGATCACCTCTTGCTGCCCCGGATAGGGGTGCAAGACAACTTTGGCATTGTTGGATCTGATCGCTTTTTGTTTCTTCTCATAGAGTGCCTGTGGAAGCAAGCGGTCGCTCTTTTTGCATACATGCTGCAGATAGGTCACCCCGCCGACAGGGATAAAGTCCTTCTGGCACAATGCATTCAGTTTCGAGGAGCCCAGTTTGTAGACATACGCATTTTGGGTATGTTTGCGTTGATTTGCCTCAGCGCTTCCCACACCTATCTGATCTTTGTCGAAACTCAGAAAAACAAAACGGTGATAGATGGCCGAGAAGAGATCATCCACTGCCGAAGGACCGTTTTGGGCATTGACAGCAATATTTTCCATCACATCCTTGGAAGCATAGCCATGATATACTGCACGTTCAGAAGGCGTTTTCCCTGTATATCCCTTGCGACCGTGTTGTTCGAGGTGACCCATCTGTCCATGCAGAACGAGGTAGTTCGCATGGGATGCCGCGGCGCGGTTTAAGAGCCTATTTTCCTGCAGAGGGATCAGCCCGCTCTTTTGGCGCAGCATATTGAGATAGTCCAAAGAACGCCTCTCTTCGCCGGGGTACAAAAGAACCGAGAGCAGCAGAAGGAGAGAAACAGATACACTAAATCGCATTTGCCGCCTGGATAAAATCTTCGGCGACCACCTGCGGGTCTTCAAGGCCGATAGAGACCCGTATCAGCCCCTCATGTACACCCAGGAATTTGCGTGCCGCTTCATCAAAATCACTGAAGATCGTACTCGTCATGTGCAGAGCAAGGCTCCTGTTGTCACCGATATTCGCTGTCTGGATCACGACCTTGAGTGCATCAAGCAGTCTGAAAGCCCTCTCTTTGGTACCGCAGTCAAGTGTCAGAAGCGGTCCGCATCCTTGAGGGAAGTCCGACCTGTATCTCTCGTAATCAGGGCTGCCGGGCAGAGAGGGGTGGTTCACGCTTACCCCATCAGGAAGTTTTTCCTGCAGTATCGCTGCCACTCTCTCTACATTCTGATTGATGCGCTCGATCCGCAGCGGCAGGGTTTCAAGCCCGATCATCGTCATAAAGGATCCGAATGCATTGGCCGTCATACCCATATCACGGATCGCACGTTTTTTGAAGATAGCCATAAATGCTTTATTGCCCATCTTTTTGACAAACTTATGCAGATCGGCATATTTCGGATGGAGCAATTTGTCGTTCTCCGGATCAACACTTCTGAACACAGCGATCCCGCCAAGCGCGGCAGAGTGGCCCGAGATATTTTTGGTTGATGAGTGCACAACGATATCGGCACCCATCTCAATCGGCCTTAACAAAATCGGCGTGGCCGTGTTGTCGATCACGAGTATCGTCTCATATTGATTACAGAGATCTATAATGCGCTGTAGATCGGGGAGCCTGAGACTCGGATTGCCCACGCTCTCCATCATTACCATCTTGATGCCGCTTTTGAGTCTGGACTCGATATGATCAAAGTCATCCACTTCGCAGAAGCTGTTGGTGATGCCAAAACGCGACAACGTCTCATTGACCAGCGAATAGGTCCCTCCGAAAAACCCTCCGATACAGAGAAGTTCATCCCCGCTGTTGAGGATCGCCATACTTACCATCGACATCGCTCCCATACCCGAAGCAGTGGCAATAGCCCCGATACCGCCCTCCATCTTGGCAACAATAGTTTCCAGCTTGCCATTCGTCGGATTGCCTACCCGTGCATAGAGCGGCTTGGCCACACTTCCCGCAAATATTCCTTCAGCCTCTTCGGCACTTTCGTACCCGAATGCTGCAGAAGGTACCATCACCGGTGCGATAGGTCCTACCCGGTTTCCCACACTGTGTACCAAGAGAGTGCTGTACTCTTCAAAATCTACTGTTGTTTTATCCATCTGGTTTTCCTCACTAAATTGAGAAGTTCAGGGCCTGATTGGCTTTGAGCTGATAGTTTTTCAACTCAGAAAGCGGTATATCAAAGACCTCACCTGCGCGTTCGATGACATCTGACCAAAAAAGCTTCAGAGCAGGGTTGTCTGTCTTGCAGACATCTGAAAATGCATCAGACTCCAATATCTCCATCACCTCTTTGAGTGTCACATCCTTGAGGGCTTTGGCAAGCTTGTAGCCGCCGTGCGCACCTTTCATACTGTTCAGTATCCCGCTCTTACGAAGTTCTAGCAGGATCTGTTCCAAAAAGTTCTGGGGGATTGAAGCTTTGGTTGCAATCTCTTTGATCTTCAGGACTTTGCCTGCTTCTATAGAGCCCAGTTCATGTAACGCAGCTACAGCATATACCGTCTTCGTAGAAATTCCTATCATAACACTCACTCACCTTTACGGCATTTTACCCTCCTGACAAAGAGGAGGTAGACTATTTGTTCAAAATGCCTTTGATTAATTGAATGGCGTAGTATAGCTTACATCCCAGGCAAAAATCAAATACCGTCTCAAGCAACGCAGCAATTATCAGCATAATACCTACCGCTGCTGCAACCGCATCCAGTCCTGAGAGTGAAAGCACGACAAGCAAAAATGAGACGAAGAGTCCCAGACCGAGAGCAAAACGTTTGGGCGACTCATCACACAACTTCGGTGTGATATCCCACCAATGGATGATCTGCTTCGCGAGCAGATGAAAAAGGCTGAGTTCCGGCCTTCTGGAAACTCTTACTGTAAAATCAAACAGAAGCAGCAATGCCAGGAGAGAATAACCTGTAATGATCAAAACCGATGTGACTACGGCAACCTGAAACGAGATCATCCTTGTAATATTGGCATCGACTCTTCTTGCGGAGATAGGACAACTTGGTGACATTTGGACTCCTTGCAGAGAGGCATCTCTGCATACTCTGGATAGATGCTGCACAGGGATCCTCCCTGCCTTTATGAGTATGGTAGTGTGGGAGACAACATGACCAGGGAAGATCTCTGTACCCTTGTCCGCTGCATTTATCCAGAGTATGCACAGATGCCTATTCTCTTGTTATAAAGCCATTTTAGCAAAGATTTTTTTTAATGTCAAGTAAATCTATTGATTTAATTAATTTATTTTTATAACATAAAAAAGAAGCCTCTACACACTGGCTACACACCACTATAGTATATTTCAAAAAAATTTTAAAGGCAAAATTATGAAACAATACATTGGCTTTGGTGAAAGTGTGCAAGGCTATGATCTGCCCGTACTCAACGAGAGAGAAGCAAGGGCGGGAGCAGGTATCCTCTTTTTGTTTGCCATGATCTCGTTTCTCAATGCATACCTGACCCATCGTTTTCTATTTACCCAAATATTTGTCACGGTTTTTATGGTTGATTTTTTTATACGCATCTTTATCAATCCGAAATTTTCCCCCTCGCTGATCCTCGGACGCCTCTTTGTCAGGCATCAAAGTCCAGAATACGTAGGTGCCGTCCAAAAACGTTTTGCATGGAGTATCGGTTTCATCCTCTCTGTGATCATGTTTGTTATCGTTGTCCTCTTCGAGCTCATGACCCCGGTAAAGATCGCTATCTGTATCCTCTGCCTGGCATTTTTGTTCAGTGAAAGCGCTTTTGGTATCTGTATCGGATGTACCCTCTATCACTGGATCTACCGGAAGTCCCCCCTATACTGCCCGGGCAATGTCTGTGAAATAAAGCCAAAAGAGGAAGTACAAAGGGTTTCAGGGCTCCAGCTGACGGTTCTCACGCTCTCATTGCTCATCATCGGCGGTTTCACCTATGACCAGATACATAAAGCGGGTACTCCTCCAATAACAGCCATGCAATGCCAGTCAGGAAAATGCAGCAGTAGCAAGTGTGGCGGTTTTTAGAGAAATAGATTCTTTGGAATGTCACCATAAATAGAGTAAATTTGGATAAAGAAGGGAAGATGCCATCAAAGGCAGAAGCCTTTGGCAGCAGAAGGATTATAGTCCAGCGATGTGCTCTGCAACAGCTTGGATATCTTCGTCGCTCAATGCAGCAACTTGACCTTTCATAAGGCCACCCATACCGTATTTGTTAAGTGTACCGGCTTTGTACCCGTTAAGTTGTTCTACTGTTGTAGCAGCGTCTTGGCCTTGGATGATTCCAGATTTGTTCAGTGCAGATTTTTCACCGTTTGCACCGTGACAAGCTACACACTTTGCATAAATTGCAGCACCGTCAGCCATAAGAGACGTAGCACCAGCGAATATCATTGCGATTGCCAATTTTTTCATTCTACTTCCTTTAATTATTTTTATTTTAAGATTGCATTATATCATGTCTATTTTTAAAGAGAAGCCCGGAGAGGGCATCCCTTAGCATTCAGGCTTTCAGATTAGCAAGATGGAACGTTTCCTGAGTCAGATGCAAACTCGTAAGAGAAGTCATAGATATCGTCAACATATTTTGGGTCTAGTTTAAGGCCCGGACAGATTTTTTCAGCTTCTTCTTTAAATTTACCCGCACCATGGATCTCTTCCCATTCATCCTGAGTATGTTTCTGAGCAAATTTCGCCCCTGAGAATCCACATGCAGCTTTCATTTTTTTCATATAAAGCTTTTGACCTTTTTTAGCATCAGCCATTGCAGTTGACGAAAGTACCGCTACTCCAAGAAGTGCCGCTGTCGCAAGTTTCATTACGTTGTTCATTTTCTTTCCTTTATATTTGAGATGAATTGATATTATCAGTTAATTGTGAAATGATTGTGAAGAAAAATGGCAAAAAAATCTCTTTATTCGCAAAATTGTTCCTTCACGTTACACTTATCCTAGCACTTAGGGATGACACCGTCGCTTGCATATTCATAAGAGAAGTCATATACGTGCTCCCACCAAGACTCCTTGATCTCCTCGACCTTTAATCTGGGGCATATTTTTTTCGCCTCTTCTTTAAATTTTCCATTTTCCCAGAGCTCCTCCCATTCACCCTGTGTATGATGACGCGCAAACTTCACACCGGAAAATCCACATTTTTTACGAAACTTCTTTTTAAAGATCTTTTGACCCGTCTTGGAATCTGCCGAAACGACGGATGTTGTACTTATCATTGCAAAGACCGCTGCAAACATAACCAGCATGGCTCTTCTCATTTTTATCCTTCCTTATCTTGATATCGTGCTTGGATATAGTAACATGAATCACTTAAAAGTTATTATTTCCATAGATCTTATCAATTTAGTTTTCCGAATACTTTGTATTTTTCCCAATAGAGATCGATCGCTTCTTTGAGCTCCTGATCACTGATTTGCAACGTCTCTTTGATCCCGTAGGTATCGATAAAAAGATCTGACATCACCGAGATGTGTTTGGACGGGTAGCGCATATAGTGACGCAGTGCCGCCTTCACCGTCTCCTCGCCGCTATAGACCAGCAGATAGTTTTTGAACATACCCTGCAGATCTGTCGGAAGTTCCCTGTGGCAGGGGACACAGTTGCGTTCATAGGCATTTTCAGCGAAAACACCTATGCTCAATGCCAGCAGCATAAAAAGTTTTTTTACCATTTCAACACCATCCTCGTTCCTTTATCTTTTTCAGAGAACACCTCTATCCTGATACCATACTCATCCAGTATCCTCTTTACGATACTCAGTCCGATACCAAATCCCCCTTCGCTTTCGTTAAACCTTCTGTATCGATCAAATATGAAAGCCCGTTTCTCTTCAGGGATGCCAACACCGGTATCCCATATCTCCAGGCTGCCTTCACGCAGCCTAATCCCCACGATCCCTTTTCGTTTATTGTATTTGATCGCATTGGAGAGCAGGTTGTCGATCACACGGGTGAGCTTTCTGCGATCCATTACGATCTCGGCATGGTTGATATCCATCTCATAGTCAAGTGCTTTGGATTCTACCAAAACCTTGAAGTACTCTATCCTGTCATAAAGCAGCTCTGCGATATCGATCTTCTCATTCTCATTCTCTCTCTCCTGCTCCAGCGTCAGGTAGGTAAGATCTTGATAGAGTATCGATACGGTCTTGGCCGCGATGTTGATGCGGTTGAGCTTTTTTCTGTTTTTCTCTACCATGACATCGGTATCCATCATCTCGATATTCGCCAGTATGGCCGAGAGCGGTGTGTTGAGTTCATGGGTCGTATCTTTAATGAAGCGGTCCAGCAGCATGATCGAGTCTCTCATCGGCTTCACAAAGAGTTTGGCAAGAAAGTATCCAAAAAAGAGAAAAAGGAAAAAGGCTGCAGTGCCGTAGCCCAGTATCTTTTTGATCAGGTGCTTGTGCCATGCACCATCATCCTCTATTTCCAGGATCAGATATTTTGCACCCAGATAGAAGATATCCATACTTTTCACAAAGTGGATCACCCCGTCTTTCAGATAGATCTCCTGGGTAAAATCCACCGACCGGTTCTTCAGCAGGGAAAAGATCTCTTTGTACTCGATGTCATAGATCGCGGAACGAAAACGGGGGTCTCTGGGATAGGTTCTCTGATCATCAAAAAAGTGGTGAAGTACTTTAAGGCGCTTGGTCTGAATATAGGCATATTTGACCAGCTCGGCACGCTGAGCTGAGAGCATCAGCTCTTTATGTGCCTGGTAGTAAAGCACCCCCAGTGTTGAGATGACCATCATGACCAAGAGTATATAAAGGGAGAGAAACCTTTGTAGAGATTTTGTCTCACTTTTCAGTAATGAACTTGTAGCCCTGTTTTTTAATGCTGACAATTCTATCTTTTCCTATCAATTTACGTAAATTTTTGATGTAGGTACGCAGTGCAGAATCACTGGGCTCCTCATCATAGCCCCAGAGGTGATCAAAAATGAGCTCATGGGCAAGCACCCTTCCTTCATTTTTCACAAAGAGTTTGAGCAGTGTCGCCTCTTTGTTTCCCATAGAGACGGATTTATCCTTGATGATAAGCTCGTTATTGCTGATATCATACGCGATATCTCCGGTGATCATGATACGCTCTTTCCTCTGCTGATAAAATCCGCGCTTGAGCAGTGTCTCGATACGTATCTTAAGCTCTTTAAGCGCAAAAGGCTTGCGTATATAGTCATCGCAGCCGCTCTTAAACCCCTCTTCCAGATCCTCTACGCTGTCCATAGAGGTGATATAGATCGCGGGTGCTACTACCCCCTGTGCCCGGCTCTCTTTGAGCAGTTCGAGCCCATTGAGGCCGGGGACATTGATATCAAGAAGCAGCAGATCATATCTGTTTTCATAGAGCTTCTCCTGTGCCTCCTCGCCGTCATAGACGGAAACCACCTCATACCCCTCATCCTCAAGAAACTCAGTCACCGTTTCATTGAGATTCGTATCATCTTCGAGTAACAATATCTTGCTCATCGTTCTCCTAATCTTTTGTCTGTCACTCCCCTGCCTTTAAAGGAGAGTATTGATAAGCATAACCAAACCATTACCCTCATCTCTTATAGATGTTCCATCCATTATAAATACTGACTGACCCAGTTTTGCAGTCTTCCCGCACTCAATGCCCCGCTGAGACGGTCAACCTCTTTCCCGCCCTTAAATACAATCAGTGTCGGGATGCTCTGGATACCGTACTGTGCTGCGAGCTGCTGGTTGTTCTCTGTATTGACCTTCAGAAACTGTGCCTGAAGCGGCATGGAGAGCGCTGCTTCTTCAAAAGCCGGTGCCATCTG
>JAQUFB010000076.1 GCA_028684885.1 Sulfurovum sp. | reverse complement strand
GTCACCGAAGTAGCGATCAATCAGAAAGTTTCGTTCGGGGATGTGCTCGGAGAGATCAAATAGTAAGTAGTAGGTATGGTATGCTTTTTTTAAAAAGCTTTTGCTGATAAAGAGATTGTATAAGGGAGAGCGAAATGGTTGTAAAAGAGATACAGGAGTATGCACAGATACGTACAAAGGCAAGAGCCTACTTATGCTATATTCTCAGTCGCAATATCTCCAAACATATCGAAGGGGGTATCGATCAGCTACTGCGCAATATCGATTCGCTTCAAAAAGCGCTGCCTCAGGCTGAAGTGATCTATGTGCTTGACGGGAAAGGTGAACAGATCGTTGACAATGTATCCGATAACGATGCGTTGAAGGGCTTCGGAAAAGGAGCGGATAGAAGCAATAGGGCCTACTACTACCGCACGATGAGCGAACATCGCTGTATCCTTACCGATCCGTACCCGTCACTGGTGAGCAACCACCTTGTGGTGACATCGACTTTCCCGATCTATGACCCGGAGGGGAAACTGCTCTATATCATCTGTATGGATATCAATCTCAGGGATATCCTGCGCATGGTGCACCCAAGTTCGATAGATTCCGGCTTCGGAACATTGAGCAAAGTGGTCTACGGCGCTTTTTCTGTGGCACTGTTTGCGGTAGCGATCCTGCTTTTTATCAAGGGTGTTTCGAGTTTTATGGGGTTCGGTTTTGTTATCTCGAGGATCGATATCAATGAGATGTTCCAGGCAACCATCCTTCTGACACTCTCTCTGGCGATCGTCGACCTGGTCAAGGCTATCTTCGAAGAGGAGGTGCTCGGATACGAGAAGAAAGACGGAAAAGGAGGCGGTCACCAGACGATGATACGATTTCTGGGCTCCATTATCATTGCACTTTCCATTGAGGCACTGATGCTGGTGTTCAAGTTTGCTATCACCGATCCGGCCCATTTGCTTCCGGCAGTCTATCTGATCGGCGGGGTGACTGCATTGATCATCGCACTCTCTATCTATCTGAAGTTCAGTAGAGAGAGTGTAGATAAAGAGAGTACATGCAAGAAAAACTGATCATTTTTGATATGGATGGCACCCTGGTCAACTCTTCGGTAGCCATTGCCAATGCGATCAACTATGTACGAAGCAGGCTTGGATTTCATCCGATGGAACCAGAGGATATCCTCAAAAAAATCAATGACCACACGATCAATCCTGCCCAGGTCTTTTACCATGCCAGAGCATTTGACCGGAAGCATGAGATGTGGTTCTCCGAGTACTACACCAACAATCACGAGAAGGAACTGGTACTCTATGAGGGGGTCAAAGAGCTGTTGGAGGTACTCAAAGAGAAAGGTGCATCGCTTGCTGTGGCGACCAATGCTTACAGAAACTCTACTCTTGAATCTCTGACGCACCTCGGGGTGCATGAGCACTTTGATGCGATCGCATGCTATGATGACGTACCGCAGGGCAAGCCGCATCCGGATATGCTCTATAAGATACTCAAAGAGCTGGATATGTCCGCAGAACAGTCCCTTTTCATCGGTGACGGGCCTCGCGATCAGATGGCAAGCGAGCGTGCAGGGATAGAATATGTGATGGTGGACTGGGGGTTCACCGAGCACAAACAGGCGGTAAGAAGTGTCGACGAACTCAAAGAGATCATTTTAGGCAGGGGATAGTATGTCAAAGTCTTTTCTTACTAATGCGGTTTCTTTGTTGCTGATCCTGGCAGCCTTTGGTGTTCCTGAAACGTATCATACGATGCTGCTCTTTACCGGGCTTTTCGCATTTTCCGGAGCCATCACCAACCAGCTTGCGATCCATATGCTCTTTGAAAGAGTGCCGTTCCTTTACGGCTCCGGTGTCATAGAGAAAAATTTTGAGAGCTTCAAAGCTTCCATCAAAACGATGATCATGGAGCAGTTCTTCTCAAAAGAGCAGCTGGGGGAGTTCTTTGCCAGGGAAGAAAAAAAGATCGACCTGACGCCATTGGTGGAGAGTGCCGATTTTTCTCCGGCATTTGACGCACTGAGCAAGACGGTCATGGAATCAAAATTCGGCGGGGCTGTAGCGATGTTCGGCGGCGAGGCGGCACTCGAAGGGCTGCGTGACCCCTTCGGCAGAAAGCTGAAATCCGCAGTGAGCAAGATCGTCTCTTCGGAGACCTTTAAAGCACAGCTTGACCACCAGATACGCCACTCTTCACTGAGCGATGATATGATCAAAGCGGTGGATGAACTGATCACTAAGCGTCTTGAGGAACTGGCACCCTGGATGGTCAAAGAGCTGGTGCAGGAGCTGGTCAGAGAGCATCTGGGATGGCTTGTGGTCTGGGGCGGAGTTTTCGGCGGCTTGGTGGGACTTGCCTCGTCGTTTGTCGTCAGTTAAGTAATAAGTTTAAGGTAAAGGAGAAACAATGGAGTATCGCTATATCGGGAAGAGCGGTCTGAGGGTAAGTCCGATCTGTATGGGTACGATGACGTTCGGCACACAGTGCAGCAGTGAAAAAGAGGCATTTGCCATCATGGATAAAGCCTATGAGGCAGGTGTGAACTTTTATGATACGGCAGAACTCTACCCCGTGCCTCCGACTGCGGATAAAGCGGGTATCACCGAAGAGATCGTCGGGAGATGGCTCAAAACCAAGCCGAGGGAGAGCGTGATCCTGGCAAGTAAGGTTGCCGGTGCGGCAAGCGGATGGTTCGTGCCTCCCATCAGGCACGGGCTGACGGCCATAGACAGTTTTCATATCGAACGTGCGGTAGAAGGCAGTCTCAAGAGGCTGGGTACGGACTATATCGACCTCTACCAGATGCACTGGCCCGATACCGTCGTCCCTATCGAAGAGAGCCTGAAGGCATTTGACAGGCTGGTGCAGAGCGGTAAGGTACGCTATATCGGGACTTCCAACGATACGGCCTACGGTACGACCAAGGCATTGATGACCTCTGAGCATAAAGGGTATGCACGATTCGAGTCGATACAGAACAACTTCTCTCTGCTCAACCGCCGCTTCCTGGACGAGCTTGCAGCAGTGGCAGAGAAAGAGCAGATCTCCCTGCTGCCGTATTCTCCTCTTGCCGGAGGGGTTTTGAGCGGGAAGTACAATCTTGAGAAGCATGCAAAAGGGCGTTTCAGCGACTATCTCAACGCTCCGAATGCAAGACAACGAATCATGGCTGCAAGGTTTCTGAACGACAAAACGCTTGCCTCTACGGAAAAATATCTCCAGATCGCCAAAGAAGCAGGGATGCACCCTGTCACTCTGGCTACGGCATGGTCCAAGCAGTTCAGTTTCGTTGCCTCCACAATCATAGGTGCCACAACGGCAGATCAGCTGGATGCATCTTTGGCCGCGATGGATATCACCTTGAGCGAAGAGGTCTTGAAGGCATGCGATGAGGTGCATAGCCAAATCCTCTACCCTATGGGATAGCGGAGATTTTATAATAAATTAATATTAAAAAGATAGAATTTTCTTATGCTCTAAAAAAACTCCAGAACAAGGTATAAAATGATGAGAATGCTCTTCATGATCCTCCTAAGCCTTTCGGCACTTCATTCCGGATATTTCAGCAAACATGACGATATGTGTGACGGCAACAGCTATTTTCAGTGCGAAAATAACTATAACGCAGTCCGCAACCTTCAGATCGCCCTCAACAGTGATAAAAAACTAGGACTGAAGCTCAAAGTAGATGGAAAGTGGGGAGAGAAGACGAAGTCTGCACTGATGGCCTTTCAAGAGCATTATGGAGTTGAAAAGGCAGATGGCTGGGTAGGAAAAAGGACGAAGAGAAAGCTTGATACCGTCTATAGCAAAGTAAAGTTTCCCAAAGATATCAGGGTCGCTGAAAACTATCAAACTAAGAAGTGTTATCGCTGCTATAGCGAGTTTAGACAAAATGTAAATCTGAGAAAAAGTTTTGCAATCTATGAGGATAAGAAACTTCTTGAACGGGCGAACGGGCGCAATACAGAGCTGAAAGTGGATGTCTCTGAACAGCGTGTGAGGCTCTACGTGGACGGTAAGGTGGCACTCTGCTCTCCATGTACCACAGGGGCAAAGCGCAAGTTCGAGCCAAATACCAGGATCTACAGAGATAAACGTACCCCGATGGGGAGATTCAGGATCACAGAAAAGATCGAGGATAAGCGCTCAACCATCTTCGGTGAGTACTACCGTGGCAACAAGCTGGTCTACAAAGGAGATAAGCGTAAATTCGGTGGAAACAAAAAAGGGCTGAGATATAAAGGGGCATCATTGCAAAACTGGATGCGTCTGACAAGTTCGGGTATCGGGCTTCATGCAAGCAAATATATCAAACGGTATCCGGGGACGAACGGGTGTATCCGTCTGCCGTACAGGGTTTCCAAGACGATTTTTAAGTGTGTACGTGAGGGTACACAGGTTTCTGTTGTAAATTAAATTTACTTCTTTAATTCCCGAAATCGGGAATTTCTTATTCTCTCTTCATTCATTTTTTTTCTTTGTTGATGTGACAAAGAAAAAGAAACGAACCAAAAAAAAGAAAACACAAATGGCTGGCGCTAATAAAATCTGCCTTGAGTTTCACTTTTCAGTGTATTAAAATAGACCTTTTAACTGTTTTGAATTACGACCAAAAATCCTCTACGGTCATCCCTCCGGCTTTTTTCTTCGCTACGAGCTGTCCTATCATCGTTTTGGCTCCTTTGTAGTCCGTATCCCACGCTTCTCTGATATGCATGATCTCATACCTCTCATCAAATGTGGCTTCGAGTTCCCCTTCTTCCAGAAGGAATGTTCGGTTGGAGGTAGAGCGGTCGTTGTCGGGGTGGTACATGAAGGTTTCGTAGATGAAGATTCCGCCTTCTTTGAGCGCTTTTTCGATCTGGGGGAAGAGTCCGCGGTCAAGGAAGTAGGTACAGACGACCAGGTCGTACTTGTTCTCCTCCAGTATGTAGGTATCGAAGTCCACTTCTTTTGCGGAGATGTTTTCGATACCCTGCAGCGACGCAATGGCGGTAGCACTGATATCGAGTGCATCTACCCGGAAACCCTGTGAAGCAAGGTACCTGGCGTGTCTTCCCATACCGCAGGCGATATCCAAAGCCTGTTTCCCCGGTGCCAGTCTGGCAAAGTTCGTGACCAGATCGACGGGGTCTGTAGGGATATGGGCTTCGATATGTTTTCTGTCCCATTTTTCTTTGTCTTCGATTGACATTTTGTGCCTTTAGTCTAATGTGCTATGATTCCATCCAAAAATGAATGATTTACACTATAACGAGGGTGAACTATGAACAAACTTACTTTTATCTCCTGGAATGTCAACGGTATCCGTGCAGTGGACAAAAAAGAAGCACTCAAATGGATAGACGGGCATGAGGTGGACTTTCTGGGACTGCAGGAGATCAAGGCGGAGGCCGAGCAGATCCCCGAGACGATCTTTGACCGCGAGTTCAAGTTCCAGAGTATCAACTCTTCTTCAAAGAAGGGGCAGTCGGGCGTTGCACTCTTTACGGATATCAAAGGGATACCTGATCACTGCGGGCATGTCGATATCCTGGATGAAGGACGGATCAACGAGTACCACTTCGGAGATATCGCCTTTTTCAATGTCTATTTCCCCAACGGGCAGAGCAGCGATGAGCGTCTGAGCTACAAGATGGGGTTTTACGACCGATTTTTGGAACATATCAATGATCTCAGAGCGCAGGGGAAGTCGATCGTGGTCTGCGGCGATGTCAATACCGCACACCGCGAGATAGACCTTGCCCGCCCCAAAGCCAATGAGGGGACCTCGGGGTTCCTGCCTATGGAGAGAGAGTGGATGGACAAGCTGCTGTCCCACGGCTATATCGATACCTTCCGCCATGTTCACGGTGATACGCCTGAGCGCTACAGCTGGTGGAGCTACAGGGCAGGGGCGAGAGGCAGGAATGTCGGCTGGAGGATCGACTACTTTTTTGTCTCTGATGACCTCAAGGATCGTATCGTGGAGGCTGAGATCATGGATGAGATCACGGGGAGCGACCACTGTCCGGTGAAGCTGGTGCTGAGCGTTTAGTCTTTTAGCTTTTTGTCAAATGCCACCCCTTTTCACTCGGGCAGGGGTAGATACGCAAATTTTTGAGATGGAGGTAGGCCAGCTCCGCTTCAGCCTCCTTGCGTGTGGCATAGAGTATTTTTGGGTGTCCCTGGGCATCTTTGCAGCTGCAGAAGCTTTGGTCTTCCTTTGTATCCTCTGACGGTTCGCGGCAAATGATCGGATCTGCAGTTGATTCGAATGTTTTTTTGATCTTTTGCAGCGCTTTTCTGTAGTCAGTTCTTTTCATGGTCACTCTTTGGCCCCTATAGACCAAAAACTCCTGCGTTTGAAACTTTGACATTATTATAACAGCTTTTTCGCTTCTCCCTATCCCCTCATGAAGCTTAGTGGAAACCCCTTGAGGTATCTTATGCATATCTGAGTTATAATAGAAAAAAAAGAGTCCAGCGATGCCATCGTCTGATCAAGCCAGCTTAAAACGCAGTGTCAACCTTCCTATGCTTATCTTCTATGGACTGGGCAATATCTTCGGTGCGGGGATCTATGTGCTGATCGGAAAGATGGCGGGTATCGCCGGGGTCTATGTCCCTTTGTCATTTTTGGTGGCATGTGTGGTGGTCTTTTTTACCGCGCTGAGCTATGCGGAGCTCTCGTCCCGTTTTCCTCTCAGTGCAGGGGAAGCGGTATATATCTATGAAGGATTCGGTTCGCCGATCTTCTCTATGGGGGTAGGGCTCCTGATCGCGCTTGCCGGACTGCTCTCCTCCGCAACGATACTGCATGGCTTTCACGGGTACCTGAGCACTTTTGTTTCATTGCCCGAGATTGCGACCATCCTGATACTTGTGGTGATGCTCAGTGCGATCGCGATATGGGGGATCACCCAGTCGATGATCTTCGCTTTCGGGCTGACGCTTGCCGAGATCATAGGATTGGGGATGGTGCTTTATGCGGGTATGGGGCATATAGAACCTGACACTCTCTCTCTGGAGGCGATGATACCGCCTCTGGAGTTTGGTGTGCTGAGTTCGATCCTTCTGGGTGCGTTTTTGGCGTTTTACGCATTTGTAGGATTTGAGGATATGGTCAATATCGCCGAAGAGGTGAAAAACCCGACCAAAACAATGCCGCGTGCCATTGTAATCGTATTGTTGGTCACGACAATTTTTTATATCGCGATAGCGCTGGTCTCTATCCTGGTCGTCCCTCCCGAAAGACTGGCAGACTCTTCCGCCCCTCTGGCAATGGTCTATGAGACGGCGACGGGGAAGAGTGCGGCGGTATTGAGTATCATTGCCATGGTCGCTGTGATCAACGGGGCTTTGATACAGATCATTATGGCTTCCCGGATATTCTACGGGATGAGCAGGCAAAACTGGCTGCCCGGGTTTCTGGGCAGGGTCAACCCGAAAACACAGACGCCGATCGCATCTACGATACTCAGCGGAGTCATCGTTCTTGTCCTGGCCGCTTTTTTTGAGATTTTGACTCTGGCGCAGTTCAGCAGCTTTGTGATCTTTATCGTCTTTACTTCGGTCAACCTCTCCCTGATCCTTATCAAACGCAAGCAGCCTTCTCCCGGCGATGTACGTACCTACCCCCTGTTTGTACCCGTAGTTGCCGTACTGCTTAACCTTGTGCTGCTCGGGTTTCAGATCGCATCGCTAATTTAGCTATACTAACAACACAAAGGAGTATCATGATCACAGAAATCAAACATCCGGTGATAAAAACACTGGTCAACCATCTCAGGGAAGTCGATACCGATGCATTGCGTTTTCGGCATATCGTGCATGAGCTTGCCCGGCTTATGGCGTATGAGGCACTCAGTGATGAACCGCTGAAAAAGAGAGAGATTGAAATATGGAATAGCAAAAGGGCATTTGGGTTTATCGAGGAGGAGAACCTGCTTTTTGTCTCGATCCTGCGTGCCGGTCTTCCGATGATCGAGTCGGTCACTGCACTCTTCCCCGAAGCCTCATCGGGTTTTTTGGCGATGAAGAGAGATGAGAAGACACACCAGAGCGTGATCTACTACGACCGGATACCGGAGTGCAAAGGGAAAACCGTGATCCTGCTTGACCCGATGGTCGCAACCGGCGGTTCTTTATGTGATGCGATCAGTGTGATCAAACATAAAGAACCCGCGAAGATAATCTCTCTGAACCTTATAGGATCACCCGAGGGACTGGACGTGGTGGAGCATAAGCATCCCGATATCCATCTCTATATTGCCCAGATCGATGAAAAGCTCGATAGCAATATGTTTATCTATCCCGGGCTGGGAGATGCAGGGGACAGAGCCTACAACACGGAAGGTTGAAGAACGATTTGTCTGAGAGGTTTCTTCTCTCCATCGTTTGGAGAGAAAGATTTAGAAGGTATAGGTCAGCTGGACGGAGAGTGAGTTTTCCGTATGGTTGACACTTGACTCCCCGATATGGAGCATATCGTCGCCTGGGTCTGCCGGTGTACCGTTGTCACTGTACCCTACGATCGTCTGCATCGTTGTTGTGGTTTTTGGGGCATGCACGTAGGCAAGGTCAAGAGCAAAGACCTCAGTAAACGCATAGGTCCCGCCCAGCGTAAAATGCCTTTCTGCCGTGGCCGGGAACCCCAATAGGTTGAAGAGGTTGACCGCATTTCCTGCTGCATAGGGGTAGTCTGCCGGCGTGACGGGATTGGTTGGTGCACTCGGCATCTCATCAATGGGGTGCGAAGCGTGATTGTATCCGAGTCTGAGTGCCCAGTTGGTCCTGGTGTACTGATATCCGAATGCCAAAACATCTT
>JAQUFB010000075.1 GCA_028684885.1 Sulfurovum sp. | reverse complement strand
TTATAATAACTTTAATAAAAAATTATATATAAAAAGTGTTAAATAATTGTTAGTTGATATGATTTGGTAATGACTCTTATCATTTAAAGTATAGGGTGCGTGAGTTATGTATAAGTAATATGAGCTTAAATTTGGAATAAGATATTATTTGGATAGTTTAAATGCGAAAAATGTGATGTATTTTGTATGATTGTTATATTTGTAGTGGCCGGGAGAGGGGGATTCGAACCCCCGGAGGTGTTACCCTCACCGGTTTTCAAGACCGGCACATTCAACCGCTCTGACATCTCCCGACAAATATGAAGAACAGAATTTTACCTTAAAAAGATAAAACTTAGTTTAATAATAAAGTTTTTGACCCATTTCCCTGAGCTGCTAAGCGAAGCTTTTACGAGAAATCATTTAGTGATTTCCTGCATTACACTTTAGTGCATAAGTGAGATGAATTCAAAATGGACTTCGTTCATTTTGAAGAAGACCTTTATTATGGAGGTGCCACCCGGATTTGAACCGGGGATAGCAGCTTTGCAGGCTGCGGCCTTACCGCTTGGCGATGGCACCACATATACTTTATACGCTACTTTTTTTAAAGCGACCAGTCGCGTGAGCCTTCCGCTGAGGAAAACTTAGCGTTAGCAATCTCAATATAAACAAATTTGCCTAAATGGCAAGTTTTTGATAAGAGACAGTCACTCTATAGACGTTTATCGGTCTATTTAATGGTGCCCGGGGCCGGACTCGAACCGGCACGGTCGCAATGACCGGGGGATTTTAAGTCCCCTGTGTCTACCGATTTCACCACCCGGGCCGAATCGGACACCAATTTTTAAATTCAAATTTTAAATATCAACTCTTGTCTCTTCAACTCTTTTTTATCTTCTGAACCGACAGGTGAAGCTTTAGTGAGATGAATTGATGCGGGACTTTGTTCCGTATCAGGAAGACCGTTATTAATGGAGCGGGCGAACGGATTCGAACCGTCGACCCTAACCTTGGCAAGGTTATGCTCTACCCCTGAGCTACGCCCGCACTCCAAACCAAATTTCAAAAATACTTCAAAATTGGAGTGCGATTATAGCCAAAAACTCTTTCAATGTAAAGAAAAAACCGACATTTTTTTCAAAAAAAATCTTTATCGCCGGTTTTTGCATTTTTTGAGATGCAAAGTGTTATAATCCCCCTAAATCTAAACAACATAATTTCTTGAACCCAAGCCGCACTGAGATCCCTCAGACAAAGCTGCGGTTCAGAGGGATTATTGACGGGCCCTGCCTGTCAACAAGGAGAACTAAATGATGAGAAGTGATGAGATAAAACAGGGATTCAGCAGAGCCCCGCACAGAAGTTTGCTTCGTGCAACAGGTGTCAGGGACGAAGACTTCGACAAACCGTTCATCGGGGTTGCCAACTCCTTTATCGAGATCATCCCCGGACACTTTTTCCTTAACAAAGTGGCCGAAGTGATCAAAGAGGAGATCCGCGCCAACGGGTGTGTCCCCTTCGAGTTCAACACGATCGGCGTGGATGACGGTATCGCGATGGGGCATGACGGGATGCTCTACTCCCTGCCAAGCCGCGAGATCATCGCCAACTCGGTAGAAACGGTGATGAACGCACACAAACTCGATGCGATGATCGCGATCCCCAACTGTGACAAGATCGTACCGGGGATGATCATGGGGGCGCTGCGCGTCAACGTGCCTACTGTTTTTGTCTCCGGCGGGCCGATGCAAAAAGGCCACACCAAAGACGGTACACCGATCGACCTTGCCACGGCGTTTGAAGCTGTCGGAAAGCATGAGACAGGAGAGATCAGCGACGAAGATCTTTACGATATCGAGTGCAATGCCTGCCCGAGCGGAGGAAGCTGTTCTGGGATGTTCACGGCAAACTCCATGAACACCCTGATGGAAGCGATGGGTATCGCGCTGCCCGGCAACGGAACGATCCTTGCGCTTACACCTGAGAGAACCGAACTTTACAAGAAGGCTGCACGCCGTATCTGCGAGATCGCAAAGATGGAACAAGCTGAGCGTGAAAAGTTCAAGCTGAGAAATATCCTGAACGAAAATGCCGTACGCAATGCTTTTGCGGTGGATATGGCGATGGGCGGAAGCTCCAACACGGTACTGCATATGCTGGCGATCGCCAAAGAGGCAGAGGTGGACTTCAACCTTGAAGATATCAACACGATCTCCAAAAGAGTTTCACACATCGCCAAGATCTCCCCGTCACTCTCAACGGTGCATATGGAAGATATCAACAAAGCCGGCGGCGTGAATGCGGTCATGCACGAGATGCAAAAACGCGGAAATGATATCCTGCTGGACAACCTTTGTATCGGAGGAGAGACACTCTATGAAAAGATCAAAGATGCGAAGATCCTGGATACCAACATCATCCACACGATCGACAACCCCTACTCCAAAGTCGGCGGCCTTGCGATCCTCTACGGCAACCTGGCTGAACAGGGTGCCGTGATCAAAACCGCGGGGATCACAGGAGATCGCGTCTTCACAGGAACCGCGGTATGTTTCAACTCCCAGGAGGAGGCGATCAAAGGGATCATCAACGGCAAAGTCAAAGCTGGGAATGTCGTGGTCATCCGCTACGAAGGGCCCAAAGGAGGTCCGGGGATGCAGGAGATGCTGAGCCCCACCAGCCTCATCATGGGTATGGGGCTTGGCGACAAGGTCGCACTGATCACCGACGGAAGATTCTCCGGAGCGACCAGAGGTGCGAGTATCGGCCACGTGAGCCCTGAAGCTGCGGAAGGCGGGCTGATCGGCCTGCTGGAAGACGGGGATGAGATCTTCATCGATGTGGACAACTACATCCTCGAAGCGAAACTAACCTTTGAAGAGATCGCAGAGAGAAGAGACCGATTCCAACCGATTGTCAAACCGCTGACAAGCAAATGGCTCAAACAGTACAGGGCGCTTGTGACCAATGCAAGCTCCGGCGCTGTTCTGGAAGCGGAGTAAGCTCTACCCGCCTCTTTGGCTGTCGGGGGGGGGAGTACCCTTTGACAGCTCTCTTTCCTCATATCCCCAGACAAGAAACCTCTATGTTTCTGTTTCTACTTTTTTTCTCAAAGAGAGAACCACCGCCTCAATAGTGTAAAAAAGGAAATTCATACGTTATAGCAACAGCCATTTGTGTTCCAAGCTATATACTGCCGGATATCAATTCTGATCGATAAAAGGGGATAAAAAGTAAGAGAAACGTATCCAAAGGAATGAGATCAGAAGCCAAAAAGGCTTCTTATTAGGAGAGATTATAGAGGTCTTCTGGCACCCATATAGCGCTGCGAGTAGAATGCTTTATCCAGGCTTGTAATCACCACTTTTTTCTTTGCCGAAGAGGCATGGATAAACTTGTTGTCCCCCATGTAGATACCGACATGGTTCACATACCCTTTGCGTCCTCTGGAAGTATCAAAGAAGATCAGATCACCTTTTTTAAGCTCCGATCTTTTGACAAACTTACCGTACTTGGACTGCATAATGGAGGTTCTCGGGATATCGATCCCGTTCTTTTTATAGCAGTACTTCGTAAATCCGGAACAGTCAAAGGTATCTTTTGTCCCTGTTGCGCCCCAGACATACCGGTTACCCAGTTTCGTCTTGGCTACTTTTAGGACCTCGGTCTCTTTCTCTGTCTCTGTATTTTTACCAAAGAAGATATCTCCAAGGTTAAAGACATCTTTTTTGGAAGGTTCTTTTTTCATATAGGTGGATTTGGGGAGGCTTGAAAGTGTCTGCGCCAGTTTTCTGCCGCTTGTTTTTGTTGTTTTTGCTGCAACTTTAACGGTTTTGACCGCAGGTACCTTGATCGTCTGCCCTGCCCTCAGGGTATTTCCTTTGAGGCCATTGAGCGATTTGAGTGTTGCAATATCCGTCTTGTATCTTTTGGCAATCGCATAGAGTGCATCTCCGCTCCTGACTTTGTACGCTGCTGTCGCTACAGCTCCCGTTGTGCCGGGAACCTTCAGGACTTTACCGACCTTCAGCGTATCACTCTTCTTCAGTCCGTTCAGTGTGCAAAGATGATCGACCGTCGTTTTGTTCGCTATGGCGATCGCAGAGAGTGTCTCGCCGCTTTTTACTTTATGCTGTGCCGTTTGTGCCGCCTGAACTCTCTTTTGTGCGCCGGGAACCTTCAGGACTTTCCCTGCTATGAGCGTGTCGCTTTTCCTGATCCCGTTGAGTTTACAGAGTTGACTCACCGTTGTTTTGTTCGCTTTGGCGATCGTGTAGAGCGTCTCGCCTTTTTTGATCGTATGCGTCGCAGCCGAAGCATACGTCGTAGCCATAGAGGCCACCGCAAGTGAAATGAGAAATCTGTGTAGTTTCTTCAAGAGTATTCCTTTCAGCTTGAATATGGCCCTTCCCCCCATATTTTCAAATATACTCTAATAATACCTAGCTAGAGTTAATAAAAAATAAACCCAACTTTACGTTTCACTTAAATCTCTGACAATATGGTCGGCAACCCTGAAGGCATTCGCATAGATCGTCCAGGTATAGGCGACCGACCCTCCTGTTGGCATAAAGCTGGCATCCGCCACATAGAGATTGGGGATGTCGTGGGACCGGCAGTCTTTATTGAGCACCGAACTCTTGGGGTCATCACCGAAACGGCAGCCTCCGGCGATCAGGTTCTGCGGAGGAAGTGAGGAGACGGAGCTGTAGATGTTCTTGGCCCCCATCTCTTCGAGTACCGCTTCGCACTTTTTGGCGAGGTAGTTCCCTACCTTCAGGTCATGGGGGTGTCCTGCGATACGCAGTTTGCCTACCGGCATCCCGTATTTGTCCCTGTATGCTTCGTCTACCGTCACAAAACAGTCATCGTTGGGCAGCCAGTCATTAAAGATCTCAAAACGGATGCTCTTGCTCTCTTTGAAGCGTTTCGCCACCCTCTCCCCGAGCGCCTTCCCCCAGATCAGCTTTCCCCCCTCTTCATTGTTTTTGCAGGCTCTGGAGATGATGTTCTGATGTTCGAACATAAACTCGACCGATCCCCCCTTGAACCTCCCGTCCCACCAGTGGTCGATATAGTACCAGTCCAGGATCGACCGGTTGACAAAGAGTCCTCTTTCCATCAGTGCTTCAAAACCGATCCCCTTGAGGCTCTCCCTGTGCAGCTCCCCTTGCCCCGAACCCCCGGCAGAGAAGAGCAGGTTTTTTCCCAGCTCTCCGGAGCTGTTTGAAAGTCCGTTGGGGTGGTGCCGGTTCTTGGAGTTCAGAAGCAGCCGAACGCTCTCATGCGCCTGTGCGGCGAGCACAAAGATATCCGCCGTGATCCTGCTCTCTTTTCCCGTCACGGTGTCGATCACCACTACGGATGTCACCTGCTCCTTCGTACTCTCCAGAGACTTGACATAAGTGTGGCTCATCAGTGTCAGCTTGCCTGTGGCAAGTGCAGGAAAAAGCAGTGCCTCCGTAGAACTTCCCTTGGCTCCCGAGCTGCACCCGTAGCTTCCGCAGAAGTTGGAGTAATAGCAGGCATTCCGATGGCCCTTCTCTTTTGAGAGCACAGCACGCGGAGTCACCAGGGGCGTAATCCCGAGCGCACGACAACTTTTGTCAAAGAGTTTGACAACCTCGTTCTCTTTGGTGGGAGGCTGCGGAAAATCGGGGGTGCTCCGCCAGGGCGCAAAGGGGTGTTTTTGGGCAAGCCCGCTTATCCCGACCACCTCTTCGGCCATCGTGTAGTAGGGTTCCAACTCCTCATAGGAGATGGGCCAGTCCACGACATTCGCCCCTTCGATCTCTCCGTATTTGCTCTTCAGCCTGAAGTCATCGGGGTGCATGCGGTGGAGCATCCCGCTCATCAGGTTCGAGGAGCCCCCCACGATATTTCCGTTCCAGAAACTCCATCCCGACTCGTAGGTAGGGGTAGCCACCCATTTCTCCCCCACTTTCTCTTCGATCAGATGGTACTCGTCAAAAAGGCACGGGGTGACGATATCCCTGCGGCAGTAGGCCAGCTCATCTTTGCTGAACTCTTCGCGGCGTATCAGGCGCCCCTTTTCAAGGACCGCCACTCTGTAGCCTGCCCTGCACAGAGTATAGGCGACTGCTCCTCCACTGGCGCCCGATCCCACGATCACCGCATCGAAGTGCTTCATAACGCGATATACCTCTCTTTCGGCCTGGGTACTCCCCCGGAGCTGCCGACGCTTTTCCACCCCTTCTGCCCGATATTGGAGCCGTAGATCGGGTCGGAAAAGATCGCCTCCATCGTCAGCGTCATGATGCGTGTCAGCCAGTTGCTGCCGTAACGGCTCTCCTCATAGCTGCGCAGTGCGGCCTCTTTTTTGGCATGGTTCATCGTCAGAAATTTACCTTTCGTGCGACGGTCAAGCTCCTGGGCCCCCTCTATCACAAAACGTCTGATATCCCTGTCATAACTGCCGTGAGTGATCGTCTCCTTCAGGAAAGTGACGGCATCCATCGCTTTGGCAGAAGGAAGGCTGCCCGCTTCTGGGAACATATGCTGCTGCACCGCTGCGATAAGCGGCAGTGCCGCTTCAAGTGTTTTTGTCTCTGCATCTGCTTCCTGCGCATGGAGAGAGACAGAAAGCCCTGCCGCAGCACTGGTTGCCAAAAAATCTCTTCGTGTCATCTCTTCTCTTTCTCCAAGTCTGTCAGGCGTTATCCTGAAGCATCTCTGTGTACTCCGGGTGGAACTCCCCCCTACACAGAGAGTACACAACCATCATATTATACTTTGAAACTATAAAAAATCATAAAGGAAAAAATCATGTTGAAAAAAGTGCTTTTTATTTCGGGAATAGGATTGGCGATGCTTCTCTTTGCCGGCTGCTCCGACAGCAAAGGGACAGGCGAAGGGAAATGCGGCCAGGGAAAATGTGACAGTGACAAGAATATCACCCCAAAAAATGGTGAAGGAAAATGCGACAGCGACAAAAAAGCGGCACCCAAAGCTGAAACAAAATGCAACGGCTAACTGCCTGCAATAAAGAAAGGAGGATTGTATGGTCACGCATATCTATCCCATAGCCAAAGAGATACTCAGCAAGGGGCAGGATCTCGCGCTGCTCTTTGCCAGACTAGTGCTGGCGTATGGATTTTATAATCCGGCGATGAACAAATGGGCCGATATCCATGCCATCGCGGAATGGTTCGGCACGCTGGGTATCCCTTTTCCAACACTTAACGCCTATATGGCAGCAAGTACCGAACTGCTGGGGGTTGTCCTGCTTACACTGGGGCTTCTCACGCGACTGATTGCCCTGCCCCTGATCGTAGTCATGATCGTGGCGATCATCACCGTCCATCTGCCGCATGGTTTTCCTGCCGGGGAGAACGGATTTGAGATCCCCCTCTACTATATGCTGTTCCTCTCTATTTTCGCCTCGTTCGGTGCAGGGAAGTTCAGCCTTGACCACCTTATTTTTGGCAAAGAGAAGTAGCAAAAAGAATTTTTTGGCAAGAGAGGAGAGAGCATCAGGGAAATGCGGTGCATGGACCGCGCTTCCCTGACCTCTTTACTTCAGCGTTTTTTATCGTTTCATTAAATATATTTGACTAAAATTGCACCATGGTTTATCATCTATCTAAGGAGGCTCCCATCAAAACGCTACTATTATCCATTCTGCTCATTCTGGCATTCAATGGATGCGAATCACAGAGCGAACGTGATGCGCGCATCGCACAAGAAGCAAGAGAAGCCCTCCTTGCCGAACTCAAAGCCAAAGAAGAAGCAGAAAAACAGCGTGAATCCAACGCAACGCTGTGGCGCTTGGGTATCTCCAAAGAAGACGGTGTCATTACGATAGACACAAACCGAACCAAAAACTTTTTTGACGAGATGGGCAAACAGATCACACGCCAGGTAGAAGCATTTTCCGAGGATCTTGACGAAGGCAGAGGTGCCGGTATCGAAACCAACGAGAGCCAGATCCACATCGATCTCCATAAAACCGGAGACTTCCTGGAGCGGTGGGGCAAAAAGATGGAAGCGTTTGCCGATGAGCTGGAAGATCTGTCAAAAGAGTTTGACAACAACGAATCTACACCATATTAAAGGATAACCATGCAACAAATCGATATCAACTCTGATGAGTTTCAGGCAGAGCTGGAGAAGACCTGGCAGTTTGTCGAGAAGGTCAACACACAGTTCGGTTTTGTACAGAACCCCAACGATGAAGTGAATGAAGGGGTAGCCATGGGGTTAGCCAGAAACAGACTCATCTACGGCAAACGTTTCTGCCCCTGCTTTATGGTCATCGGGGAGACAAAAGAGGAGCAGAAGGCGGCTGATAACCGTATCTGTCCCTGTAAACCCGCCCTTGAAAAAGAGATCCCCGAAGACGGTCTCTGCCACTGCGGTATCTTCTGTACCCCGGAGTATGCAGCCTCCCAGCAGATCAAAGACGAAGCCGAAGAGGTCGCCCACACCCATTCACAGGGGTTGACCAAAGGGCAGGCGCAGGCACTCCTCAATGAGGCACAGCTTGACGGCGACGAACTCGAGGCACTGCTTGAGGCAAGAAGTTTGAAGATGGTGGATTTCACGCTGATGGATGTCCGGGAATATATGGAGTACCAGATGGAACATATCGTAGGGACCGATGCACTGGTACCCACCTCCCAGTTCTATGCGAAGATCGAGGAACACAGCGATAAAAAACACACCCCCATTATCGTCTACTGTTTCACGGGAAGCAGAAGCTTCCAGGTCCAGCATGCAATGAAGTCACTGGGATTCGAACATGTCTGCAACCTGCGTCCCGGGATCATCGCCTACAACGGAGCAACGGCACGGGGCGAGTGAAAAATTAAGAGTTAAGAGTTAAGAGTTAAGAGTTAAGAGTTAAGAG
>JAQUFB010000074.1 GCA_028684885.1 Sulfurovum sp. | reverse complement strand
GTCCCTTTTGAACGGAATTTCCCGTTTCCGTCTTTTGGTTTCGGAACATTTCCGTTCCCTACAAGCATACCGTTTTCATGCGCAACAAACTCATGGGTGACCATGATCGCTTCTTCCGGATTGCCGCTGACCATAGAGTAACAGACGTTACCTACCGGGACCGGCAGACCCTCTTTGGGATCAAATGCTTTTCCTGCAAGCTGTGCGACGACCTGACCTGCTGCACGTTTCGCTGTCCAGATCGCTGTATGGCCACTTGGCGGAATACCGTGACTTACGGCATCACCGATAACATAGACATTTTTATCGGTTTTTGATCGGAGCGTATAACCGTCCATGAGCGCAAATCCTGCAGGATTGGTCTCAAGTCCTGCCATTTTGATCACCGGTGAACCGATATTGTTCGGCATGAGGTTACATACCTGGTATTTGATCGTATGTTTTGTCGCCTCTTCGGGATCGCCTTCAAGAAGTGACGCCGCATCCGTGAACTCAAGATAGGTGATCTCGTTTTTCGCCGGATCAACATCGATCACTTTTGTGAAGCCTTTGTAGTCAATCATCCCGTCATAGAGGTCTTTCCAGCTCTCTTGGAAGGCTGCACCTTTGGAGAACTTGCCGCCTCTGGTATCCAGTACGATCACTTTTCCCTTGATCCCCTCTTCTTTGAGGTAGTTCGCAACCATCGATGTTCTCTCATAGGGTGCCGGAGGACATCTGTATTTGCCTTGTGCCGGCGGTACGATCACTACGTCACCGTCATCCATATCGACAAGTTGTCTCTTAAGCGCAAGGTGTTCGCTTCCTGGCATCAATGCGGCAGGACAAGCATGTGCTACATGGGCGATCTTTTCGTCACTCCACTCCGGAAACTGCCCTTTATAGTCATAGGCGATGCCGGGAGAGAGGACAAGGATATCATACGTGAAGTTACCATTGGTCGTAGTGACAGTTTTTGCTTTTCTGTCGATCGCTGTTACTTCTGCCTGCACGAAGTTGTATCCGTGTTTTGTTGCCGGGGCATAGAAGTCGTGTGTCAGTGTTTCAAGAGAAACACCTTCGAGCCCGCCCAGGTAAGTGTTGCTGAACGGACATGCCATAAAGATATCTTTTTTTTCGATCACAGTCACATCGATGCTTTTATCTTTTTTCTTCAGCTCTTTGGCGATCGTCAGGCCTCCAAAACCGCCTCCCACGACAAGAACGGTTTTTCCGCTTGCTTTGTTTGCTATTTCCGCTGCACCGGCTGTTGTGACTGCCACTGATGGCAATACCGCTGCCGCTGCAGCCACACCCGCAAGTTTAAACACATCTCTTCTTTCCATACTCATGTTGTCATCCTTTGCTTTTAATTTTTTGGGGTAACGTTATCTTAACAAATAATACTTAAAGAAAATATGAATTATATAGATTATTTTAATAAAAAATAAATCATAATTATATTTAATATTAATTATTTGTTCGAACGCAATCTCATATGACATGAGGTACATTCACGCAGCGCCAACCCATAGTTGTGAGCCACCGCATCCATATCTTTTCGCTGCAGTTCCTCCAGCATCTCATTGAGATACATGTTTAACATAAGCTGTCTTTTTTTGGCAAATTTATAGGCATACTGCTGCTCTGCATCCAGAAAATCTTTCGGATCGACTTTTTCCAAATGAACAAGAACGGATTTGATATCTTCCGCACCCTTGATGATGCATTGGCCTTCTTTGCATCGGTAGAGCAGTCCTGACTGGATCTGCTCCATCCCCTCTGCCATGGTGATCATATCTTTGATCCTGTCCGCTTTCGTATAGTGTGCCTCTTCTGCCGTGAGTGCAGTTGCCGCCAAAAGAGAGCTGAAGAGTAGTGCCTTGCTCAGTTTTCGTATCATTGTTTGCTCCTTTAGTATTGAATAATCTTTTTGGTGAACTGCTTAAGCATCACCACTTTCGCTTCCTCTTTGACAAGTCTCTTTGCTTTTCTTTTGTTCTCGTAGTATTTCTTGAACTCAGGCTTGAAAGCATCCATATAGTCATGGAAACGGTTGGGCCCCAAAGCACCTACTGCCCAAAGCTCATCATTCTCATCGATCTCAAGCACGATCTGCGTTAGCCCCTCGGTTGCGGGTCCGGCTATGGCTTTCCCCCCGTTTACCGGGTCAAACGCCGAAAGGTGGGAGGAGCAGACAAAAATTCCAGCCTCTTTTGCATCGGGAAGGGCGAGTGTTTTGCCTTTTCTCTCAAGGTATTGGAAAAAACTGTCATCCGGAGTAGGGTGGGTGAGCTGGTGCGGACAGATCGCCGAGTAAGCTACGATAGAGCCATTTTTGCCCACACCCCCTTTGAAGAGATACTCCGTCCCGTCATCTGCTGTGAGTTTAACATCTTTGTTTGCAGGCCGCCCGAGATCCACAAGGATGCAGGGTGTTGCGATATGGGGAAAATTGAAGACATAGTTCACTTCGGGCTGTAACGTACTGGCTTTGAGCGGGTTGCCGTCCGCATCTTTCAGATGGACTTTCTCATAGCTTTCATAAAGTGAGAGGCCGTCTTCTGCATAGAGCCTCTGGGTGATCAGCGATGGAGCGATCACTACAGCCGCAGCTGAAGCTCCTGTGATTTTTAAAAAACTTCTTCTTTCCATTGGAATCCTTATAGATTGAATTGCGTTTTTATTATAAAGAGAGATATGTAAAATTTCTATTAATCTTTTCAAAATTATTGATTTTTTATATATCATACTATTATTTTATGCACTTTAAAAAGCTAAAGTACCTACTTGCATCATACGGGAAGGTATGTAATAACAATTTAAAATCTTGATCAATACTTTACATTTGCAAATAACAGGGAACAATGAGTTTGACAATATAGATGGATATCAAGTAGAGATAGGGTAAAATCATTCCAATGAACACAACGGACAATACACACGATGACAGAACGTTTTAAACTCTCCTATCTTCTTGATCGACTCTCCACATACAGTGGTCTTCTGGCGGCAATGCTGGTCGTGATGCTTTCACTTCTTGTCGCCTATGATGCGGTGATGCGCTATCTCTTCAGTGCCGGTTCCATCGCATTGCAGGAAGTGGAGTGGTATCTTTTTGATATCATTTTTCTTTTGGGGCTGAGCTATGCGCTCAAGCATGACAAACATGTGCGGGTGGATATCTTTTTTGACCGCTACAGTATCAATACGAAGGCCGTAGTACAGATTCTCTCGCAGCTACTGCTGGTGATCCCTTTTTCCCTTCTTTTTATCTATGACGCCTATGATATGACTTATCAAAGCTACCTTCAGCAGGAGATCTCATCGGATCCTGGAGGTCTGACGCACCGGTGGCTCATCAAGGGGATGCTGGTGGTGGCATTTGTACTGCTTTTGATACAGTCGTTTAGCGAGATCATCAAAGCGTATGGAAGGCTGCAGCAGAAGCGGGTACTGTGGCGAATGTTGAGTGTCGTAGCGCTGCTCGGTATGCTTGTCTATGCGGCATGGTATCACAGGATGGCTTACTGGATCGATCCTGTGATCCTTTTGCTTGCACTTACATTGTTTTTGCTGATGACCGGTTTCCAGGTGGCGTTCGTCTTTGCCGGTGTGGCACTCTTTTTTGCACTGATCACCGATGAACTTGGGCTTCATGTACTGGAGATGCTGCCCTACAGAACCTACGGGATCATGGGCAATGTGACTTTGATGGCAGTGCCGCTCTTTATCTTTATGGGATTGATACTGGAGAGATCCAGGATGGCAGAAGGCCTGCTTATCTCCATGGGAAAACTCTTTGGCAGAGTCAGAGGAGGGCTTGCGATCTCTGTGGTACTTGTGGGAGCGATACTGGCTGCCAGTACGGGTATCGTAGGGGCATCGGTGGTAATGATGAGCCTCATTGCGCTGCCTCTGATGCTGAAGCAGAACTATTCGCCGGCACTCGCCTCCGGGAGTATCGCTGCAAGCGGTACGCTAGGGCAGCTGATCCCGCCTTCGGTCGTGCTGATCATTCTGGGGAATCAGATGCACCTGTCGGTAGGAGATCTCTTTAAGGCCGCAGTAGTCCCCGGACTTATCTTGATCGGGCTTTATATCCTTTATATCTTGGTCGTCTCTTTTTTGAACAAAGAGGCGGCACCCGCGATCATCTCCGAGGAGCCTTACCGTGAAGTGCTCAGAGATGCCATCAAGGAGATCATCCCCCCTCTGCTGCTGATCGGGGTGGTGCTGGGGTCCATTTTTGCCGGTATCGCTTCACCCTCGGAGTCTGCAGCCATCGGTGTACTGGGTGCCGTACTTCTGGCAATAGGCAAGAAGAGCTTTTCTCCGGAGATGCTGCGCTATGCGGCGATAGAAACAGTGAAGCTTACGGCAATGATCTTTATGATCCTGATCGGCGCTACGGCATTCTCCCTGGTTTTTGGCGAGCTCGGCGGCGGAGAGATGGCGATGGAGTTCTTTGCGGGTGACCTGGGGGATCAGTGGATGTTCATTCTGATTGCCATGGCAGTGATCTTTCTGCTCGGATTTTTTATCGACTTTATCGAGATTGCTTTTGTGGTCGTACCGATCCTTGTACCGATCGTTGCCTCGTTTGGGATCGATCCGGTCTGGTTTGCGATCCTGATCGCAATGAATCTGCAGGCCTCCTTCCTCACGCCGCCTTTTGGGTTCGCACTTTTTTACCTCAAGGGTGCAGCAGGAGACAAGATCACTACGGGGGCAATATACAAAGGGGTGGTACCGTTTATCCTCCTGCAGCTCATCGCACTGCTGATTATTGTACTTTTCCCGGATCTTATTTATCTACTTGGGAAGTGATATCCTGATATCTTGTGAAGTTTTTGATACAATAGAAGAATAAAGGCCATCCCTGAAAGGAGAAAGTATGACACCACGAGAAGCGATAGCTTCACTGCGAAAGCAGATGAATGAGAGGATCATCGGTCAGGAGCGGGTTGTAGACCGGTTTATTATGGGATTGCTGGCCAGTGGCAATGTATTGGTAGAAGGATTGCCGGGGCTTGCCAAGACACAGACGGTACGTGCGATGTCAGAGGTGATGGATGCCAAGTTTTCGCGTATACAGTTTACGCCTGATCTGCAGCCTTCCGATGTATTGGGATATGAAAAGGTCTACGAAGTGGACGGGAAACCTGTGCTGCATCTGGAGAAGGGAGCGATTTTCGGCAATATCATCCTCGCTGATGAGATCAACCGTGCGCCCGCCAAAGTACAGTCGGCGATGCTTGAAGCGATGGAGGAGAAGCAGGTGACGATCGCCGGCAAAACCTATCCGCTTCCCGAACTTTTTATCGTCCTTGCGACGCAGAACCCTATCGAACAGACGGGTACCTTTCCTCTTCCCGAAGCGCAGAAAGACAGGTTTCTGATGCATGTGAAGATCGATTATGTCGATACGGCTTCCGAGTATCTGATACTCGAACAGGCACACAATAAACGTATGAAAACAAAATCCGAAGAAGAGCCGAAAGTCCCCCAGGAGCTGATCCTTGCGGCAAGGCAGGAGCTGGAGCAAATCACGCGAAGCGAAGCGATAGGAAAATATATCGTCGAGCTGGTCTTTGCAACACGTTATCCGCTTCGTTACCAGAGCAAACAGCTTGAGATGCTGATCGAAGTAGGAGTGAGTCCCAGAGGTACGATGGCTTTGGATCTGTGTGCAAGAGTGCATGCCTGGATGCAGGGAAGGGATGAAGTGGCTGTCACGGATGTCAAGCAGGTGATCCATGATGTCTTCCGCCACCGTATCATACAGACGGAACATGCCAAATTCAATGACTTTACCAATGACAAGATCATCGATATTGTACTGAACCAGGTGCCTTCGCCTTAAAACTAAATCGTGTAAGGATATTCTATGCAAGAAGATATGAAGATAGAACTGAAACACTCCACTGTCGAGAATCTGCAGCTTTACAGCGAACTGCTCGGCAAAGATGTCAACAGGATGCTCGAAGAGGCATTGGAGCTCTATTTTGAAGCACAGCAGAAAAGGCTGCGGGAAAAGAACTTTGAGAACGAGAATATGATGACAGACCTGGACTATGATGAGTTCTGGGACGGTGTGGATCTCTAAGTGATCCGGGGAAAACTCTCCCGGCTGCTGGATAGCGGGGTATCCGATCTTTCCTACCTGGATGCGGGGCAGATAGGGGATATCTATCAGGCGCGGCTGGATGGGCAGCCTGTTCTGATCAAAACCACAGCAGAGGAGAGGGATGATCTCCTGATCGAAGCAAGGATGCTGGAGGATCTCAGGAAAGAGGGGGTGAGAGTTCCGCAGGTGGTCGCCTCCGCCCAAGAAGCACTGGTCCTGGAGTATATAGAACCGTGCAGGAATCTGAGTTATGACAGTGAGATCGAAGCTGCCAAAGCGCTGGCATCACTGCACCAGGTGACTAACGAAAGCCGGATGTACGGCTACTACTACAATACCACCATCGCCTCTTTCACCCAAAACAACGAACAGACGCAGTACAACTGGGGCCTTTTCCTCTCCCAGATGCGTATCCTGCCGATGGCAAAACTCTGTTATGAGAGAGGGATACTGGAAAAGTCTCTGCTAGGGCGGCTTGAGGCTTTATGCAGCGGGCTCTACAATCGTATCGACATGGGTCGGATCACTCCTTCTCTGCTGCACGGGGATATCTGGAGCGGGAATATACTCTATGAAAGAAGCGGAGTCTGTTTCATCGACCCTGCGATCTATTTTGGGGACAGGGAGATGGAGCTTGCTTTTATCCTCTTCTTTCATACCTTCGGGGAACGTTTTTTCGGGGAGTATACCAAGGTACATCCTCTAGGCGCGGATTTCTATGAGACGAAGGTGCCGCTCTACCAGATCTATCCGATTCTGGTACATATGGCACTCTATGGAGGGGGATATGTGGGAGAGCTGAAGCAGAGGCTGGAGCAGTTGAAGGTATGAAGCTGAATATAAAAAAACTTCTCAAGGAGATACTCCTCTTTGTCGTAATGCTTTTTGTGGTCAGCAATATCCTGAGTTATCTGAGAAGTCCCGAACTTCAGAACAGCAGTTTGCCGGGGATAGAGGCAACACTGATAGACGGTAGCGCTTTCAACAGCAGGGAGGCAGAGGGAAAACCGCTCGTGGTGCATTTCTGGGCGACATGGTGTCCTGTCTGCAAGGCAGAAGCCTCCAACATACAAGCGCTCTCAGAGGAGTATGAGGTACTGAGCATTGCGGTGAACTCGGGTTCAGAGGATGCATTGCGCAGATATATGCAGCAGAACGGCTATCGGTTCCGAGTACTCAATGATGCAGAAGGCCAGTGGGCCGGACGTTTCAATGTTGAAGTTTTTCCGACAACCTTTATCTTTGACGGCAAAGGAGAGCTAAAGTTTACAGAGGTCGGCTACACGACTACGTTGGGACTGAAAGGACGACTTGGAGTCTTAAAGTAGCATTTCGATAGAATATAATTAAAAGTAATTCAAAGGTGGTACATGATGCTGAATCTGGAAACGATACTCAGGGAACGCAGCGGCGAAAAGTGCGAGTTGTGCGGTGCGACCGAGGGATTGTCCGTCTATCAGGTGGAGCCTTCGGACGGGAGTGCCGAGCAGTCTATTTTGCTGTGTGATACCTGCCGGGCGCTGCTGGACAATCCGATGGAAAATGTCAACCACTGGCACTGTCTGAATGATACGATATGGAGCCCGGAGCCTGCAGTACAGGCGATGACATACCGTATACTCAGACAGATCGCTTCTGAAGGGTGGCCGCAGGATATGCTGGATATGCTCTATCTTGATCCTTCGGTACTGGAGTGGGCCGAAGTGGGGCTGGAAGAGGGAGGATTGCAAATGAAAGTAAGGGATTCCAACGGTACGCTTTTGAATGAAGGGGACAGTGTCACTATCATCAAAGACCTTCCCGTAAAGGGTGCCGGATTTACGGCGAAGCAGGGGACCACAGTGAAAAATATCCGCATGGTAGCCGATGATCCGACACATATCCAGGGACGAGTCAACGGGACAATGATCTATCTGAAAACGGAGTTTTTGAAAAAATTGTAGAGAGTACAGAAGAGTGAGGAGCAGCCTTTGCTGCTCCTTGAAGATTATGCAGCTTTTTTGATCACTTTTTTCGCTACCTTTTTTGCCGCTTTCTTAGTAGAGGGTTTCTTCTTCAGCATGGTTTGAGTCACTTTTTTGAGTACTTTCTTTTCAGATTTTTTAGCCACTGTTTTCTTAGCCACCGCTTTCTTTGTCGCCTTGTTTGCTACTTTTTTCATAGCTTTCTTCTTCAATACTTTTGCCATAAACGAATTCTCCTTCTGATTTGTTTTTTTATTTTATAGCCAATAATGGTAATAAAATATAACTATTATATTGAATTTATAACTATATGTCAAATAATATAGTGATATGTTATAATTTCTGGATCAAAATCAAAGAGTAGTGTATGACATTTATAGAGTTTAAAAAATTATTGCTGGATGCCGAGATCACGCTCCCCAAGTTCAGCAAGCTGATAAAAGTAAGCGAGAAGAATCTGCAGTCTTATAAGAAAAAAGGTGAAGTGCCCAATGCCATCGCAGTCATCGCTGTCTGTTTTGCAGCGATGCATCAGTCGGGAATGGATTATCGTTCGATGGTTGATGCTTTGAGGTTAAAGGCAAAAGTGAAAAAAGGTGCCGGCTTTGCCAAAACCAGGAAAAAAGAGAGCAGTGATTAAAAGAGAAGCGTATCGTCATCCTATACTAAGCGTATAAAGTGGGCTAGAACCCTTTCATGACGACCCCATAGAGGTACTCCACTTCATCATCCTCCAAAAAGACCGTTTTTTTGCTTTCGAAGAACTCAAATACTTTTTCTTTGGGCAGTGAAGCACTGTAGAGGCACTCCGGATGCGCCGGTATGAATGACTGCATCAGAGAGATATGGCTCTCCACCGGCGCTTCGCAGATGT
>JAQUFB010000007.1:14811-36288 GCA_028684885.1 Sulfurovum sp. | reverse complement strand
AAATATCGAGCGACCAAAAAGATTAAAAGCACAGTTCAGAGATGAGCTGATAGAGACACTACGATTTGATAAAACTTTGGAAGAGCCTATGAGATGGTGTTTAGAAGAGTTTGGCGATGAGTGCTATGTAGATATAAGTAAATACAAAAAAACGATAGAAGAGTACTTAGACAAAGAAGATATAAGCCTCAATGCAAAGCAAAAAAAAGCCCTTATATCAAAAGATACATGGGCTAAGCATAAAATGCTACTAGAGAGTGCATATATGTTAAAAGAGAAAATCGGAACTGATGAGTATGATGACTTCAATATCTTTAGAGAGGATGTCGAAAAAGTTCTAAAAGATGAGAAAACAAAGCTAAGTGCCACAGAGAAAAATGCTATCTTAAACGCCGTGTCTTGGTATGATGAAAATGCAGCAAAAGTTATCAAAAAAGTATCTAAGATAAATGGAGAAAAGCTAGAGAAACTGCTTGATCATCTAGGGTGTGAGAAAGAGCAACTTGCAGACTTTGGTTACTATGCAACAGGTAAGAAAGATGAGTACTGTGAATATGAGAGCGACACAGACTTAAGAGATAGTGAAAACATCCCTTTAAAAGATCATATTCATGGCTATTTTCTCAAAGAAGTAAAACCACATATAGAAGAGGCTTGGATAAATCTTGATAGCACAAAAATAGGATATGAGATAAGCTTTAACAAATACTTCTATACACATAAACCATTAAGAACTCTGGAAGAAGTGGCGAAAGACATACTTGAGCTTGAAGAGGCTTCTGAGGGTCTTATCAAAGAGATACTAGGAGTATAAGATGGGTAAACTAGAAAAATACAGTTCTTATAAAGAGAGTGGCGTTGAGTGGTTGGGGGAGATTCCTGAGTATTGGAAAATATTAAAAGCAAAATATTTTCATAAGAACTTAAAGGCATTAAATACAAAAAGAATTTGCGATAATGTATTATCTTTAACTCTAAGAGGAGTTGTTAATAATAATATAGATTCTCCAGAGGGATTAGTTCCAAAAGATTATGCAACATATCAAATTTTTGAAAAAGATGATTTAGTATTTAAGTTAATTGATTTAGAAAATATTTCTACAAGCCGAGTTGGAATTGTGCATGAAAAAGGAATAATGAGTTCTGCATATATTCGACTTAAAACTGGTCAAAATAGTATTCCAAGATTCGCTTATTACTATTATTATTCTCTTTATATTAATCAAGTATATAACAATATTGGTTCTGGAGTTCGATCAACACTTGGTCCAAATGATTTACTTAATATTGCTTATATAGAACCTCCTGTAGATGAACAAAGTCAAATAGTTTCATTTTTGGATAATAAAACAGCTCAAATAGATAATGCCATAAGCCAAAAAGAGAAGCTTATAGAACTGCTAAAAGAGCAAAAACAGATAACTATCAATGAAGCCGTAACAAAAGGCTTAGATAAAGATGTGGAGTTTAAAGATAGTGGTGTTGAATGGATTGGAGAGATACCAAAGCATTGGGAAGTTTTTCCAGGACTTAGAGTTTTCAGTGAAAATAAGCGAAAAAATACTGGAATGATTGATGATAGAGTTCTTTCATTGTCCTATGGTCGAATCATAAGAAAGCCAAAAGAAAAGTTGGTAGGACTTGTTCCTGAGTCTTTTGAAACTTATCAAATAGTAAAGGCTGGAGATATTATCATCAGATGTACTGATTTACAAAACGATAAAGTAAGTCTTAGAACAGCTTTAGCGAAAGATGATGGAATTATTACAAGTGCCTATTTAAATCTGAATGTAAAAAATGGAAGTTCGGAATATTGGCATTATCTTTTACATGTATTAGATATTACAAAAGCTATTTACAAGCTTGGTTCAGGTTTACGACAAAACCTAAGTTTTAATGATTTTAAAAGACTTGATATTGTGCTTCCTCCAGAAGAAGAACAAATCCAAATTGTAGAATACATCGAAACTCAAACAGCAAAAATCGATAAAGCCATAGAGCTACAACAAAACTATATAGCAAAACTCAAAGAGTATAAAGCATCGCTGATAGATAGTGTAGTTACTGGGAAGGTAAAAGTTTAAGAGATTATTAAAATAAATAATACTATAATTATTCACCTTAAGGGTGAAGAATAGGGGTATTGGTTGGAAATTAGGTTTAAAACAAAAAAACTGCAAAAACAATATGAAAATAACAAAGAAGCCGTTAAAGCCTATGGAACACAGGTAGCAAAGAGGTATATACAAAGAGTTGCTATCTTAAAAAGTGCAAAATCATTTGATGATTTGTATAAAATTCCCCAATTGAAATTTCACCCGCTAACCGGAGATAGAGATGGAGAGTTTGCGATAACCCTTACAGGTTTTTACAGACTTATCATAACGAATGACGGAGATGCATTCGATATAGCAAAAATCGAGGAAGTGAGCAAGCATTATGGAGACTAATATCTATCAATCAGACTTAGCGATACATCCCGGTGAGTTCCTGGAGGAGACGATAGAAGAACTCGGGATGAGTCAGGCTGAACTAGCAAACAGACTAGGACGACCGGTACAAGCTATCAATGAGATAATAAAAGGAAAAAAAAGCATTACATCCACTACCGCGCTTGAGCTTGAAGATGTTTTGGGAGTCCCTTCTCATATATGGATCGGGCTGGAGAGCGAGTATCAGATCGTATTGGCAAGACAGGAAGAGTTAAAACAGATGGAAGAAGAGAGTACGCTTCTGAAAAATTTTCCCTATGCAGATTTGGTCAAGCTCGGTTTTGTCAAAGCTACCAGAAAAGCGGTTGAAAGAGTAGATGAGCTTAAAAGATTTTTCAGTGTGGCAAAACTGGCACAGATATCCCATGTAAAAGCTTATCAACCGGCATTTAGAGTCTCAAATCATGGAAAAATTTCTCATGAATCGATCGCCACCTGGATACAAGCTGCGAGGATAAAAGCAAAAGAGATAGAGACTGAAATCTTTGATAAGAAAAAACTCAAAGAGAGTTTGGCTGAACTGAAATCTCTGATGAATTTGGATGATATCAATGAATCTATCAACGAGTTACAAAAAGTTTTAAATGGTTGTGGAGTAGTACTTGTCTTACTCCCTCATTTTAAGAATACAAAAGTAAATGGCGCAACGTTTTGGCTAGATAGTGATAAAGCAGTTATAGCTATGACACCAAGAGGCGGTTTTAGTGATATTTTTTGGTTCAGTTTCTTCCATGAAGTAGGACATATTTTACGTCATCCCAAAAGAGAAGTCTTTTTAGAAGATGGGTGTGATGACCCAAAACTGAAAAAACAGGAAGATGAAGCAGATAGATTTGCCAGTGACTTACTGATCAACAATAAGGATTTTGAACAATTCATAGCATCGGGTGACTTTTCGCAAAAGAGTGTAATCACCTTTGCTGAAGAGCAGGGTGTCAAAACATCGATTGTTGTTGGCCGTTTAATGCATCATGAGGTTATCAAATTTAATGACTATAAATTATCTCCATTGAGAGACAGATATAAATGGAAGTAGTTTAATGAGTGAGATCCTGATCTATCAAAGCAGTGACGGTAAAACAAAGCTGGAAGTAACATTAGAAGATGAGACGATATGGCTCTCTCAAAAACAGCTTTGTGAACTCTACGGCAAGTCAAAATCGACTATCAGTGAGCATATCAAGATGATATTTACAGATGAAGAGCTAGATCCAAACTCAACTGTTCGGAATTACCGAACAGTTCAAAAAGAGGGTGATAGAGAAGTAGAAAGAGATATAGAATACTACAACCTAGATATGATCATTGCTATTGGATTTAAAGTGCGAAGCAGAAGCGGTGTGCAGTTTAGAAAGTGGGCAAACTCTACACTCAAAGAGTATATCGTCAAAGGGTTTGTGATGGATGATGAGAGGCTAAAAAACCCTCCTGTAGCTGATTCTACTGTGCCTGATTATTTTGACGAGATGCTTGAACGCATTCGAGATATTCGAGCTAGTGAACGAAGAATGTACTTGCGAGTGCGAGAGATATTTAAACTTGCAAGCGATTATGACCCGTCATGGAGTGAGACAACAAAGTTCTTTCAACACATACAAAACAAACTTCATTATGCTGTTACACATAAGACAGCTGCTGAAATTATTTCTACAAGAGCAGACGCTACAAAACCAAATATGGGTATAACGGCTATTGAAAAAGAGAATATCAAAAGCACCGATGTAACCGTGGCGAAAAACTACCTGAGCGAGCAGGAGATAGATGAGCTTAACCGTATTGTGGTGATGTGGCTAGACTATGCAGAGGATCAAGCCAAAAGAAGAAAACAGATCTTTTTAAAAGATTGGGAAGAGAAGCTTGATAGCTTTTTGGAATTTAACGAAAGAGATGTACTGCAAAACTTTGGAAATATCTCAAAAAAGCAGGCTGATAAAACAGCCAAAGAGGAGTACAAAAAGTTCAGTGCCCAAAGAAGAAAAGAAAGAGAAGCGATCGGCGAGAGAGAAAATCTCAAAGTGTTGGAGAACATTGCAAAACAGATAGAGGGGAAGAAGTAATGGCAAGTTGGACAAATGAACAGGCATTGGAAAGCAGTATAGAAAAATATCTTACAGGTACTTGCCTGGAGGAGCTAAAGGACAAAGCAGGTGATCCTGTATCGGGATACGGTTCAGATCACAAGTTCTATATTGGGTATAACAGCGATTTCAACAAAGCGTATGCCATTGATGAAAAGAGATTTTGGAGCTTTTTAGAGTCCACTCAAGAAGAGGAGCTAGAAAAACTAAAAAGAGATCCACAGTACAAGCTGAAGATCATCCAGCGGCTTGACAAGATGATCAAGAAGTACGGGATACTCAAGATACTTAAAAAAGGGCTTGATGTAGAGGATGCTCACTTTACCCTTTTTTATATCGCACCCCTTGCTTCAAGTGGGAAAGAGGTCAAAAAACGGTTTGCCTCTAACCAGTTCAGCGTCACCAGACAGGTGACATACTCAACTGCAAACCCACTTCTTGAGCTCGATATGGTCATCTTTGTCAACGGTTTGCCGATCATCACGATGGAGTTAAAGAACCCATGGACAGGACAAAATGCAAGATTTCACGGTATCAAACAGTATAAAGAGGACAGAGATCCCAAAGAACCCCTGCTCAACTTTGCCAGATGTATCGTTCACTTTGCCATAGATACGGATGAGGCCTATATGACCACTAAGCTGGACGGCAAAAAAACTTTTTTCCTGCCATTCAACAAAGGAAACAACCACGGAGCAGGAAATCCTGTAAACAAATACGGTCATAAAACAGCTTATATCTGGGAAGAGATATTTACCAAATCTTCACTGGCAAATATCATCCAGCACTTTGTACGGCTTGATGGAAAAGAGAGCGATAAACTCAGCTCAAGAACACTCTTCTTTCCCAGATACCATCAGCTGGATGTGGTAAGAAAACTAATGGATGATGTCAGTACCAATGGAGTGGGTAAAACCTATCTTATCCAGCACAGTGCAGGGAGCGGGAAATCCAACTCTATCACATGGAGTGCCTACCAGCTTATAGAAGTGTATCCGGCCAGTGAAGATGTGAATGGCAGCAAGGGGATGGACTATCCTCTTTTTGACAGCGTGATCGTCGTTACTGACAGAAGGATACTTGATAAACAGCTAAGAGAAAACATAAAAAGCTTCAGTGAGGTGAAAAATATCGTAGCTCCGGCGTACAGTTCAAGTGAGCTTAAAAGCAATCTTGAAAGCGGTAAAAAGATTATTATCACTACCATACAGAAGTTTCCTTTTGTCGTAGATGGGATAAGTGATCTTAGCGATAAAAGATTTGCAGTGATCATCGATGAGGCACACTCCTCCCAAAGCGGTACGGCACACTCTAAGATGAATGAAGCAATGGGCAAAAAAGAGTATGATGAAGAGCTGGATATACAAGATATAGTGCTTGAGATCATGAAAAGCAGAAAGATGAAAGGAAATGCTTCTTATCTTGCGTTTACAGCAACTCCTAAAAATACTACACTTGAAAAGTTTGGTACAAAACAAGCTGATGGAACAAAAAAAGAATTTCATTTGTATTCTATGAAACAAGCCATTGAAGAGGGGTTTATCCTTGATGTACTTTCAAACTACACCACCTATAAAAGCTACTATGAGATAGCAAAATCGATCGAAGACAATCCTCTATTTGATACAAAAAAAGCGCAGAAGAAACTGAGAAGCTTCGTGGAGAAAAACCCATCGACTATCGCTACAAAAGTGGAGATCATGCTGGATCACTTTATCAACAATATAGTGAAGACCAAAAAGCTAAAAGGCAAAGCCAAAGGTATGGTGGTGACGGCAAATATAGAAACAGCCATAACGTACTATCAGGCCATTATCAAAAAGCTTGACGAGCTTGGAAATCCGTTTAAAGCGATTATCGCATTTTCCGGAAAAAAAGAGATAAAAGGGATAGAGTACACAGAAGATAGTATCAACGGCTTTGCCTCAAAAGATATAAGTGAAAAGTTTGATACGGATGAATACAGACTCCTTGTAGTTGCAAATAAATTTCTAACAGGGTTTGATCAGCCAAAACTATGCGCTATGTATGTAGACAAAAAACTTCAAGGTGTTTTAGCGGTGCAAGCACTTTCAAGACTAAACCGTTCATCTCCAAAATACGGCAAGAAAACAGAAGATCTGTTTGTACTGGATTTTTTCAATAAAGTTGAAGATATTAAAGCTTCTTTTGATCCGTTTTATACCTCGACAACGCTTAGTGAAGAGACAGATATCAATGTACTGCATGAGTTAAAAGATAATCTTGATGATTTGGGTGTATATGAACAAAGCGAAGTAGATGTCTTTTTTGAAAAGTATTTTAGGGGTGTAGAGGCAAGTGAGCTTTCTGTTATTATAGATGTCGCAGCACAAAGGTTTAACAAAGAGCTTGGATTGGAAGATGGGGAGAAAGCCGACTATAAAATCAAAGCAAAGCAGTTTGTGAAGATTTACGGGCAGATGGCTTCCATCATGCCTTATGAAATCATCGCCTGGGAAAAACTCTTTTGGTTCCTGAAGTTTTTAATACCGAAGATGATCATAAAAGACAAAGATAAAGATGCACTTGATGAGCTTCTAAACTCTGTTGATTTATCTACTTATGGATTGGAAAGGGTAAAACTTAGTGCAAGTATCGGGTTGGATGAGAGCGAAACAGAGCTTGATCCGCAAAATCCGAATCCCAGAGGTGCTCATGGAAGCGAAGAGGAGAAAGATCCGCTAGATGATATTATAAAAACATTTAACGAAAGGTGGTTTCATGGATGGGAAGCCACCCCGGAAGAGCAGCGAGTGAAGTTTGTCAACCTGATGGAGAAAGTAAAAACACATGATGACTATAAGTCGAAATATGAAGAGAACAAAGATGAACACACCCGAAGATTGGCACTTGAAAAAATGGTCGCAGAGATTATGAATCGTGAGAGAAGAAAAGAGCTTGAACTCTATAAACTTTTTGCAGGGGATGAGGCGTTTAGAACCGGTATGCTTGACAGTTTTGAGAGAGCATTGCGTGTAAGTTGACAGCGTAGCTGGTTTAAAGATCATTATCGTATGGATTATAGAGTAGTGAAAAGGTAAATAAATATGACAAACGAAACGTATTTAGAGAAAGTAGAAACCCTGAAAAAGTGGGCACACGCCTACTATGTAGAGGATAACCCTGTCGCCAGTGACGAAGAGTATGATAGGCTCTATCATGAGGTGCTGGAGTATGAGAAAGCACATCCCGATGAAACTGCGGAAGATTCGCCGACGAAGCGTGTGGGCGGTATCGTACGCGGAGAGTTCAGCAAGGCAAAGCATATCAAGCGTATGTGGAGTATGGAAGATGTCTTTGACCGTGATGAGGTCGTAGAGTGGCTGGAGCGTGTGGAGAAGAATCTAGGCGAGTGTGAGTACTTCTGCGAACCGAAGTTTGACGGGGCAAGTATGAACCTGCTCTATGAAGGGGGCAAGCTGATCCGTGCGATCACACGAGGGGATGGTGTCGTAGGTGAAGAGGTGACGGACAACGTCCGTACGATCCGCTCTGTCCCGCTGACGATCGATTATGAGGGGTTGATCGAAATACGCGGTGAGGTGGTGATACGTAAAGATGACTTTGAAAAGATCAATGAAGAGCGTTTGGCAGAGGGGGAGAGCCTCTTTGCCAACCCGCGTAATGCAGCGGCAGGAAGCTTGAGACAGCTGGACAGCTCCATTACCGCCAAACGCAGGCTGGTTTTTTATCCCTGGGGGCTTGGAGAGAATGTTCTGGAGCATAAGAGGCTCTCTGAAAAGATGGATTATGTCTATTCTCTTGGCTTTTTGGAACCGCCGTTTGCACAGGAGTGTCAAGGGATCGAGGAGATCGAGACGTTCTATCAGATGCTGATCTCCAAACGTGATGAGATTCCGATGATGATGGACGGGATGGTACTGAAAGTCGATGAGGTGGAGAAGCAGGAAGAGCTCGGTTATACCGTGAAGTTTCCCAAATGGATGTGTGCCTATAAGTTTCCTGCGGTCGAGAAGGTGACGAAGATCAAGGCGATCACCCTTCAGGTAGGCCGTACGGGTGTGGTTACCCCGGTGGCAGAGATCGAACCGGTCAATATCGAAGGAGCGATGGTGAGCCGCGCTACACTGCATAACTTCGATGAGATCGAACGCAAAGATATCCGTATCGGTGACAGTGTGATTATTATCCGCAGCGGAGATGTGATCCCCAAGATCATCAAGGTACTCGAGGAGCGTAGAGACGGTTCGGAAATCGCGGTAGAACGTCCAACAGTGTGTCCCACCTGCGGAAGTGAACTGCTCGATGAGGGGGCACTGATCAAGTGTCAGAACCTCCACTGTCCGGACCGTGTGATCAACTCTATCATCCATTTCGCACGCAAAGGGTGTATGAACATCGACGGGCTGGGAAGCAAGATCGTGGAGTTACTTGTCAAAGAGGGGATCATCAAGGATATTCTCGATCTCTACTTTATCAAGCATGAAGATCTGGAAGGATTGGAAGGCTTTAAGGAGAAGCGTATCAATAACCTGATCAATGCTATCCATGCGACCAAAGGGGTACCGCTCTACCGCCTGATCAATGCGATGGGTATCGAGCATATCGGTGAAGTAGCAAGCAAAGCTTTGGCCCTGGAGTTTGGCCTTGGGATCGTTGATGCGACATACGATCAGATCGTTGCGATAGACGGTCTCGGCGAAGAGATGGCGAACTCGCTGCTTGAGTTTATGCGGGTTAACCATGATTTTGTACTGAAGCTGTTTGAAACGATACAGCCGACAGTAGAGAAAAAAGTTGAGGCAGAAGAAAACCCCTTCAAAGGTAAAACGGTCGTGCTGACCGGTACGATGAGCGAGAGCCGAGGGAAGATCAAAGAGATGCTGGAAACCCTAGGAGCCAAAGTAAGCGGTTCAGTGAGCAAGAAGACCGATTATGTCATCTACGGTGAGGATGCGGGAAGCAAACTGGATAAAGCTGAGAGTCTTGGTGTGGCTACATTGACTGAAGATGAGATGAAGGAGATGTTATGAGACTGGATAAATACTTGGTAGAAGAGGGTTACTTCGAGAGCCGTAATCGTGCTTTGGATGCCATCAAAACGGGTAAAGTGACAGTAGACGGCAAAAAAGCCAAGGCTTCGATGCAGATCACGCCCGATACACAGGTGGAAGTAGAAGATGAGAAGTTCTATGTGAGCCGTGCAGCGCGTAAACTGGAGAGTTTTTTGAAAGCGTATCCGATGGCGCTGAAGGGGAAACGCGCCCTGGATATCGGCTCGAGTACAGGCGGTTTTGCACAGATTTTACTGGAGAATGGTGTGGGATCATTGACCTGTGTAGATGTGGGAAGTGATCAACTGCATGTTTCTTTAAAACAGGATAGCAGACTTTCATTGCATGAAGAGACTGATATCCGTAATTTTGAGGATGACAAAGGGTTTGAAGTAGTCACCTGCGATGTCTCCTTTATCTCTGTTTTGCAGATCATCGATGCGATCGATAGGTTAAGTATGCACGATATCATCATTCTTTACAAACCACAGTTTGAAGTGGGGCGTGAGGTGAAGAGAGACAGCAGGGGTGTTGTCCAGGACAGTGATGCGATCCGTAAGAGAAAAGAGGAGTTTGAGGCACACGTCAAGTCTCTTGGTTGGGAACTGAAGTACGAGAGTGCTTCATCGGTAGCCGGCAAATCGGGGAATCAAGAGTACCTGTTTCACTTCGTGAAAATTAAAAATTAAAAATTAAAAATTTAAAGTAGAAATTTGAAGTTACTCAATAAGATTAAAAGCATTGCGATCGGTTCTTTTGACGGGATTCATCTTGGTCATCAGGCGCTGATCGCGCAGGCAGATGCGATCGTGATCATTGAGAGAAACGGCGGCTATCTGACACCGGGGTATAAGCGCTGCTGCTATACCGATAAGATCTGCTGTTTTTACCATTTTGAAAAGATCAGAGGTTTGGCTCCGGAAGCATTTGTCGCAAGAGTGTTGGAGGATTTTCCTCTGCTTGAGAAGATCATTGTGGGGTATGACTTTCATTTCGGAAGAGAAAAAAGAGGGAATGCCGCACTGTTGAAAACGCTGTTTGACGGGGAGGTCACGGTAGTGGAGCAGGTCTGCCATGAGGGGATCCCCGTACACTCCCGTACGATCAAGGAGTACCTCAGAGAAGGGAGGGTGAAGATGGCCAATGCGCTGCTGGGAAGAAGTTATCAGATAGAAGGGGAAGTGATACCGGGGCAGGGGCTTGGGAAAAAATCATTCGTCCCTACGCTCAATCTTGCTGTCTCCCACTATCAGCTGCCCCTTGAAGGGGTCTATGCCACACGTACCAAGCTGGGAGATAGATGGTATGACTCGGTAAGCTTTGTGGGAAACCGCGTCACCACGGACGGCAACTTTGCCGTTGAGACACATATCCTTGACCGGGAGATCGATGCGTTTCACAGCAGTCTATCGCTTCTTTTTGTGGATCTTCTCCGTATCAACAAAAGGTTTGAGAGCTTTGAAGCCCTGAAGAGACAGATCGAGGCGGATATTCAAAAAGCAAAAGAACTGTTGGGATGAAAAATATCTTTTTTACTTTTCTTGCCTCTTTGGGGGTGGTTTATATGATTGGCGGTGTGCTGCTTTATATTTTTCAAAGCAGTTTTATCTACTATCCGACTCCGGCGGTAAAACACCCCTTCCCTGAAAAAACCTTTATACTTGATGGTGAAACGATCAGAGTGATCACTCTGAATGAGGGAAAGTCAAAGGCTATGATCTACTTTGGCGGTAACGGTGAGTCCGTAGCCTATAGCGCTGAAGATTTTTATGAAAACTTTCCCGGGTATACCGTCTATCTGGTCAACTACAGGGGGTATGGCGGAAGCAGCGGCAGACCGACACAGGCAGGATTGTTTAGCGATGCGATGGCTATCTATGACAAGATCAAAAATGATCATCAGCAGATCATTGCTATCGGACGGAGTCTGGGTTCGGGGGTTGCAGTCTATCTTGCCTCACAAAGAGAGGTCGAAAAACTTGTGTTGATCACCCCTTTTGAGAGTCTCCAGAGTGTTGCCCAGGAAATCTATCCGATCTTTCCCATGTCACTTATTTTGAAAGAGAGCTATCGCAGTATAGCGTATGCAGAAAAGGTCAGTGCAAAGAAGACATTGGTGCTCATTGCTGAGGATGACAGGATCACACCGCCGCATCATGCCTATAAGCTTGCCAGTTGCTTTGTCCAAAAGGATATTAGGATTCAAGTGATAGAGGGGAAAGGCCATAATACAATATCACATGATCAACATTATTACACTCTTTTAAAAGCGTTTATCGACTGATATTTTTCATAAAGGTTTTTTGAGGAGTTCCTATTATTGCACGTTTCTATGAAGAATGCCTTTTTGTGAAGGGTATTGCCATTCCGGATTCGTATCGCAAGGGCATTTCCCGTAGGTCTCTGGAATCCATAGGCTTTGAAGCATCAAAAACAGAGATCCTGAATCTGTCATGCCGGACTCTGATCCGGTCATAAGGATGAGGGGAGCAATTGATCGGAGGGTTCAATTCTGGTTGGATATCCTTGATATCAATAAAAAAATATAGATGATCTCAATGAATGGGAATAGAGCTGAAAATTTTCTTTAAACAGCTGCTTCCGGTACGATTGGGTATAATATCATAAAAGAAAGAGATGAATACGGGATGAAAGATAAGGTATTTTCAAATCCTATAGAGAAGAAGTTTGAATTTGATGAAGCCGTCGCTTCTGTTTTTGACGATATGCTCAGCCGCTCGGTCCCATTTTACGATGAGGTACGCAAGCTGATCGTTTCTGTCATCCTCGCTGAAGAGGGCGAGGGGAAAAGCGTACTGGATCTTGGGTCATCTACGGCAAAATTTCTCCTTGATCTTGACAGCAAGCTGACTGCAAAGATGCACCTTAAGGGGATTGACAACTCTCAGGCGATGCTGGACCGTGCAAAGCAGAAGTGTCAGGCATTCGGTGCGGATATCGATCTGGAGCTTGCCGATATGCTGACCTATCCGTTTGGCGGAGAAGATATCGTGGTATCCAACTATACCCTTCAGTTTATCCGTCCTATGCAGCGTCCGGAGCTGGTTCGGAAGATCTGTGAGGGGCTGAACGAAGGGGGGATGTTTATCTTCTCCGAAAAGGTGATCTTTGAAGACAAAAAGCTCGATAAACAGCTTATCGACATCTACTACAGCTATAAAAAAGAGCAGGGATACAGCGAATATGAGATCGCGCAGAAACGTGAAGCGCTTGAGAATGTACTGATCCCGTTTACGATAGAAGAGAATATCCAGATGTGTGAAAAAGCGGGCTTCAGACACATCTCAACCCTCTTTCAGTGGGCAAACTTTGTCACATTTATAGCCAAGAAATAGATGTGAATAAATCTATTTTAGCGTGCTTCCCGGAAATACGGGTTGCATTATTTAATATGAGTTATTCACAACTTATTCACACAGGTGAATAACTTAAACGACGATAAAACAAGATAATTTTTTAGACTTTTTTTGGAAATGTTACTTTTCTGATTTGATTATTATTTTGAACATTTGGAGCAGTTCTTCTTGCATAATATACTGCCTTGCAAAAGGGCCTTTTCTCACTCTAAGGTTTTTGGAGGCACCCATAAGCTATAATCATCCAATTTATTTTACAAGGAACGACTATGAGTTGGACACCAGGCAGCTGGAGAACATTTCCTATCAAGCAACAACCAACCTATACAGACCAGGAGGCGCTTAGGGCCGTAGAGAAAGAGTTAAGTTCTTATCCTCCTCTTATCTTTGCTGGAGAAGCAAGAAATCTCAAAGAGAAACTTGCTGCAGCAGGGCGCGGAGAGGCATTTTTGCTCCAGGGCGGGGATTGTGCCGAAAGCTTCTCGGATTTTAATGCGCAGAGTATCAAGAACCTTTTCAAACTTATGCTTCAAATGAATATGGTCCTGATGTATTCGACAGGCAAGCCTATTGTAAAAGTAGGGCGTATTGCAGGACAGTTTGCAAAGCCTAGAAGTGCTGATTTTGAAGAGATCGATGGAGTCAAACTCCCCTCCTATCGCGGAGATATCATCAACAGTATCGAATTTACGGAAGAGGCGAGAGTCCCGAAACCTGAAAATATGATCAGGGCCTATAATCAGTCTGCAGCGACGCTCAACCTTCTCAGGGCATTTTCAAGAGGAGGGATGGCTGATTTGAAGAAAGTGCATCAGTGGAACCTTGACTTTATCAAAGACAATCCGCTTGGACAAAAGTATGATGAGCTCAGCAACAAGATCGACAGTGCGATGAAGTTTATGTCTGCCTGCGGTCTGACAAGCGATATTATGCCGCAGCTCCAGCAGACAACAGTTTATACCTCGCATGAAGCATTGCTTCTCAACTATGAAGAGGCATTGACAAGACTGGATAGCGAGACTGGTGAATACTATGACTGTTCGGCGCATATGCTTTGGATCGGCGATCGAACCAGAGACCTCAATGAAGCACATATAGAGTACTTCAGAGGGATCTCGAACCCGATAGGCTGTAAAGTAGGACCGTCAATGGGTGAGGATGAGCTTATCGCACTGATCGATGCACTTAACCCGAAAAACGAAGAAGGAAGACTGAACCTTATCGTGCGCATGGGGGCGGATAAGATAGGTGAGTATTTCCCGAAACTGCTTAAGCGCGTGAAAGATGAAAAGAGAAATGTGGTGTGGTCCTGTGATCCGATGCACGGAAATGTGGAGAAGAGTTCAACAGGATTTAAGACCAGAGACTTCGCCAATATCCTTAGCGAAGTGGAACAGTTCTTTGCAATCCATAAAGAGATGGGAACGGTGGGTGCAGGGATCCACCTTGAGATGACAGGAAATGATGTGACAGAGTGTACGGGAAGTACCTCCTGTGCGATCACGGCAGAGGGGCTTGCCAGCCGTTACCACACACAGTGTGACCCGAGGCTGAATGCTTCCCAGGCGCTTGAACTGGCGTTTATGCTCTCTGATACGATTGAGTAATATTTCCTTCTATTCCGGCTTTCGCCGGAATAGAACTACTTTTTGACAGTGAAGCGGTTGATCCCCTCGCTATGTTCATACTCCAGCCCCATCTTGTGAATATCCAGAATACTCTTTACGATATAGAGCCCAAGCCCAAGCCCTTTTTTGGACGTATGGAATGGTTTGAAGTAGTGTTCGAGCGGTTCCTGGAGCATCTCTCCTCTGTTTTCTACCACGATACACCCCTTCCCGATAATCACTTTGATATGCTTATCGGTACTGTACTTGATCCCGTTATCCAGAAGGTTTTTGAGTGTAAGTGTGAAAAGTTCAAAATCGACCTCGAGTTTAAAGTCTTCGATGGTTTTGATCGTGATATGCTGTTTTGGATTTTCAAACATCAAAAGATCGATACTTGCCTCGACTAGATCAGAGGCCTTATAGGGCTTGATGGAGAGCTGGAAGTTTTTTGAGGTGATCTGTTCTATCTTCGCAAACTCATCGATCAGCAGATTCAGCCTTTCAAAGATACTGTGCATGCGGGCTTTGTTCTTCTCATCGGGAAGCATTTCGCTTACAAGTCTTCCTTTCCCGATAGGTGTCTTAAGTTCATGCATAATCGCACGTAAAAAGAGCTGACGCGACTGCAATAGCTCCCGGATCATCTCTACGGCATGGTCAAACTCATTGGCCACTTCCGCGATCTCATCCTTTTTGTCACTTTTGCAGGAGATATTGAGGTTACCCTGAGAGAAGGTCTTGATCTTGTTCTTGAGTACCGAGAGGGGCTTGAGGCTGCGTATGATCCATATATAGAGTATCAGGATAAGAAAAAAGACGATGGAAAATACAATGATCCTCTTGAAGGGGAATTGCATTTTGTTTTTATTTTCCAGAATCAGTTGAAAGCGGTCATTGTTGATCAGCAGTACACGTTTTAGCCGGAAAGTATCTACGGCATAGCGCTTGTATTTTCCTTTCTCTTTGAAAAAACTTTCGATCTGAACAAGCATCCCTTTATCCGTAATCAGGGACATATTCTGTGCATCAAGGTAGGCTTCATCGATTTTGCCGGTCTGGAGATAGTAGCTGTAGATATAGTGGACAATCTCCCGTTCCTGTGTCTCTGTCTGTTCCAAATGCTGGCTTTGGTCATACTTGATCGAAGCCATAAAGAGTGCGGCAAGCAATACAAAGGTCACAGAAAATATCAGGTTGATCTTATTGCGCAGTGAAGTCATCAGACGAGCTTATAGCCGACACCGCGCACGGCCTGGATACGTTTGGGATCTCCCAGTTTGGATCGTATCTTTGAGATGATCACATCAAGGCTTTTGCCTTGAGAGTCGATACTCATTGTCGCCGAAGCATTGATGATCTGCTCCCGTGACTGGGTAATACCCTGATGTTTTACAAGCAGGGAGAGAACCTCGAACTCTGCAGGGGTCAGTGAGAGCGCCTGCCCCTGGAAATAGATCGTATCGCCCCTGATCTCGAAGTCGCTCTTTGGGAGGGTGTCACCGCTCTCTTTGGTTTTGGAGTAGCGTCTCAGCAAAGAGGTGATGCGTGCATACATCTCTTTGGGATCATAGGGTTTTGGAAGATAGTCATCCGCTCCCAGAGCCAGTGCCTTGACCTTGTCGTTGATATCGGAACGTGCCGAGGAGATAATCACGGGGATATCATATTTGCGTACAATCTCCTCACACGCTTCGAGTCCGTCCATCCCGGGAAGTGTCAGATCAAGAATAGCCAGATCAAACTTTTTTACACCGGCACTCAGCCCCAGGTAGGGATCTTCATAGTTGGTGACCTTGATATCATACTGAGCCAGATATTCACTGAGAAGCTCTGCAAATTCCGGATCATCTTCTATCATCAGGACATTGATCATCTATACTCCTTTGTTTATCCTATTGTAATCTTTTAAGGTTAATCATAGTCAAATACTTCTAGGGTTCGGTTTCTGATGCGGCAGGTAGCTTTATAACAAAGGCCGTGCCATCGTGTGTATTGTGAAATGCCAAAGAACCATTCAGGTGTTGTTTGACGATCACATTGGACATATAGAGTCCTATTCCGGTGCCGTCCTTCTCTTTGGTGGTAAAATAGGCTTCAAAAACTTTTTCCCGTATCCCAGCGGGGATACCGCCCCCGTTATCCGTAATACTGATGGAGATATACTTCCCTGATGCCTTGACATGGATAGTGATTTTGCCTTTGGTTGTGCAGTGGCTGTTGATCGCGTCTTTTGCATTTTTGATCAGGTTGAGTATCACCTGTTTGATCTCATTGGGGTAGGAAAAGATAAGCTTGAGAGGGTGTTCTATGATAATTTCAAGAGAGATATTGTCACTGTTGAGCTGGTCGCCGATAATGGATTTGAGAGAGGAGATCACTTCGACGATATCGGTGATCTCTTTTTCTCTGTTCGGCCGGAAAAACTCTCTAAAGTCATTGATCGTGGTACTGAGATGTTCGATGTAGGTATTGATATCCCTGAGTTTTGACTCCAGTATTCCCTGATCCAAAATATGCAGTTGGCTTTTTAGCAAAAGCGAGGAACTTACTGAGGAGATCGTGTTGAGTGGTTGCCTCCACTGGTGGGCGATCATATTGATCATCTCTCCCATCTGGGCCAATTTGGATTGATGCAGCAGGAGCTGATCTTTTTCCCTGTTTTTTGCCACTTCGTGTCGTATGATTGATTCCTGTCTCTGGTTCAGCTCAGTCAGCTCCTCGGTCGTCTGTGCGATCAGATGTGAAAGCGCATTGACTGTCTGTACCGAGTCGTTGTACTTTACCTGAGGAGTGTCCTTGGAAGGATAGGTTCTGATCCCCGGGCTTTCGCTCAAGATCAACAGGGTCAGGGACTGATTCAGTAGACCCGCCTGGCTGCATGAGTGGAAGAATTCCCCGTAGGTAAAAAATCCGTTAACATTGACTGTATTGAGGCTGAGATTGAGTTCGCTTTTGAGATGTTCTCCGAGCAGTCTTCTGCGCGCCATACAGGAGTAGATAAAGATCGATTCGGCAGGAAGCATCTGTGTTTTGCTGATGACCTGCTCTCTGTGGAAAAGTATATGTTCGGTATTCCCATATCCGAAGTGGACCTTTTCTCCCTCTTTGAGGTTGCCGGCAAAGGAGAGGGAGCCATCAGAGTGTTTTTTCACCACTGCCCTGGCGGTATCGATGCCGTCCCTTTGGATAATCAGAGGAAACTCTACGCCCGTAGAGGGAAGCTTGTCCCTGATCTCGTCCCCCAGGTACTTGGCATAGACTTCAGTGGCATTCATGCCGTCTATCGTATAGACTCTGTTTTTGTTGCATTTGGTAATGGTAAGCGTTTTCCCTATCTTCTGCCATCCGAAACTGTTGTAGTTTGATACGATGAGATCCTCGCCGTAAAGTATGGCGGAAACGGCACCGCGGGAAGTAATGCCTTTGTCGCAAAATACATACGTCTGTTTAAACTGTCCATTGTCTCCGGCCAGACCCCCTGCGATGATCACTTCACGGTTGATGCTTGAGAGACCGTTAAGGAACTCCTCTCCGTTGGTATGAAGCCCGTCTGTCAGACAGATGGCCGCTTTGATCTTTTGATCGGAAGGAAACTGGTGCGCCAGTGATTGGCCCAGCCTGTAACTGTCGGCAGGGTTCTCGCTGATATAGGTCTCCGGTACGGTTGTATTGAACACCGAAAAGGAGATCAGTGTATCCAGCTGGAGTATCCTGTGATTGTCGATGATCCCGTCACTTGTTGCGCCGATAATCCTGCTTTGCGGAAGGAGGGAGAGAAGGTTTTCTATCAGTGCTGTGATGAACTGCTTGTCGATGATGCCTGTAAATACCTGTATGAGGATATGCTCTTGATGTGTCAGTCCATGCGCATGGATAAATGTTCCCAGCTGCACATTGTCCGTATAGATCAGGTTAACGGTTTTCATGATACTCTTTGATGACGGAAGGATAGCGATTATGGATTTTTGTAAAATGATTCATTGATCTTGTATCCCTGGGTTTTATTGTTGATGATAAAGTTCTCGGGAAGCTTGTTCTTAAATCGTTTGAGTATCCCGTGTATAGAGTGGCTGCTGAAATCTTTAAGCGGGTTATCGAAAAAGAGATGGTCAAAAATCTGTTCGATCGAAAAGTATTGCCGAGGGTTATTGAGAAACAGATCGAGAAGCTTGATCTCGTTGTGTGTGAGCATAATCTCCTGATCTTCATTGAAGAGTCTTTTGTTTTCAGCGTCATACCGGTAGTTTTCTGCAAAGAGATACTCTTTTCCCCCGAGTTCCTTTTTAAAAATTTTATGAAGCTGACGGAAGATCTCGTCAAGCATTAAAGGTTTTTTGATAAATCCGTTGACATTAAGATTGATCAATGGGACAAGGTACTCTTCATTTTGGTAGGCTGAAAGGATGAGGGTCTTTTGTTCGGGGTTGATTTTGTAGATCGATTCGATCATATGGATGCCGTTGATTTGAGGCATCTGGATATCCGTGATGACAAGATCAAAATTGTAGCCGCTGTTACGTTCTTCATTGATATAGACACTGAGGCCCTCTTTCCCGTTATCTGCTGTGACTACTTTGCCGAAGATATCTTCAAAGAGAGGGATCGAGGCAAGCTGGCTCTCGTTGTGGTCCTCCACGTAGAGCACCTTCAGTGTTTTGCAATAGGAAATAACCTGCTGTACAACCGTTCTTTCTGCCATAGCGTGCCTTGCCTGTTTGAATGATAGCTTTTTTCTTCTGCCGTTTCGTCTTACTGTTCCGCAGATACTGCTTTGGTACACAGTAAGCGGGATAACCATTTGGTTATTTTAGCATATCTCAGTGGATTTTGGTAGGGGAGAGGCCTTTAGGGTAACAGTCCTGAAGAGGATGATGGCATAGTGTCAAGATAAATTGATAGGATTTTTCCTGAAGATTTTCAAGAGCAGTTTATAGAGATCTTCGCCTCTGTGATTGAACCTGTACTCACACTCTTTGAGATGCAAATTGAACTTCTCTTTTTCAATGCCTCTAAATTTGGCTAATCTGTATTTCGCATAACTCCAGAAAGACTCCAGTCTGTCTATCCGGTTGTGTTTTTCTCCCGATTCATCTTCTTCATGGGGGACACGGAAGTACCTGTTATGCCTCATATCGACCAATCCGTGATACCCTCTCCATTCCGCTGAATGGGTGAGAGTGTCGATACCCGCTTTATCTCTGATGACCGCCTGCATCATGGCTCTCTTGGTATCAGGAATCATCTCGGTATAGACCTTGTCTTCTCTCTTTACAAGGCCGAAGAGGATGCTCTTCTCTACTGCGGTTCTTCCTCCCCTGTCTCTGATATTTCTGTCACTAAAATAATTTTCTATCATTTCTTCTGGTTTAGAGAAGGGGGAATCAAGAGTGCAGTATTCTGCGATCCTTATACGAATGGCTTTCAAATATTTATTGATTGTAGGTCTGCTGATTTTCGTTAAATTCGAGATTTGGGTGGCATTCAGATCCTCAGAGAAGTATCTTATGATCTCTCTAAATTTGGCTTCCGAGATATGTGAACTGTTTACATATTTGTTTTTAGCGTCCATACTACCAACTTTTTGGTATCTTTTTCCTGCTCAAAGTGGTCTGAACTCCAGCAAAGTATCGGATATGTTATGTAGTTGAACGAGATTGAAATATAAAGGTCGACCCTTCTACTTCGGCACTCATTCTTCCCCCTGACTGAAATATTACACAGTTGGATTGTCATTTGATTGTCATTCTCTTTTTGCGGGGATAATTTCGCAAAAAAAGGAAGTCAGAGGAGAAATGCCTTTTGCATATGCGGCAGTATCTCCTCAAAGCCATAGGCATGATCTGTAAAGTATTCAAAGGCAATGACGCCCTGATAAAGCAGCATGTCTGCACCGTCTTTGGTGGGTTTGCCATAGGCTTTGGCAACTTTGAGGAAGGGTGTTTCCTTGCCGTAGATCACATCGATACAGGCTTTTGCAGAAGGTATCACTGTATCAAGGATCTCCCCGGGGCAAGGCAGGGCATCGTCTTTCAGCCCCGCTGAGGTCATATTGATGACCAGATCAAACTTTTGCGGTTGAAAGTTCTCGAATGTATAGGTCTCAAAACCCTTTTCCTGAAAGCGTACCAGCCGGCCTGCACTGCGGTTGAGGATGGTCACGTCATATCCGGCTTCTCTGAGGATCATTGAAGTGGACTGTGCCGTACCGCCTGCACCCAGGAAAAGGACATTTTTTACTCCTCTGAATTCACTGATCGCCCTGAGAAAACCGGGTGCATCGGTATTGTAGCCATAGAGTTTTCCATTTTTTCCCACTATGGTATTGACCGCACCGACTTTTTGGGCAAAAGGATCCAGCTCGTCACATGCACGGTACGCATGCTCTTTGTGGGGCACGGTGATGTTGATCCCCTTGAGGCCAAGTGCAAAGAACTTCTCCTTCAACTTCTCTCCATCCTCCAGAAGGTAACGGGTATAGCATCCGTCGATCCCCAGGCCCTTAAAGGCAAAGTTGTGCATCAGCGGTGACTTGGAGTGGGAGACGGGATTGCCGAAGATGGCAAAAAGATGTTTGGGCATTGTCACTCCTTGGTTTTGATCCTTTAATTTTAGCTTAGAGTTGCTTAGCGGGAAAGGGGAAATAAATATTTATCTTGATAATAAGAATAATAAGCTGACGAAAAAATTAACAGTAAATTAATACTTCAGAGTTATCATATCTATAAAAAATTTACGCTTTTATATAAAGGTTTTGCCAACTTGACTGCAGGAGGCTTCCCGGTCTCTAGGGTATAGTGAAACAGCGTAAATCCAATAATGATCCTGGGAGGGAGAATGCCCACTGATAACACTTTAACCATAGAGAGATTGATATAGATGGAATC
>JAQUFB010000007.1:0-14711 GCA_028684885.1 Sulfurovum sp. | reverse complement strand
ACTTGACTGCAGGAGGCTTCCCGGTCTCTAGGGTATAGTGAAACAGCGTAAATCCAATAATGATCCTGGGAGGGAGAATGCCCACTGATAACACTTTAACCATAGAGAGATTGATATAGATGGAATCTGTCTCTCTGTTTTCTTTATTTCTGATCGGTCTTACGTCAGGGGCAACAGCCTGCATGTTTTCATGTATGCCTTTTTTGACTCCGCTGTTGATGACGCACTCCAAGGATGTAAAACACTCCACGCAAATTGTATTGCCATTCAGTCTCGGAAGGATCTTCAGTTATACGCTTATCGCAATGGCTGCTTCACTCAGCAGTGCATTGGTAAAAAGTATTTTGGATGATAACAGAGTGTTTCAAGTCATATTGGGAACATTGACAATAGGTATGGGGATCTTTTTGCTTGTACGAACCCTCAGTAACCGTTCTAAGCGCTGTCATACTTCCCGCTGTCACTCTCAAAACGTTCAAGGCTCTTTGGGGATATTCGGTATCGGGGTATTGGTATCTCTGAATCCCTGTGCACCGATCCTTACCCTTGTTGCATTGAGTGCAAATACCACGATGTGGACGACTGCTGTGAGTTACGGCATCGCGTTTGGACTCGGTGCGGTGTTGGTGCCTTTTCTGTTTTATACAATGATCTTGGGAACCATTGTTCAGGGGATTCTTGAACAGTTTAGAAAATATATTAAATATATAGAGATATTTGCCGCAAGTCTGCTGATCGTCATAGGGATGATGGTATTTGCGGGAAAAATTGCTTTGTAAGGAAGATTGATGGTTGATTTTATCAAACGGGACAACAATGATCTGTTCAAAAATCCCGTTTTTGCTTTTTTATTCAAAAACACCAGGTTTTTACTTCTATTAAGAGTGGCTGTGGCGGCACTCTTTTTTTATGCGATCTATTACGGGTTTGCATATCCAGGGAAAGAGAACATCTTTACGGGTGCCGTATTCTGGGGAGTCTTCTGGGCGCTCTTTATGGTCGTGACCCTCTCTACCTTCGGGCGTCTATTTTGCGGTATCTGTCCGCACGGTTTTCTGGGAAAATATATCACAAAGCACGGTTTGAAAAAGACGATGCCCGAATGGATGCAGAACAGGTATATCGGGATCACTCTTCTGGTGATCGGATGGTGGGGGATATACTATACCTTTGAGGGATTCTGGAAGTCACCGTTCAATACAGCTTTGATGTTCGGGGCAATGACGCTGTTCGCCTTCATTCTCTACTATATTTACAAGGATATGAGCTACTGCAAATATATCTGTCCTATCGGTACACTGACAAGAGCCTATGACAAACTCTCCTTTACAAAGCTTGAAACCTATACGGATGCCTGTAAAGATTGCCGAACATTTGAGTGTGCAGCAGCCTGCCAGTATAACCTCAAACCTTTTACCTTTGCAAAGAAAAACCAGACTGATGACTGTACCCTTTGTATGGATTGTGCGGCAAGCTGTGAAGCGGTGAAGTTCAAGATCACCAAGCCTGCCGAGCAGCTAAGCAGCAAACTGAAGATCCTGAGCGCAGAGGTGTGGACCTATATCCTCATTTTTGCTTCGATCCCGGTCTCTATGGGGTTTGCACACGGTCTTAATAGAAGCAAGATCGCCGATGAGTTTATCTGGAACAAAACCGCAGCATTTTTCGGAATGGGTGACTATGCAGGGGGATTTGCTTTTTTATATGCGATCCTTTTTAGTCTCTTTTTTGCTATCTTAGGATTATATCTTGCTTCCAAAGTATTAAAAAAAGATTACGCTTCCACTTTTACCACTTTGGGGGTTGCCTTTATCCCGCTCTTTATCTTTGCTTCTCTGGGACATACGCTGGAGATGTTCTTTCTCAAAGAGTATCAGACGATCGTGCATGGTTTTGCCCAGGGGTTTGGCTTCAACAATGTGGAAGTAGAAGCATTGGCAAAAAGAGGGGATGGGTGGCTGCACTATTTTAAACTCTTTAAATGGATCGGAGTCATTTGGGCATTCATCCTCCTGTACAAACGGATCAAGTTGATCGATGCGACAAAATTCAGAAAAGTGCTGGGATACTTTTTCGCATCATTGATGATCCTATTCTATATCGGATTGAACCTCTATACGGGATATGTCTTTAGCACATATGGCGCGAAATCGATGGGCCATGGCGGCCACAGCAGCCATGGCGGGAAACCGGCATACCTAAAAGAGGCTGGAGACCCGCAGGAGGGAAGATACACGCAAACACGCATCGATCCGGGCGAATCTTTTTACTTTTCATTGACTGATCCCGGTATGAAGCAAAACAGACATAGCGGCTATGGGTTCGGCGGCGGCAGGCCTGGCAGCAAAAAAGAGGTCCCGACTCAAAATGTATGGCTTGTCTATGGCGATATAAATGATAAAAAGCACTATCGTTCAAGCACACAGGATACATTTTACTATGGTCTGAATCATCAGGAAAAGCCGATCATAGAAAAATCAAGCCGAGGGCAAAAAGTGCTTGGTTTTGAAGTCCCCGGCAACGGGTACTACAATCTGTTTGCTGTCGATGAAAGCCAAACGGCTACTGAGAGATTTTATAAAGTCGCCAAACTGGAATATCTGCGCGGGATGCACGGTGCAGAAGGTATTTACGATCCGGAGATCAAAAAAGTGCTGTCTCAAAACCGCACCAAGATCGATCTGGTACGCATCAAAGATAAGGAGGAGGAGAGTTTTTTCTATACACACGCTATGGGAGACACCCTGACCTTTCAAGCACTTTTTGAAAACAGACCTCTGGCAAATGCAGAGGTGAAAATCGCTTTGCAGTCGGGATGGACAAAAACGTTTCAAACAGACAGCGGCGGCTATGTGTCGATCCAGCTGATCAGGGACTATTTCCCCGACTGGAATGCGTTTGATAAGCGATTCAAGCAGGAGATGCTGATTACTTTGCAACATAAACAAGATAATACGAACTATATCTTAACTTATCCGGCAACCTATTATCCTAACACCAATGACTATCAATCCTACGGCTATGCACTGTTACTGATGACGCTGACACTGCTTATTGCGGGTAGCATCATCTATCGGTTCAGACGCAACAGAACAGCCCCATTCAGGGAGGTACGCATCGATGCAAAAGATTAAAAAAATCATCAATAACATGAACCTTCAAAAGGTTCGGTTTGTGATCCAGTTGTTCAGTTTTATCCTTTTTGTCTATGGCGGATATTTCGCCATTGACCTTGGGTCGAAGCTTCCGATCTTTGCCTGCCCTTATAACGGTGAAGCAGCAGGCGCATGCTATCTTATCCCCTTTCAGCACCAGCTCTCCATGCCGGCACAGATCCTTCTCGGCGGGGCGGGTATCGCTGTCATTACCGGACTGTTGGGGTTCCTCTTCTGGTTTATCTTTCTCAATAAAGGGTGGTGCGGGTATGTATGCCCCTTCGGAACTTTGCAGGACTGGCTTACCTATCTGCGCAAAAGTATGGGGATACGATACTCAACCTACAGCCAAAGCCAGTTTGAAAAACTTTCAAAAGTAAAATATATTTTCCTCGTGATCGTCATTCTCTTCCCGCTGCTGATGGGCGTAGGGCTGCTTGGCGGCGAATGGTCTGCCGCATTTTGCCAAATGTGCCCGGCAAGGATCATATCCCCAACATTGAACGGGGATTTTTCCCAGTGGACGATTGATTTTTCTACCAAAACAGCAATGGTTCTAACGACACTCGGGATACTTTTTTCGGGGTTGTTCTTTGTTGGAAGCTTTGTCAAAAAAAGGTTCTTCTGCTTCTTCTGCCCTATGAGTGCACTGCACTATATCTTTTCAAAGTTTTCCATCGTACAGCTGAGAAAAGAAGGGAGCAAGTGTACACGGTGCGGCGACTGTTATGCCGTATGCGATATGCAGATCAAAGATATCGCGGATAATGTCACGGATGTCAATATCCTAAGGGATGACTGCATCCTCTGTCTCAAATGTGTTGCGGCATGTCCCGAAGAGGATGCCCTGCACTTTGATATCTTGAACTTCAGGGCATTCAGCTCAACCAAAGAGGGGTTTGAAAAGAGAATGGGGATAAAAAATTAACATATGAATGTGTAATTTCTAAAAGGAGAATATATGAAAAGAAAAATTACGTTATCGTCAGCATTGGCAAGTTCATTACTTGTTTTTCATACAACAAGTTATGCGGGAGAGTCGGTAGACTTAGGGGATATTTCCGTTACGGCTACAAAAACAGAGAGAAAAGTTACAGATGTTCCTGCGAGTATTGAAATTATAACAGAAAAAGATATTGAAAAATCCATCGGATTGAATGCTAACGAACTTTTGAAAAATGTTGCAGGTGTAAATATTCGAAATAGCATGGGAATTGTATCAACTAGCACAACCAATAAAGTTTACATGAGAGGATTTGGTGGAACAGATGCAAGGACACTGGTATTACTTGACGGAGTACCTTTAAATGATGCTTATGGTGGTGCTGTAGAATGGACACAAATTCCGATTGATGCTATAAAGAGAATAGAGATCGTTAAAGGTTCAGGATCGTCTTTATATGGTTCCAACGCAATGGGAGGAGTGATCAATGTTATTACAAAAAAACCTGAAAACCAACAAACCGATATAAGCCTTAGTTACGGCAGTATGGATACAAAAATAGGTTCTATTGCAACAAGCGGTAAAAATGGTAAATTCGGATACTACCTGTCGGGACAACTTACTGACAGTGATGGATATGTGGCTGATATTGAAGATAATCAAAAAGACAATACGATCAAACGTGGTGTTGAGAAAGAAAATACTAATTTAAAATTTACCTATGATATTGATAATAGTTCAGATATCGGGATAGCATATAACTATATGCACAGACAGACTACCGGTGTTTTAGATATTCCGGACGGATATAACCCCTATGAACAAACAATGCACAATGTTCAAACAAAGTATACTAAAGTTTTTGATAATTTGTCGGATATGAAATTTACTTTATATAAAAAGAAGGATAAAAACTCTTTCGACTCTTTACAATACCATGCTACAAACCCGACACAAAAAAAGTATGAGGATGAAGGAACAGCAGATGATCTGGGTGCTATGCTTCAGTATACTCTACCTATTAATAAGCATATCATTACTGCCGGAATTGAGGGGAAGAACAGTTCTGCAGAAAAAATTGACACTTATACAAGCGGCGATATTGTAAGTACAGAGGGGAAACAAGATTATTATGCTTTATTTGTTCAGGATGAATGGTTTGTCAGCGATCAGTTTATCGTAAATATAGGCGGAAGACTTGATTATTATAAAAACCACGACGGTAAAATGTATGATGAAGTGAATGCGGTTTATACCGATCATCCTAATAAGTCCTTTGATGCTTTTAGTCCAAAGGCCGGCTTGGTATATCATTTAACGCAAGATACGTCGATCAGAACATCGATTGGAAAAGCCTTTAGAGCTCCGACTGTGAGCGACCTATACAGAGACTGGGTGTCTTACGATAAAGTTTATGCAGGTAATGCCAACTTGGATCCTGAAAAGGTAATTTCTTATGAGATCGGTCTTGACCAAAAGCTTGGAGATAAAGGAAGTATAAATATAACCGCTTATCAAAATGAAGCAGAGGATTTTATCTATTCTATCGATCCTTTGGATCCTGCCAGTTCTAACTATAAAGAAAAAACAAATGTGGGAGAGGTGTTGATAAGAGGAATCGAAACTGAACTGAACTATTCATTTAACAAAGAGTGGTCACTGTTGGCAAACTACACATACAATAAGTCAACAATTGATGAATTTAAAGCAAACACTGAACTAGAAGGAAATTACCTAACGTTTATCCCCAAACATAAAGCTTCAGCTACACTCACGTATGAAAATCCCGCTTTTGCTACAGTGAGTACCGGCATCAGATATGTCGGAAAACGATACAGCGATGATGCAAATACGGAAGAAAAAGCTTACGAAAGTTATACGTTGTGGGACTTAAAAATATATAAAAAGTTGAATGAAAATTTCATATTTGAAGTAAGTGTAGATGATCTTTTTGATAAAGGGTTTGTTGAATATTATAACTCTCCGGGCAGAGTAGTAATGACTACACTGAAAATGAGGTTTTAGTGATGTATGGTTATCGTCAAACAATGCAAAAAATGACATTAGTGTTTCTTTTTTGCATGATATCAGTAGCTAACGCAGGAACATGGATAGAACAGCGATATGTTGACAAATCTGCGGGAAACTATGACAAAGAACTGTATTTAAAAGAAGGGAATTTCCCTCAAAGTGAAGTTGTTGAGAACCTTAATAATCCAACTTTACTTTACCGTTATGATTACGGTGAAGTATTTGAAACCGATTTTGATCACGGTAAAATCAATGTAAACCTTCCATATAAAGGAAGTTATCATCTATTTATTCAAGAGCGTTATGTTGAAGACAGTATTTTGCATATTAAAATGTATAAAACAAGAGTTTATAATTCAAAAGGTAATATTGAAGATTCATTAATCAAGGAGATCAGAGGTAAAACCGTCGGTAGCCATTTTGGGAAAGAACCGTTTGAAGCAGTCACGTTTGAAGCAGTATTGCAAAAACCGATTAAACAACATCATATCAATTGTTGCGTTTACTCTGGAGATATTGTACCGATAAAGGTTTATTTTAAACAAAAGCAATTAAAAAACACACCGATTGTCATCACAACGCAACAGGGATGGGAAAAGACAGTTAACCCCGATAGTGATGGTTTATTATCTTTTGAAATACCAAGAAATACATATGCTGATATTAGTAAAAATAAGCGTTTCAAAGAGCAGCTTTTAATTGAAGCATTTTATGAAGAGAACAAATCGGGAATTTATAAGCAAAAGCCTTATGAAAAAATCAAATACTATCTATCTATACCGCTAAGTTTTCATACTTCACCACTAGAGTATACCTCAAAAAGTGCCGGTTTTTATGTTGTGATTTCCGTAATAGCGGTATTTTCTCTGGGATTATATTATTATCGTAGAAAAAAGAAAAAGATCGTAAAGGAGATATGGTTTGAAGAAGATTGATAATATGAACTTAAACAAGGTGCGTTTTACGATTCAGGTTATTACTTTTTTGCTTATTGTTTACGGAGGATACATCGGCTTGGATCTGGGAGACAAACTTCCAACCTTTGCATGTGTTTTTAATCCTGAAGGAACGGGCGGCAAATGCTATTTGGGAATGATCCAGCATGATCTTGATCATCCATGGCAGGCATTTTTAGGATTTGCCGGAATTGCTTTTTTAATTTCATTATTTATTTTTGTTTTGTGGGTATGGGTACTGAATAAAGCTTGGTGCGGATATGTCTGCCCGTTAGGAACAATGCAGGACTGGCTCACTTCGTTAAGAAAAAAATTAAAAGTTAAGTTTATTGAATACGATTGGGCAAATAGAGAAAGCATTAAAAAAGTTAAATGGATACTATTGATTTTATTACTGCTTTTACCATTTATGGTAAGCAACTCACTCCTGGGACTTCCGAAATTGCCGGGCGGACTTACGATGCCTTTTTGCGATATATGCCCGGGCAGAATGTTGATCCCCGCTTTTGTAGGAGATTTTAATCAATTTTATATAGACTTTTCCAATCCGACGGATCTCATTATGACTTCTCTTGGAATGATCGTTGTCGGATTGTTTATAGTAGGGAGTTTCTTTAAAAAAAGATTTTTTTGTTACTTTTGTCCAATGGCTGCTTTTCAATATATATTTTCCAAACAATCTTTATTTAAACTATACAAAGACGGTAGTAAATGTACGAAATGCGGAGATTGTTACAATGCTTGCGATATGGATATTCTGGAAATAGCGGATGATATAAAAAATAAAAACTTAGTTACCGAAGATTGTACTTTATGTCTCAAATGTGTTGCTGCATGTCCTGAAGAGGGGTGTTTAGAAGCGAATTTTGCAGGGAAAACAATATTTAAATCAACCAAAGAAGGATTCATACTAAGAATGGCAATGAATCAACAAATTCAAAAGGAATCGAATAATGACTAAACATTCTATTGAAACACCTAAAGAAAAACAAAATCGTCACAAAGCGATGGAAGCTATTAATACTATCAATACCATGAAAGATGAGTTTAAAAATCCAATTGCTGCGATGGATGCATTTTATGAACTCTATGAAGATGTTTACTGCAAACAAAAGGCTTTGCATGAAGATGCTATAAAAGTAGGCACGATGTGTATCCAGATACCGAGCGAGATCATCTATGCGTTTGATGCGGTGCCGATCCGGCTATGTAACGGTTTTTATACCGATGATGAGATAGGAAGCGATCTGCTGCCGCAAAAGGCCTGTCCTTTGGTCAAAGCGACGGTGGGGCATTTTGCAAGCGGGAACTTCAGCGATAAACCCCATTTTGTCTACTCTCCGACTACATGTGACCAAAAGACCAAGGCTGGAGCTACAATTGAAGGATTTGGATATGAGGTGATCGATGTTGATTTTCCAAGAATGAAAGAGAGTGAAATTTCAAGGGAGTATTTTAGGCAGAGTATTAAAGAATTTACAGTTGATTTAAGTCGTAGGATAGGTAAAAAGCTCACAAGAAAACGACTAAAAAATGCTGTTCACAAAATCGGTTATGCTCAATCGCTCTATCATAAATTGTGTGAATATAGAAAAAAAGAGCACGTAACAATAAGCGGTAATGATATGTTTTTTATCACAAATGCATTTTTCTTTGACAAGATCGATAGTTGGACAGAAAAAACGCAAAGGGTACTTGAAGAACTCAAGCAAAGAGAAAAAGAAAATATTACGGTAGCTGCAAAAGTCAGTCCACGTATTGTTTATACCGGTTCGCCTCCGATCTTTCCCAACTACAAGATCCCGATGCTCATTGAACAATCAGACGCTGTAATCGTTGCAGATGAAACATGCAGTTCTAACCGTATGTTCAACGATATGGTTGCGGTAGATGAATGGAATATCTACGGCATGCTTGATTCTATAGCGGATAAGTATTTAAAAGCCTGTACCTGCCCGATATTTACCAAAAACGATGATCGAATCAGACGTATTATTGATCTAGTCAAAACCTACAGTGCTGACGGGGTGATCTATCAGGCATTTGCCGGATGTACGGTCTATGAACTGGAGCAGAGAAGCGTATTGGAGGCGATGGAGAAAGCGGGGATACCGATACTCTATCTGGAGAGTGACTACAGCCCGAGCCAGGGGGGACAATTGAGTACACGCGTAGAAGCGTTTATCGAATCACTGAAAATGAAAAAAAGAAAACAAGGATAGAGGATGAAGTACTTCGCAGGGATAGATATAGGTTCAACCGCCATTAAGATCTCAATAGCTGATGAGAACAAAGAACTTGTAGGTCACAAGATCAGTGCGAGCGGGAGCATGTTTTACAGATATGCGCATGAGACACTCGATGCACTCCTGGATGAGCTGAACCTGACCAGGGATGATATCGTCTATATGGTCGCTACAGGCTATGGACGAAAGATCTTCAAAGAGGCCAATGAAAATATCAGTGAGATCACCGCCAATGCGATCGGAGCAAGAGCAGCAGCGAGAGAACACGGGCAGATCAAGACCATTATCAATATCGGCGGTCAGGACAGTAAAGCGATCTCTCTGGATGATGAAGGGAGTGTCGTCAACTTTGCGATGAACGACAGGTGTGCCGCAGGTACCGGGAAGTTTTTGGATGCCTGTGCGATGAACCTCGAGATCGGAGTAGAGGAGCTGGGTAACAAGCACTTTGAATCAACCGGTACGCCGCTGTCGATCAACAGTACCTGTGCGGTATTCGCCGAATCCGAGATCATCGGACTGCTGGGAAATGAACACAGCGTGGAGGATATCGTCTGCGGTGTACACTACTCTATCGCCAAGAGGATCGTCAAACTTGTCAAAAGGGTGGGAGTCAAAGAGGGGATCTATTTTGACGGCGGGCCGGCACTGAACGCGGGGCTTGTCAATGCGATAGAGAACGAACTGGGAAAAAAGATATTTATTCCCCGATATCCGCAGATCACAACCTCTTACGGAGCTGCTATTATCGGTATAGATTCGTATCATTATGAAAATAAATTATAGATCCAAGAAGATGAATGTTTGAACGTATTATTAAGTTTTTTATTGAAAACTATAAAATAAACTATGCCCTGTTTATCTTTCTGTTCGTTGCAGGAATTTACGCATATACGCAGATTCCCAAAGAGGTCAACCCTACGATAGAGCCATCCAGTATACGAGTGAGTGGGAACTACAGCGGAGCTTCGGCAGATATTTTAAACAAAATGGCCGTCACCCCTTTGGAAAAACAGCTTAAAAATATTGTGGGGATCAAGGAGATCATCACAACGATCAATCCGGGAAAATTTTCTCTCGTACTGGAACTTGATCCAAATGAAAAGAAAGATAAGATCAAAGAGGATGTCAGGGATGCCATAACATTCATCATGCCTGATCTTCCATCGGATATGGATGAACCAATTATTAGATCGGTGGCACATGCCAGGTCTTTGATGTTTGTGTCGATCCTCTCATCTACTATATCAAGAGGTCAACTTGTTGAAAAGGCAAAAGCGTTAAAAGAGACACTTTTGGATATCCCTTATGTCTCCGACATCACCATTTTTGGAGAGTCGGACCAATATTATGAGGTAGCGTTTGATGAAAAAAAGATTGATGCCTACAATATTAGTAAAAAAGCGCTCGTCAATGTGATCGGTGAACTCTCCTATACCTTTCCCCTGGGAAAGATCGATGCAAAGAACAATCAATATTTTCTCTCAACCGCCAACGGGAAAAAGGAGTGTGGGGATCTTGAAAATACCCTTTTAAAGATCTCCGATCAATTCCTTTATCTGAAAGATATCGCAACGGTCTCCAAACGATACAGCGACTCATCTACTTTGGCCAGTATGAACGGGGATTCGGCGATTACACTTGCCATATCGCAAAATCCCAAAGGGGATGCGATCACCATCTCCGAAGCGATCAATCAAAAACTTCAGGAAATGACGACGCAAGATATCATTTTTGATGTCAAAAGAGACTACTCCTTTGCAGTGAAAGAGAGCCTGAATGTCGTCTTTTCCAATATTATATTCGGGATACTGCTCATAGCGATGTTGACGATAGTGCTTATCAATGCACGCATGGCACTGGTGATCATCATGGGGATCCCTACCTCTTTTGTGATGGGGGCGATCTATTTTTATTTCACCGGATACAGTATCAATGTACAATCACTGGTAGGCGTACTGTTGGCCATAGGAATTATCGTTGATGATGCCATCGTGGTCAGTGAAAATATACAGCAGTATATAGAAAAAGGGTATGAGCCCAAAGAAGCGGCATTTTTAGGGACAAAAGAGATGGCAAAGCCGGTCTTTTTGGCATCTGTTACCACGCTGTTCTCTTTTATCCCGCTCTTGATGATCAGCGGGACTATGGGAGAGATCATCAAGTTGATTCCTATAGCATTCTCTGCACTCGTGTTCGCCTCGCTGATAGAGTCTTTTATCTTTTTGCCGATCCATAGCAGTCATATTTTGAAAAAGAACGCAAAAGCGCTTTCCTGGGAGAAGAGTAAGAATATCTATATCAACAGTTTAAAATTCCTGATGAGGCATCAAAAAAGATTTTTACTGATCTTCGTGATCAGTGTACCTCTGTTGATCGTGATCAGTATCTACAACTCAAAGTTTCATATGTTCAACAGGTTTGATTCCAATAGTATCAATATCTCATTTAAGGGCAATAAAAATATGACCCTGGAAGAGACCTCGGCAATGATAAAAACGATCGAAAAAGAGCTGTTGGCACAAAAAGATAAATTTTTTATCAACAATGTCAGTTCCACGGCAGGACACAGGAGAACCGCTACGGGTGATACGGAGCTGTACCCCTATGTGGGGAATATCACCGTGGAACTTTATGAGAAGAAACCCTCCAATGTTTTTGAGCGGTATATCACACCATTGCTGAGTATCTACTATGAACCGGAGGGGAAGATCCGTACCTTGTCATCACAGGAGGTTTCGAAGATGGTGAGGGAGTGGCTTAAAAATCAGCGTTATAAAACAAGATATCAGTTAGACCAGATCATGGTGATAGAAAGAAGGATGAATGCCGTGAAAGCAGACATACGGATAGGACTGGTAAGCAGTGACTATCAAAGATCTCTACAGGGTATCACGCTGCTTCAAGATCAGATCAATGCCATCAAAGGTGTCAAATATGCCGGAAACGATATCCAGTTCGGAATCGATGAGCTGAAATTTCAGATCAACGCTTATGGAGAGTCTTTGGGCATTACGGAAAAACAGCTTGGAGACTATCTTTCAGACCTCTATCTTGAAAAACAGATCGGCACAATTTACGGGGAAGAGCAATCTTATGAGATCAAAATTACTTCCCGATATCACAGTGATATGCACTATTTTAAAAATCTTCCGATCCCGATCGGGGAGGATCTGATCGTCTCTTTAGAGGAGATCTGTGATATTCAAACCATACAATCCTTGGAAAAACTCGTAAAAGATAACGGTATCACGACGTTTTATCTCTTTGCTAACGTGGACAACGATATGATCACTTCTTCAGAGGTCTTGCAACAGATACAACCTACCATTGCAAAACTGAAGCAGGAGGGGATAAAGTTCATATTTAAAGGAGAGCAAAAACAGAAAGAGACGCTCAAGATGGAGATGCTTTTATCGATCGTTCTGGCGATCAGCTTGATCTTTCTCTCACTGCTTTCTCTCTTTAACTCGATCAGGGAAACGCTTCTCGTTATATCGGTGATCCCTTTTTCCATGTTGGGACTCTATATGGGGCATTTTTTGATGGGGAATCATATCACTGTTCCATCACTCATCGGTGCGATCGGTTTGGCAGGTGTGATCGTAAACGATGGGATCATTATGATGACTTCATTGAAAAATGCTGAAGATTCAGAAGCATTTTATGCGTCTGCTGCACGGAGATTCCGACCTATTATCCTTACTTCCCTTACAACGATCATCGGTCTTTTTACCCTGATATTTTTTGCGACCGGTATGGCAGTCAGTTTTCAACCTATGGCCATAACGATCGGATTTGGACTCTTATGGGGTACGGTATTAAATCTTTTATACCTTCCGGTCATGTATCGCTACATCAATAGAGCAAGACATAAATAGGATAACGGAGAATTAACAGTAAATTAACATTAATTTAATAATATCTTATAGTAAAAAGAGTAGGTCTATCCGTGTTGCTTTATTGCGCTGATAGCAAAAGATACAGACAGATATAGACTATACGGTAAAAGTATAAGGGGTATGATAAACAGCATACCTGTTGTCTCTTTTGCAACTCTTTTTACGCATAAGGAGGAAGAAAATGGAAAAACTAAAGACAGGGATAGTGGTTTCAGGCCTTTTGCTGGGCTTGTCAACTGTGAATGCAACAGAAGATCTGGGGGAAATTCATATTTATTCATCAACGATAGATGATAAGTTTGAAGCAAAGAAGGGGGAAGCATCTTCTGTGACAACGATCAGTGGAGAAAAGGTGGATGAAGCGCACGCAACAAACATTCATGAGGTTTTGAGGTCAATTCCGGGACTCACCTCTGAAGTGACGACCGGAGATTCGCTTAAGATACATATCAGAGGGGTTGAGAATCAGATGTACATGGGTGAAAAGCCCGGAGTTGCAGTGGTGATCGACGGGGTACCGGTATTTGAAAGAACAGGAAGTGTCAATATCGATCTTGACAATATCGAAAGTGTCAAGGTGATAAAAGGGGGTGCATCCTATCTTTTTGGTGATGATGCATTGAGCGGGGCTGTCATCATTACGACCAAAAAGGGCGCAAAGTATGATCATAATTTTGTCTCTGCTGAAAAAGGGAGTTTCGGTTATCAGAAACTGTTGGCAAGAACCGGTTATGCAAATGACGATTTGAGTTTTCATCTTCAGGCCAGTGAGAGAAAAGCGGACGGATACCATGAAGACTCCGATTACTCCGCAAAATATCTCAATGGAAAACTGCAATACTATATCGATGAAACATCCGATGTCACTTTTGGTGCAGAGTACTCCAAAAGGGAGAAGGATTCACACGGTACAGTCGGGGGAGCAACTGAGGCCAGGACCAATCCCAAGTCTGTGTATCTCGGGGACCAGGAGAGCCGGGACTATACACGGGGCTATGATGTAGAACTCGGCAAGTTCTTTGCAACATACTCTAAGGATTTTGAAGACAATTCAAACCTTCTTGTCAATACCTATGTTTATACGGACAATACAGAGTTTATGTCCGCACCGCAAACCAAAGATGCAAATGGTACGAAACAAGACTATTTTGATGACAACGACTATGTTTATAATAACTATTATGAACAGACACAAAGAGGGGTAAAGAGTGAATATAGAACAGCATCTGAATCCCATGCAACACTTTTAGGTCTGGATCTGCGAGCCAATGAGTATAAGAATAAAACCACCTATAGGGTGCCTCAGGCACTTGTTGTCTATGGCGGACCAAGTGCAGGCGTAACTCCGGATTATTACCAGCCGGGAGATTTCAATAGTGACAGTGCGACGGACGAAAAAGTCTTTGCCCTCTATGGAGAATATAAATACGCGCTCAGCAAAAAGCTGAGTGTGACCTCCAACCTGAGATATGATTTGA
>JAQUFB010000073.1 GCA_028684885.1 Sulfurovum sp. | reverse complement strand
TCCCTATCCCAACGTTCCGGGTCCAGGAAGGTATCGTCATGGATATGTTTGAACGAGGCCTTGATCATTTTGAAGATATCGGGATTCTTCGCTTCGAGCTCGGACAGCCAAACTTTGGTGGATGCTCTGGCGTGCGGCATCTTGACATCCTTGAGCATCGCAGGGCAGGCTTCGTCACCGACCACCTGCAGGTTGTTGTCCATGGCAAACCCCCGCAGCTGCGACTCTCGTACCTGGATGAGCGGGCGGATCAGGTGGAAACCCCTGCCTGTCTTGTAGATCGGGGCCAGTGCTCTCATCGAACCGTTGTAGAACATGTTCATAAAGAAGCTCTCTACCGTGTCATCGAAGTGGTGTCCCAAAGCTACTTTGTTGAAACCACCCTCTTCTGCGAAACTGTAGAGCGCTCCTCTACGCATACGGGAGAAGTAGGAACAGAAAGAGGAGTTCTCACGGATCGCATCCTGGCTGACATCGAAGATATTGGTATCATAGACCGTATGTTTGATACCGTACTTTTCGCAGTGTGCCGAGAGGAAGTCGTAGTGCTCATCGGGCATCCCGTACTTTACCGTACACGCTTCAAACGCAAAGTCAAATGGCGCATTGCGCTGGATATGTTTCAGCGCATGGGCAAGTGCCAGCGAGTCTTTCCCCCCGCTTAAACCTACCAAAACCTTGTCGCCTTCACCGATAAGCCTGAACTCTGCATTGGTCTTGCCGATGACCTTGAGCAGTTTTTTGCTCATCGGAATGATCGGGAATTCGTCTCTTCTACCCAACTTATACCTCTATCTTTTCGACCATGCTGATCACAAAATCCGCTGAGACTTTTGCAGAACTCTCCAGGAATGCATCAAAGTCAAATCCGGCATCCATATCCGCACTGTCGCTGATTGCACGCATGATAAAGAACGGTACATTCAGTGAACTGCATACCACCGCCACCGATGCACCCTCCATCTCCAGGGCATGGGCATTGAAAGTCCTACCGATCCACTCTTTGCGCTCAGAGTTTGCTACGAACTGGTCACCTGTAGCGATCACACCCTCTTTCAGGGTTAAGCACTTCTCTTTTGCAACCTCTTTGGCGATATTTCTGAGCGTTACATCTGTAGGGATACAGACTTCCCCCTCGGGAACATACCCGTGCGGATGACCGAATGCCGTGATATCCAGGTCATGCTGGCAGAGCCCGTCAGCGATGATCAGGTCACCGATAGCCAGTTCTTCACTGATCGCCCCTGCCACACCGCTAAAAAGAAGCAGATCACACCCGAACTTCTCGATCAGCACCGTTGCTGTCAGGGTAGCAAACACCTTTCCGATCTTTGAGTAGGCGACAACAACCTCTTTGCCCTTATAGGTTCCTTCATAATAGGTATTAGACGCATAGACACATGTCGTGACATGATCAAGTTTTTCCAACAGCGGTGCGATCTCTTCAGGCATCGCACCCATAATAGCAATTTTCCGGGGCATTAAAATCCTTATTACTGTTCGTTCAGCTTGCTGATCTCTTCAAGTGCCACTTGCAGTGATGCCATATCCGAAACCACAAAATGAGGTTTTGTCGTCGCTTTTCTGTTGAGTCCTTTGAGCACACCGCCGTGACCGAACTCCACATAACAATCCACCTCATCATCAAACTTGGCGATCGCCTGTTTATAGCGTACCGGTGAAGTCAACTGCTTTGGCAGAAGTTCAAGTGCTTCGGCTTTGGAGCTATAGTACTCAGCGGTAACATTGGAAACTACCGGAGCATGGAACTCATCTCTAAGCACTTCTGCCAGTTTTTCAGCCAGTGGTGCCGTAGCAGCTTCCAAAAGCGGGCAGTGGCTCGCTACTGACATATTAAGCAGCATTGCTCTTTTTGCTTTTGCTTCCTTTAGGATCGGTTCAAGCTTTTGCAGATCAGACTTCACTCCGGCGATCACGATCTGGCCTTCAGCATTGTAGTTGACCGGCCACACTTTCATCCCCGCTTCTCTTTGTTCCGCACAAATACCCTCCACAACTTCATCAGAGAGTCCGAGAGAGACCATCATCCCTACATCCTGTCCGGCACATGCTTCAGCCATCAGCTTACCGCGAAGATTCACTAGTTCTACCGCATCGATCGCATCGATTGCTCCTACGCTTACCAGAGCAGAAAACTCACCAAGAGAGTGTCCCATCGCATAGTGAGGCTTGATCGGCATCTCATTTTCAAACAGTCTATGTGCGATCGCAGAGACCAGAAGAATCGCAGGCTGGGTGTATTCTGTCTTCTCCAACATCTCATTCTCTGTAAAAAGCAGCTCCTCAAAGTTGATACCCGTACGTTCACTGGCATCCGCGACCATCTCTTTTGCTACTTCAGAGTTATTGAAAAAGTCCTGCCCCATACCGACAGCCTGGGACCCCTGTCCCGGAAATAAAAATGCACATTTAACTGACATGAATATCCTTATAAATAATATTTCGTAATTTTACCATTTTTAGATTATGCGCTGATGACTTACGCTTTTCTCTCATCCAAATCAATCATTTTGATAGTGATTTTTATTTAAAGCGCTATTAAGGTTTTAAATATATAATCTCATAAAATAATTATTATAAGGATATAGAATGTTAAAGCAATATGTGATTTCTGCTCTTGCTGTTGCACTATTTGCACTGAATGCCTCTGCCTATGATACGAAAAAGGCGGAAAACCTGGATGCTTTCTATTCGCATATGACACAAAAAGCCTGTGCAGACTCGAAACTCTTTACAACGGGTGAAGAGGTGATGAAGATGTTCAAAGAAAAAGCCAAATTTACACTCCTTGATGTCAGAACAGCGGGAGAGAATGCGGTCGTATCCGTCTCCTCACAGAATGCGATGCATATCCCGGTCAAGAACCTTTTCGAAAAAGCCAATCTTGACAGACTTCCGACAGACCAGCCGATTATCATTGTCTGCCACTCAGGGACACGTGCTACGATTGTGGCGATGGGACTGCAGCAGATCGGTTTTGGCAAAGTACATGTACTCAAAGGCGGCCTGGTAGCACTTGCTGAAGCAAACAATCCAAAGAATGCCCCAATCAAATAACCTTTCACTTCTTTCATCCCACAAAGAGCATATCCGCTCTTTGTGCTATACTTTCCTCTTTTGGTTATCCTCTTTTAAAGATCATCGATTTCACCGGCTGTCCGATCTCTGCTGCCACGACACTGCACTTCACCATAAAGAGGTAGTAGATACTGCGTTGCGTTTCACCATAGAGACTTTCAAAGTTCCCCATCCCTTTGGAGATAACGATATCGGCTTTTTCGAAGATTTCAAGAGACGCTTTGCTCGCCAGTGAAAGATCATACCCCGGAGTAGTAACACCGGTATCTATCACCGTTGCATATCTCTTGAGCATTTCAGTATCATTGAGCGTCACATCATTGATAATCGGAATCCCCCGGACAAAATAGGATACATGCACATCATATCTTTCTTTGATCTTCTCTATCAGCCATTGATCAAAGATATGCTCACCTACATTATCTCCGATGATCACCATCTCCTTGGCATTTTCCAGTTCTTCTCTGAAAGCTCCGCTGTTATCGATGGCCAAAGGATAGTCAAAATACGCTGCAATCATATCGTTGAGATCGAACTGTTCCTGCGCACCGAAATCGATCACATTCCCGATTACAGAAAACTTAATCGCATCATCAATCGACCGGATCCTTTTTTTATCCACAGACAAAGCCAGCTTAGTAGCCTGCTTTTTAGAAACAGCCACAGGATCATCCAATCCGGTGATCTGACTGATCGAACGGTAGATGACATCAGCGATCTGAGGGGGTGTCACATCCATATCATGTTCCAGAACTATTTTCGCTGTCGCATCCAGCACCTTTTTGCTTTGCCCATCATCAAGTTCCAAAAGACGGGAAACTTTCAATGCTTGATTCATGAGACAGACGATACAATCAGGTTTTATATTCATAGTTACTCCTTGCAGCGAATTTTATCTTTTTTGTGGGGTGCAGGCAAGTACGAACAAAGAGAAAATGATATAAAGAAAAAAGAGGGGAAGGAATACACCTGCTCTTGGCAGGTGCAGAAAGATGTTTCTTAGTGACAGCCACATCCTGATCCGCAACTTCCGTTACCGTGAGATTGACCGCCTACAACACCGGTAGCCTTCTCTTCTTCAGTCGCTTCTCTTGCACTCAGTACTTTTACGGAGAACATCAGATCTTTTCCTGCAAGCGGGTGGTTGAAGTCAATCGTCACCTCATTATCGTCAAAAGACTTTACTTTTACCTGTACTGTCTGTCCCCCATCACCCTGGCCGTAAAGTGTCATGCCTTCGACAAGGTCGATACCTTCAAACTGATCTTTTGGCAATGTCTGCTGCGCTTCAGGGTTCACTTCGCCATATGCATCTGCAGCTTTGACCAGGACATCTCCGCTCTCATCTTTTTTCATACCGACAAGTGCAGTTTCAAGACCGGGAATGATCTGTCCCATTCCGATGATGAACTCCAGCGGCTCTCCGCCTTTATTGCTATCCACTATTTCAGTTGTTCCTGCTTCTTTTACTTCGTATTCGATACCTACAACGCAGTTTTCATTTGTAATTGTCATAAACGTTCCTCATATTAATTTGCATGTATTGTAACTAAGCAAACTTTACTAATGCTTAAGGGAAATATCGATCAGAATGAGCTTATAATGTCTATCCAGAGGTATCATTTTGCAGAGAAAATTGCTTCTATGATATTGGATGGGAATATTGCGGCTTTATCTATCTCCACCCGTTCCACCCGTAGATCTCCCAAAGCAAAAGGCATATAGCTGTGTCGGGTCACCACAACCTTTGTACTGTAGTCCGACCAGTCAAACAGCGCTACCACATCTTTGGGATCGACATGAATACAGCCGTGGGACATCCAGTCGACACTTCCTTTGTGCAAAGCATGTCCGAAGCGGGTAAACTTCATCATATAGTCCATATTGTTCACCCCACTGGGGTCAGGGTAGGCGGTGGACATATGAAATCGCTTTTTCTGAAAAATCGTAAATATCCCGGATGGGCTCCGGTACTTCTCAGCACCGGAGGTGATAGGACCGGACTTCCACACCTTTCCACGTTCATCAATGGCATAAAAACGCCCGTCGCTTCCGTGTTCTCTGACAGAGACGACGATAATTTTCTCTCCTTTTAAATTCACTGTGTTAAAACCATCTTTGGTCATCAGTTTAAATGAAGTTTTTGATATAGGAAATGTTGCAATACCACGGGGCGGGGGATGTTCAGCATAGAGAAGAGTAATAAGAGATATAACTATCAATATAATATATCTCATCCTCTCCTCCTAGAGTTTCTTTAGTTTCTCTTTTGCTATCTTTGCAGAGTTGTGTCCGCTGTAGTTCTCTATAATGTTTTGATAAAAGAGCTTTGCCTGATCTTTCTTGCCGGTATTTTCCAATGATATACCCGTATGCAACAATAATACATCAATATAGCTTGCTTTGTCATATAACCCGGCACTTTTTTTGAAATAGAAGATCGCATCCTCATACTGCTTGGTATAGTAGGCGATCTCTCCGAGGTAATAGTTGGAAGCGGCAGGCTTGTAGCCTTTTTCATCCGTGATTACAAATCGTCTTTTCGCCTCATCATACTGTTTTTGGCCAAAGAGTCTTACCCCCTCCTTGTAGAGATCCGCATTCGCCTGCCCGCCAAGCGGTACTTTCTGCTCCGACGGCGGTATTGTTTTGGCAACCGGCGGTACGGGCTTACCGTCCATTCCGGCAAGTATCTGCCGGAGTTCTTCTTTGCTGACATAGTTGCTGTTAATCTTGTCGATCATCTCTCCGAGCTTTCTGAGAAGTTCAGTATCCTCCGGATTGGATGAGGGAGCAATACCCCCTCTCTGCTGCTGAAGCTCGAAAAGCTGTGCACTTAACCCCTCTACCAGGGTAGTCAGGCCGTCAATTCTCTCATTTTGCCTTTGTAACTGACGATGCAGGGAGGTGAGTGTCGGCTGCGGAGGGGAGGTGAAAGCAGGCTGAGGGGAGCCAGATCCCCTCTCCTCCTCTACAGAAATATCCTCTTCATAGTACTGACGGAGACTCTCTCTGTCAATATCATACACTGAAGGTTCGGCAAGAAGAGCCATGCTACTGCATAGCATCGCAGTAAAGCCAAAAGGTACCAATCGTCTGAACATGAATTATCTTACCAGCCTCAGGTCAACTCTTCTGTTTTGCGCATAACACGCATCCGTTGTTTCACTACATACAGGACTGCTCTCTCCGAAGCTTACCATCACGACATTGGAGGTATCTACCCCCTGATCTGCTAGTGCATCTTTTACTGCTTTTGCACGCTTGAGCCCCAAAGCATAGTTGTATTCATCCGTACCGAATTCATCACAGTTACCCTCCAGTTTGACCTGTCGGCTTCCTGCACTCTGCGCTTTTGTCGCATTATGTCTCATCCTCTTCTCCATGGAAGGCGCAATGGTGTATCCGTCAAAATCAAAATAGACACTGGCAAAACCATCGCTGCTGCTGTTGTAATTCATACCCGACCCGTCTTCGAACATATTGTTCTCATCAAGTGTAACGGTATCCGACGTTAATGTGTTGGCATCTGCGATGTTCCCGCCTGCATCGGGTGTATTCTGTGCACACCCTGAGAACATCAGCAGTGCAATTGTAGAAATATATATTTTTTTCATCATCTTTTATCCTTTTACCAATCGATTGATTGTATTTTGTTGATACTTACTGGAAATAGCAAACTTTGAGAGCTGGCAAGGTTGATATACCCTATCGCGCTGCCACGCCCGCTCTGTTTGATATAAAGCACGACCGAACCATCCGATGAAAACCTTGGGAACTGGTTGCTCCCCGTGGTTGTCAAGGGCCTTGTATCTCCTCCGCGTGAAGATGTCAGATAGAGATTGAAGGTATTTCTTCCAAAACTGCTTGATGACTCCCTGCTGGAGTAAACCACCCTGTTGTCATGGGCATCGCAAGCGTTGTTATTGCGTCCGTGATAGACGACAGGTGCAACTCCCGGGGTATCTACCCCTTTTCTGAAGACATTGGCATAACCCAGCCTGTTGGAAACAAACACGATATTCCGCTCATCATCCACGTATTTCCCGCTGACATCGATCCCATTGAAATTCGTTACCTTTTTTTTGGAACCTGTTGAAAGATCCATTTCATAGATATCAGCATGTCCATGCGGTGCCATAGTCAGCAGAATCTTCCTATAGTCCCTACTGACATCCGAACAGACAAGCATTCCTTCCGAACTTATTATTCTACTCTTACTCCCTGTATAAATGTCTATTTTGTAAAGGGTCGGCAATGTTCCTTTGTACGAAGTGTAGTAAAGTGTCCTCTGGTCGGCATCTGCCCACTTAGGAAAGAGATTCAAACCGCCGCGTATAATAGGTTTTTGATAAGTAAAGGTATAGTCAGCCAGTATAATCTCACTCGTTTTTGCAGCGGTGTAACGCGTAAATACCACATAGCGGTTGATCCAAGAAATATCCGGATACTTTAGATAGGCATTAATATCACTAATCGCTTTATGTGCTACAAACGGTATTTTTGCACTGTTAGGGATACTGTATGATTTTTTATAAAGTTCTGTACCGTCAGATGCCCTGAGCAGACGGATATACAATTTTGTTCCGTTTCCTGACAGCAGATTATATTTCAGCAGATAATCCCTGCTTTTGAGTTTCGGATCTATAAAACTATCACTGAAACCGCCTCTATACAGCTGACTGTCGGCCAGAAAGTGTCCTGAAATTTTCAGATCTGAAAGCAAAATATCGAAAAATTTTTCATGGTGTTGGGCAGAACCGTCCACCAAGGCGATACGGGCACGCTGCTCAACATCTTTTTCTATCTTCAGTGTCGCATCAACGGCCAAAAGATTTGTCGTAAACCATAGGGTCAATAATAGAAGTAACAATCGTCTCACGAACGTCCCTTGAGTATTTAATATATTTGTGTATATTGTATCAGGCTAAGATTAATATCTGCATTAAAAATATCGGCAAAAATATCGCCACAATGCTATCAAATATCTATCCGGTTTGTTTGCCCCAAAAATATTTATCTTTTTTACTTTTTTGGTGCTACTTATGATATGATATGGTATGGTAAAGAAAGGAGTTAATAGATGCAGACGTATCGTTATAATTCATCTATCGGATCATTTGAGATCAGACAAGTCGGGCATATGAGGTATGAACTCTGGATAGAAGAAGAAAAACTTGGGGAATATGAAAGTGCTGATTCGGCCGCTGCGGATGTTGCAGCCTTCAATACAGGTTATCCGGAGTGGGACCGTTTCGAAAATGAAATGGAAAACTTTCCCAAAACCATGAATGACTGGACAGAAGAAAAAGAGGCATTACCCAAAGCCTAAATGACATCAATAAAGGAGGAAGCATGAAAAAGCGTCATGATCTTGACTTCAAAGAATTTGAAACGTTGCTGACTGAAAGGTTACAGCACACAGAAGAAAACATAGAAAGGCTCAGAAGCGAATTATCCAATGTCAGTATGGATGACACCATCAATGATATGGAAGATCTTGCATCCCTTGAGACACTCAATGACAATGACCGAACGCTATTGGAACGACAAGTAGCTGAGCTTCGGGAGATCCATCATGCCCTATCAAAGATCACAGACGGGACCTATGGTATCTGTGAAGAGACCTCCAAGCCAATCCCGGTTGAACGTCTGAGAGCCAACCCTATTGCCAGAACGGTGATAAGGTAAATTCAAGCATATGAAAATCGGAGTACCCAAGGAAGTCAAGACCAGAGAGTACCGCGTCGGAATGATCCCTTCGGGGGTAGAGCAGCTGATAGCGAGTGGCCACTTGGTCTATATCGAGCAAGGTTCCGGCGAAAAAAGTGGTTTTGATGATCGTGACTACACTGAAGCAGGTGCCATAATTCTTCCAAGTACTAAAGAGATCTATGCTCAGTGCGAAATGATCATCAAAGTCAAAGAACCTCAGCCTGAAGAGTATCCCTTTCTCAAAGCCGGTCAGATACTCTTCGCCTATCTCCATCTCGCTCCCGTACCGGAACTTACCAGAGTATTGCAGGAGAAAAAGGTGATCGCTATCGCCTATGAAACACTTCAGGAGAAAGGAACGCTTCCTCTGTTGGACCCGATGAGTCAGATCGCGGGAGAAGTCTCACCTCTTGTTGCAGGATACTTCCTCTCAGCCCATAACCATGGAAGCGGTCTGCTGATCAGCGGTGCAACCGGAGTTTCCCCGGCAAAAGTACTCATCATTGGCAGCGGTACGGTTGCAA
>JAQUFB010000072.1:1673-9442 GCA_028684885.1 Sulfurovum sp. | reverse complement strand
TCCATCGTATTGAAAAAAAGTACAGGTAACAGTAAAAAAGCAGTACCCACTTTGGCTCTTTGGAAAAAAGTTTGATCTGAATCAAATGTTTTGGTAATCAGCGCACTCTTCTTCATAATCAGGGCAAATAAAAGAGTGTTGAGGATAAAGATCACAGTGACCAGGAGCGGGATAGGATAGGACTCAAGAATGTTATGTATTACTTCGTGCGTATAGACCAGATAATCAACCGCGATAAAGTTAAATCTTTTTCCGAACTCCTCCCAGAAAAACCATTCTGAAACCGCATTGAAGATCAACAGATAGGTGGCGATGAAAAAAACGGCTAGAAAAAGCAGCCTATGTATTTTCATGTTGAACAATCTGTTGGGAAGCAGGACAAGATAGATCACCAGGGGGATCATATAATAGCTCGAAGCGACCAGATCATAAAACAGGCCTACTGCATAGAGTTTAAAGAGGGGGAGGATCCCCAGATCCACTTGAGCGATATCTGTGAAAAGGAGAACGGTTCTGCTTGCAAAACTGATCGCCGTAAAGATTCCTATCATCAAAATGAGGAATAGAAAACGATTGTTGCGGGTGTTGGACATGGGCATCCTTTTTTGTCATATTATAAATCCCGGTATTATATCTGTATTTGATTAATTAATTTATATGAATAATGAACGGTTTGTAAACCAGTCCTGTTTGGAGGGAATGGTATGGCGGCCGCAGGTAAAAAATGACAATGTGACATATTTTTTACTTTGGACAAGAAGAGTGGCTATACTTTGAGAATGAATTATTTAGATTCCCGACTGGATCGGGAATGACGGGAGTAGTTAAGATGATCGTAGGGATAGAAGGGATCGTGGAGCGCAAAGATCCGACATTTGTACATATCAATGTCAACGGGCTGATCTATGAGGTGATGGTCTCGCTCAACACCTCCAATGCCATTGGGGAGAAAAGGGTCAAGCTCTTCACGACGCAGATCATACGCGAGGACGCACACCTTCTCTTCGGTTTTATGGAGATGAACGAGAAGAAGATGTTCGATACGGTACTGAAGATCAACGGGGTGGGGCCCAAAGTCGGGCTGGCGATCTGTTCGACCTTTACCCCGGAGAGCTTTGCGAGGGTCGTCAGTGCCAAGGATGTGGGGCTTCTCAAAAGAGTGCCGGGTATCGGGCCGAAGGCGGCAAGCCGTATCCTGGTGGAGCTGGCAGACTTTATCGTGGACAGCAGTTCAGAGAGCAGCGGGAACGGATCGATGATGGAGGCGGAGATGGCGCTGGAGAGCCTCGGCTTCAAAAAAGAGGCGATCCGCAAAGCACTGGCAGGCTGCAGCGGCGATACGGCTGCGCTGGTCAAAGAGGGGTTGAAAAAACTGCAGAGGCTCTGATCTTACAATCCGGCAGTATAGATATCGTCGGTCTCTTCTATGACGCGCCTGGCTTTGACAAATGTCCGGGCATAGCTTCCGTGCGTGATCGGTGAGATGATAATGCCTTTTTTCCTGGAAGCGGCATGGATGAATTCGCCGTTGCCGATATAGATCCCTACATGTGTGATGGGGATATTGCGTTTGCGGTCGGTCAGGAAGAAAAGAAGATCTCCTTTTTTCAGCTCATCCAGGCTCACTTCTCTTCCCATCTTGGATTGTTCCCATGCGGTGCGCGGCAGATCGATATGGTGTTTTCTGTAAAGGTACTGGACATAGCCGGAGCAGTCAAACCCTTGCGGGGTGGTCCCTCCCCAGACATATCTGCCCCCTTTGAAATATTTGGCATCCTCAAGGATCTGCGTGCTCTGGTCGGGAGAGAGGGTAAAACTGACCCCCATTTTTTCTGCCTGCGCTTTGGCGATGGCAAGATGTCTGGCGCGCTCCTTTGCCAGCCAGGCTTTTCTTGCATGCTGCTCTACGGAGTTGAGCTCGTCATAGAGTGCCTGGATGGAGTATTCACTGGCTTTTTGAGAGATCGCGGCATTGTGTGTCGGTTTGAGATGTTTGACTTCGACGGTGTTGCTGTCCGGGTCCGTGATGACAAAAAGACTGCCGTGTCCTGCTGAACAATATAAAGCAGCAAAGAGCAGGCACCGCTTCATCATCTTCTTCCTTGATCTTTCTTGGAGGTAGTATATCAAAATTTGGAGGTCGCTGCAAAAGCTTTTTCGTTCATTTTGCAGGATTTAGGCTATAATCTGCCTCATGAATCCTATCGTTATCATAGGCGGTGGAGCGAGCGCATTGATGCTTGCCTCTTTGCTGCCTTCAAGCCGTGCCACCATCATAGAAGCCAACGCAAAAACAGGGGCCAAAATACAGGTCTCGGGCGGTGGCAAGTGCAATATCACCAACCAGGTGATGGATCCCGCCTACTTTCTGGGTGAGGAGTATTTTATCCAGCCGGCGCTTGATCTGTTTGACGAAACGATGCTGCTGGAGTGGCTGAAAAAAAGAGGGCTTGAACCTGTCATCCGTAAAGGTACCCAGTACTTCTGCCCCAACAGCTCCAAAGAGATTCTGGAGATCTTTCAGCGTGAATGCAGCAAACAGAAGCTTCTGCTGGGAGAGCAGGTCATCGGTGTGACCAAAAAAGGGAAGGGCTTTGAGGTCAAGACGGACAGAAGAACCTTGAGTGCAGAGAGGGTGGTGGTAGCTTCGGGAGGGTTGAGTTATCCTCAGCTCAATGCCAGCGATATCGGTTACAGGATCGCCGAATCGTTCGGCCACACTATTATCAAAACCACTCCCGCACTGGTCGGAATGACCCTGCAGCCTGAACAGTTTTTCTTCAAAGAACTCTCAGGGGCCTCAACGGAGGTCAGGATCACAGTGGGAGAGAGGGTGGTTGAAGGGTCGCTGCTCTTTGCGCACAAGGGGATCAGCGGTCCTGCGGTGCTGAACGCCTCTCTCTACTGGGAAAAGGGAAAGATAGAGATCGATTTTCTACCTGCTGTTGACTGGGATGCCTTTGTGCGCAGCGAGAAAAACATCTCTTCCCTTCTTCCCATGCCGAAGCGTGTTACAAAGGCATTTTTGCTACAATTAGGCCTACAGGACAAACCGGGGAAAAAACTCGCTTCATCAGAACTGGAACAGTTGAAATCGCTTTGTCACTACAGCTTTGCTCCTGCAGGTACGTTCGGCTACGCCAAGGCCGAAGTCACCAAGGGCGGAGTCGCTACGGACGAGGTCAATGCCTATACGATGATGAGTGAAAAAGAGGAAGGACTTTATTTTATTGGTGAAGTTCTGGATGTGACGGGGAGACTGGGCGGATATAATTTTCAGTGGGCATTTTCAAGCGCCTATATCTGTTATCAACATCTTATGAATACATAAAACCGGAAGGAAGAAATGAAAATCAGAGTACCGGCAGCGCTGCTTATGGCTTTAGTGATCAGCGGCTGCGCTAATACACCGGATGAAGAGGGGTGGCGATCTTCTCAGAAAAAAGAGTTTTTGGAGATGCTGAAGGAAGACAGGTATGCTTCGGTCTGTGAGCAGCAGCCGCTCTACGAGAAAGTAAAACAGACAGAGAACTCCAGGCTGATGAGCAAACTGCTCGTGGAATATACGGAGAACCTTGCCAACGGCTGTATCGACCTTCAAAAGTTCAGAGAGGTGCAGGCTGCCAAAAAAAAGAGAAAAATCGAATCGCACTATGACCTCTATCTGCAGAAAGTGGACAGCACGCGGATTCTTGCACAGATCAAGGCGGGACAGACGGTAGAGAATATTCTGAAGCCCTATCTCCCGGCTACGGAACAGTTTCCAAAACTGGTCAAAACATACCATGCATTACAGGACAATGAGAGCGTGACGCCGGAGCAGCTTCGTATACTCCGTCTCAATATCGAAAGAACCAAGATCATGCGTTCCGATCTGGGGGAGGATTATGCACTGGTGAATATCCCGGAGTTTATGGTGCGTATCAAAAAAGGTGAGCAGACGGCGCTGAAGTCTGCTGTGATCGTAGGGCAAAAAGATCTGCAAACCCCGGTATTTGCCGAACCGATGCAGTATATCACACTGAACCCGCAGTGGGGAGTGCCCGACAGTATCGCCAGAAACGAGATCATTCCCAAGGTGCTCAAAGACCCCGCCTACCTCGCACGCAACAATATGGTCATACGCCGTGACTATAACCTGGATTCACAAAACGTCTCGTTGAGCGATGTCAATCTGGCTGCCTACAGGGGAGGGAGAGGAGCAGTGCCGTTCAAGTTTATAGAGAGGCCCTCGGAACGCAACGTGCTGGGGCGCATCAAGTTTATCTTCCCCAACAGCCACGCGGTCTATATGCACGATACGCAGGGAAAGTCGCTGTTTAAACGGGAGGTTCGTACCTTCAGCCACGGATGTGTAAGAGTAGAAAAACCCAATGAGATGCTGATCTATATCGCCAGCAATTTTACCGCTGAGACACCGGAGAGCATCATGGAAAAATACGAATCGCTCAAAACGCACCATATTCCTTTGAAAAAAAGAATGATGGTACATACGGCATATCTGACAAGCTATGTGGATAGCAATGGAACAGTCTTGATGTTCAATGATATTTACGGATTTGACAGAGATCAGGTGCTGAATTTCCAATAAGAGAGGAAAAGATGAAAGAGTATAAAGCGGTTATTTATCAGGAGGGAATGCTGGGGTCCCTGCTTCTTGGCGAATCCAAGATCAATCCGGTACGTTTTTCGGAGTTTCTCAACACCAATGCAAAGGAAGGATGGGAAGTGGTCACTATGGAAAAAGATGTACGGAGAATGCTGCTCTTCTTTAAAAGAGAAGGGTACGTGGTCATAATGCAAAGGGAGAAAGAGTAGATGAAAGTAATGAAAATCGCAAGTATCATCAGCGGTTCGGTTTTTGTCCTCTATGCGGTACTTCTGTTGCTTCAGCTCTGGACAGAAGTGGTCAGCTGGACAGTGTTTGTGAAGCTTACCATCACTGCAGGAGTACTCATCGTAGTGACGTTTGGTGTCGCTCTGCTTTACCGGGAGTATATCGAAGAGAAGCATATGAAGGATGATCACTTTATTGATTAGATATAGAGGCTTTGTTTCCTATTACGATAGCGGAACATTTCAATGATGAGCCGCTTACCCAAGCGGGCAGGACGACCTTTTCGCTCTCCGAGCCCAAGGAGTGAAGAAGAAAAAGTTTGCGATACGTTGAAATGTATAGCATAAGTGCCGTTATGATAAAATACTCCAATTTTATTGAACGGTACACTATGGCATCAAAAGAGATCATCTACAACAATCAACCATTTCAACTCTCCTACGAACTCCTCAACCCTGCGGCCAAAGATGCGATCCTGATCCTGCATGGCTGGGGAAGCAATAAGGAGATCATGAAGCAGGCCTTCGGGAAGACACTGCCCCAGTATAAACATATCTATCTGGATATGCCCGGGTTCGGCAAAAGCAGCAACGAGATGATCCTTACTACCGAAGATTACGGAAAGATCGTCACGCTCTTTTTGGAAGCGCTGGGAGTAAGACCAAGGATCGCAATGGGGCACTCCTTTGGAGGCAAGGTGGCGACACTGCTCAATACCCCCTGCCTGGTGCTTCTCTCAAGTGCCGGTGTCGTGACGGAGAAACCCTGGTCAGTGAAGATGAAGATCGCCACCTTTAAACTCCTCAAGCCTCTGGGGTTCAAGAAGCTGAGGGATATCTTCCGCTCAGCCGATGTGACGGGCATGAGCCATGAGATGTATGAGACCTTCAAAAATGTGGTCGATGAGGACTTTGAGCATGAGTTTGCGAGAAGCCGCGCCAAAGCACTCTGTTTCTGGGGGAAAGAGGATACGGCTACACCGCTTTATACCGGGGAGAAGATCGCAGGGCTGATCCCGGAGAGCAGATTCTACCCGCTTGAGGGGGACCACTACTTCTTTTTACGCCATCAAGCGTTTATCGCACAGACTATTACCGAAGAATGTAAGGAACAATACAAATGCTAGTACTCAATACGATCGCCTATCTGCTTTTTATCTCCGCTCTGGGATACTACTTTATCACCAACCTCCAGTGGTACAGCTACAAGCTGGAGCGTGTGATCTTTCACCATACAAAGACATGGTGGCATTTTGTCTACTTTTTGGTACCGTTTGCGCTTTATGTGCTGGCAGACGGGGTAAGCGAGTTCGGCTTTGTCGTGGCGCTTGCCTATCTGCCGTTGCTTTATCTGTGGTACAGGGGGCTGGATAAACCGCTGGTGTTTACCGGGAGGGTGAAGCGCTTTTATGCCGCACTGATTTTGTTTGCGCTCTTTATCGCCGTGGCCTTTCAGCACTTCGGTGTGGTACTGCCGCTTTTCCTTGCGTACTTTGTTTCGATGCTCATCGAGAAGATGCTTTTTGAGGGCTTTAAACGCAAGGCAGAGCAGAAGCTTGCAGAGATGGAGGATATGATCGTAGTGGGAATTACCGCAAGCTACGGCAAGACCAGCATCAAGAACTTCGTCGCCCATATCCTCGGGACAAAGTACAAAACCTACGCCACACCGCGTTCGGTCAATACGCTTGGCGGTGTGATGAAAGACATCAATGATGACCTTCCTGCCGATACGGAAGTCTATGTTGTCGAGATGGGGGCGAGGGGCGAGGGGGATATCAAGGAGATCACGACCTTTGTCAACCCGCACTATATGGTGGTAGGCAAGATCGGGCCAGCGCATATCGAGTACTTCAAGACCCTGGAGAATATCCGCAATACCAAAATGGAGATCCTGCTGAGCAAGCGTCTTAAAAGCGCGTGGGTACATGAGAGTGCAATGGTCAAACCCGAAGCGCATATCCATACCTTCGGAAGCAAGGAGAACCTGAATATCAGGAGCGTACTTCCGGCGCCGCAAGCGGTCATAGGGGAGGTGAAAGCGACGCTTGAGGGCACCCGCTTTACCCTTGATGGCGTAGAGTATCAAGCGGCTATCCTGGGAGTCTTCAATGCGATCAACCTTGCCGCAGCGGTACAGATCGCCAAAGAGCTTGGGCTGACAACCCAGGAGATACAGGAGGGACTGGCTACACTGAAGCCTGTCGCCCACAGGCTTCAGCGTATCGATGCGGGCGGGAAGGTGATCCTTGATGACAGCTTTAACGGAAATATCGATGGGATGATGGCCTCTTTCGATCTGGCAGAGAGTTATCAGGGAAGAAAAGTCCTTATCACTCCCGGGCTCGTTGAAGTGGATGATGCCCTCAATGTGCAGGTTGCCCAAAGAGCCAATGCGGTCTTTGACAAGGTGATCGTCACAGGCGATCTGAACTACCAGATCTTCAAAGCACATGTGAATGCAGATAAACTGGGAAAACTGGAGAGCAAAGCGCAGATGGAGCAGATGCTGATAGAGGAGACGAGGGCGGGAGATCTTATCCTCTTTGCCAACGACGCACCCTCTTTCATCTGATTTTACTGCATCTTTGATCGAATGGGCTTTGCCTACATGGCTTCACTCCGTTCCGACCATTTCGGTTCCGAAGCTACAAAGGCAAAGCAGTTTGCCTTTGCTTAACGCATCTCATGCTCAGTCATTTACTGCAGAGTAAACTCTTTCGCTGCACTCACGCGCTCAAGCCAAATCTACATCAAACTCAGATGAAAGACTTGAGAGGTAAGTAGTAAGCAGAAGGTCATGGTAAGCTTTTCTCTGAAAAGCTTTTATCCACTAAGGTAGGGCAAAGCCCAACCGTGAAAATCTTTCACTATTCACTATTCACTATTCACTATTCACTATTCACTATTCACTATTCACTATTCACTATTCA
>JAQUFB010000072.1:0-1573 GCA_028684885.1 Sulfurovum sp. | reverse complement strand
TTCACTATTCACTATTCACTATTCACTATTCACTATTCACTATTCACTATTCACTATTCACTATTCATCCCCCATTTTTTTCAAAAAGAGCTCATGTGTTGGGCTTTTGATCGTTGCCCCTTTGATACCGTATTTTTCTTCTTCTTTGATCGTGAATCCCTCTTTCATTATCTGATGCAGATGTTCCCTCACCCACATATGTATGGACTCTCTGCATGGCATACGTGTGGTATTGAGTTCCTCTGCGTGTATATATTCTTCACTCTCCCTGATCAGCCTGCCCTCCATGCGGTTGCAGGCATCAAAACCGGAGAGTTTCATCTTATCCAGGTCAAGGTCAAGTATCGCTCTGGCTTCACGTACATCTTTACCGTCGATGACGCGTACATGCCAGTTACCGTTAAATTTATTTTGCAAGAGACTGCGGTTGAGATCTTTGACCGTTTGGACTATTTTTGAAGGAAATGAAGCGATGTTTTCAAAATAGCTGTCATTGGATTCGCTCCAAACCAAAGCAGTGAGAGCAAGTGTGGCCACAAGTGATCTTTTGAGCATCGAAAGTACCCTCTATTATCTGTTTTTTGATAGTATATTGGATAATGATTAATGGAGCGTATATGCGGGCGATACTCTTTTTATTTTTGAATACGGTGTTACTTTTTTCTTCGGAATTGAAGCTGACACAGCAACAGGCGGACTATATCGCAAAGAAGGTCTGGATGAATGAGGGTGCCGGACTCGATAAGTATCTGGTCCACTGGAATGAGGGAGAGGATTTCGCATCCGTGGGGATCGGGCACTTTATCTGGTTCAGCGAGGGACATACCGAACGTTTCCGGGAGGTCTTCCCGATGGTGCTCGCCTTTATGGAGGAGCGCAACGTAACAATGCCGCAGTGGCTCAATGCCAACACCCCTCTGCCGTGGAATTCCAAAGCGGAGTTCTATCGCGCCAAAAATTCCAACAGAAAAACATACAGGGAACTTTTTGATTTTCTGAAACGTACGATGCCTCAGCAGGCGGAATTTATGGCGGCAAGGCTCAGCCATGCACTCCCCGAGATACTGAATACGATAGAGGATCGCAATACGCAGCAGCTCATCGAGCGCCGATTCAACCGGATGCTCTATCATGCGGACGGGAATATCGATGAGAAGGGGCTCTATATCCTGCTGGACTATACCAACTTCAAGGGCGAGGGGACACTGGAGAGCGAACGCTACAATGGGCAGGGATGGGGGCTGCTGCAGGTGCTTGAGCACTTCGATGAAAAGGCATCGGACAAATACAAGGCCTTCGCCGATGCTGCCAAAGTGATGCTTGGCAGACGTATCAAAAATTCTCCGCCTGCCAGAGGAGAAGAGCGCTGGCGAAAAGGGTGGAATGTAAGGCTGGATACCTACTGGAAATAACCGATGCCCGCTTGGAACACAAATCTCCCCTTTTACTTAAGGTTTTTTCAGTAGCGGGAGGGTATAATGTCATCCTGCTTATCGGGGCGTGGCGCAGTCTGGCTAGCGTGCTACCTTGGGGTGGTAGAGGTCGCCGGTTCGAGTCCGGTCGCTCCGACCAT
>JAQUFB010000006.1 GCA_028684885.1 Sulfurovum sp. | reverse complement strand
TTGTGGGTGCTTTCCCCGGAGACAACTCTGTATTACGCCTGTTGGTGCCTTTGGCTGTGGATACCAATGCCAAGTGGCTGGATCGCAAGTATGTTTCGTGGGATAATTTGGTACAATTTAAAGAAGCCGAGGAAGAATTTACAGAAAATTTTTGACGCTATCTTTGCATCCGGAGCAGCCTCTTTGGTCGCACATCCCTGAAATGTTAAAAGTGCAATAATGATGGACAAGTGTAAAAATTTCATTTAAGGTTTCCTGGGCAATATTTGGTTGGTCATACTCTGATATCACACACATTGTGTGGAATCATTGTATCTCTTTAAGCGATGTCTGCTAAAAGTTTTGGAATTATAACGATATCTAGCACAATAAAAAATAAATAATGAAAGCAGTATGGATCGAAGCGGTTAAAACACTTGGAAAAGCAGGTGGGTTTTAGGGTGATGTGAATACTATTGGTTGTTTTCTCTCTTCCGGATAAAACTGATCATCCTCCCAGTGCTTCTTTGATCTTCTCCGCCACCTTTTCAGACCTGCTTCCCAGCACGATCTGTATCGTCTGTCTGTCGGGGCGTATCACCCCTTTGGCGCCCAGTGCCACAAAATCCTCATCTTTGAGTCCGCTGCTGTCATTGACGCGCATGCGGAGCCTGGTGATACAGGCATCGGTATCGAGGATGTTTTCATTCCCGCCCAGTGCAGCGATAAAAGCCATCGCTTCCTCATCGCTTTGCAGATTATTTTCACTCTGTGCCTCTTCAAAGATCCGCAGTTTCAGCACTCTGATCGTGTAGTAGCTTGTGAAAAAATAGAGCACTGCAAATATCGCACCCAATGGAAGCAGCAGCAGCGGGTTGGTCGCCAGTTTGTAGTTGATCAGGTAGTCGATAAATCCTGCAGAGAAACCGAATCCCGCATGGATATCGAGCATCTGTGCACTTGCCAGCGCCAGTCCCGTAAGGAGTACATGCAGTAAAAAAAGCACAGGAGCGACAAACAGAAAGAGGAACTCCAACGGTTCTGTGATCCCTGTAAGGAACGAGGTAAACGCCACCCCGGCAAGGATCGCCCCTGCCTTTTTGCGGTAGGAGTTCGGGGTATTGAGGTAGATCGCCAGTGCCATGGCCGGCAGCCCGAACATCATCACCACATAGAAGCCTGCCATATAGACCCCCGCACTCTTGTCTCCTGCAAAGAAACGGTGAAGATCGCCGTTGGCGACGACTTCTACCCCCTCTTTGAGGTAGGTGTACTCGCCCAGCTGGAACCAGAAGACCGAGTTGAGGATATGGTGCAGCCCAAGCGGGATGAGCGTACGGTTGAGTGTCCCGTAGATGAAGGTACCGAACTCTTTTAGGCCGATGATAAGGTTGGAAAAACTGTCGATCGCTCCCTGGGCATAGTGCCAGAAGTATCCTGCCAGTATCCCGACACCGATGGCGGAGATCGCTGTGATGATCGGCACAAAGCGTTTACCTCCGAAGAAGCCGAGAAACTCCGGAAGCTTGATCGCATGATAGCGGTTGTAGAGGGTCCCGGCAAGCACCCCGATGATGATCCCGACAAAGACTCCCATGTTGACACTTTCGTCGATCGTGCTGTAAACCGCTTTGGCGATCAGCACGCCGATCGCTCCGGAGAGCGCAGCGGCACCGTCGTTGTTCTTTGCCAGTCCGTAGGCGATGCCGATTCCAAAGAGCAGGTCAAGGTGAGAGAAGACCGCTTCGCCCGCACTCTTCATGATGGCTGCGATCTCTCCGTCAAAGATATCGCCAAAGCCCAGGCGCAGCAGCAGTGCCGCTACCGGCAGCACCGCGATGGGTGTCATCAGGGCTTTCCCGATCTTCTGGAGCAGACTAAACATTTCTTAGCTCCATTTGAAGGACGGAGATAGAGCAAAGCTCCATCCTGTCTCTGTTAAAAAACTTGCCGTTCAGGCAACTTTCTTTATTTGAGATTGTTAACACTGGGTTCCACGATTCAGCATTTAGTGCTTCACTTGTACTGCAATATAGTTGCTTGTCTTCAGCAGAGAGCGCCCTGAAAGAAGTGCCCTTGGGGTGCTCACGCGACTGGTCGCGTTTCATTTGATGATTCTCTATAGCGTTAAACATTTCTTATTCTCTCCTTGATCTGTCCGATACGTTTTCCCGAGACGGAGAGTGTGCGGATACCGGTTTCAAGAAGCTGAGGGATCGCTCGTGTATCCCCTGCCAGTTCGCCGCAGAGACTGACCGGCCTGGTCGACTCCTTCATCACATGCCTGATGACATCAAAAAGTATCGGGGAAGCGGGGTCGATCTTGAGGGTAGGGTGGGTGCGCTCCACGGCAAAAAGGTACTGCGCCAGGTCGTTGGTGCCGATAGAGTAGAAATCCACAAGATCGTTGAACTCCCGGAGCGCAAAGAGTACGGAGGGAACCTCGATCATCATGCCGAAACGCAGCTTGTCGATGGGGATATCTTTTTCAAGGGCGATATTGAGAGCAAAACTTTTGGCTTCGCTGAACTCCTCGGGTGTGCTGATCATCGGGAACATCACTTTGACCGGCCTGTTCTCCGCGGCAAGGAAGATCGCCTCCAGCTGCTCCTCAAGCAGTTTAGGTTCGGTCTTTAACAGCCTGATACCGCGAATACCCAGAAAGGGGTTCTGTTCTTTGGGAATATCGATATAGGGGAGTGCCTTGTCTCCGCCCACATCAAGGGTACGTACCGTGACATCCTCGAAGAGATCAAAGATCGCACGGTAGGCTTTGACCTGATCCCTGATGATGGGTTTGTGTGTTTTGAAAAGAAACTCCGATCGCAGCAGACCGATACCCTCTGCACCCTCCTCCTTGGCACGCTTTGCAGAGTCGAGGTCGGAGACATTGGCAAAGAGGTTGATCTTTTCTCCTGATTTGGTGAGGGCGGGAGTGAAACGGTTTTGTCGGATCTCAAGCTGCAGTTTTTCATCCTCGTTCTGTCGCCTGAAGGCTTGTATCAGATCTTCCGGCGAAGGCTGAATGACGATCACGCCGCTGTAGGCATCCAGGATCACTTTCTTTTCTTCCCTGTGCATAGGGCTGTCCAGCAAAAGAGAGGGGATGCCAGCTGCACGCAGAAGGATCGCTGTATGCGAAGTCAAGGAACCGTTTGTCAGCACAACACCAAGCACCGTACTGTTCTCAAGGATCTTGATCTGGCCCGGAAGCAGGTCATCCGCACTCAGAATAAACGGGGTTTTTGGCAGTGAAACCTGATAGTCATATCCCATCTGTTTTTTGATCCGGTAAAGCAGGTCGTTGAGATCTGCGATCTTTGTTGCATGCCGCCCATGTTTGAGGCCCTCTTTTTCGGCTTCGATACGTGCGATGAAATCTTCAAGCGTATCGATCCCCTCAGCGAGTGAGAGAAGCAGGGCTTTTTGTGCCAGATAGATAGGTGCATCCGCATTTTTTTTGGAATGGGCATAGAGCCTCTCCAGCTCATCGCCACTCTTTTTGAGCGCTTCTTCAAAGGAACACAGTGATGCATGCGCTACCTCCCGGACAGTGAAACGATGCAGGCTTCCTACCGCAATCCCCTCACTGATGATCTCACCTGAGAGTGTGGGACTTTGGTAAGAGGTATTCCGCTTTACTATCTGTTTTGGTTCGCTCTCTGCGTTCATAAGTGTCGCAAAGGTATCCCTGAGTATTTCGATCGCTTTTTTCGCATCCTTCCCATGGGCAGTCAGGGTAAACGTATCCTCCCTGTCAAGGTTGAGAGAGAGGATCGCATTGACCGCTTTTGCATTGACTCTTTTCTGGTCAAACTCGATATGAATATCGCAGAGAAACTGTTTGGCTTCGGTGGCGAATTTCGCTGCAGGCCTGAGGTGGAACCCGTTGATCGAGGTCACGGTGAGCGTACTTGAAAGCGGTTTGTAGAAAAGTGTTTTAAATGGCATCATCGGATACTTTAAAAATGGATTTTTCAAAGTATACCAAAATCTTTATGGGGAGTCTGCCGGCAGCCTGTTTAGATGTTTTCATCTTTTATATTCTTTTAGGTTCAAAGGCTGCGCTCAACGAAAAATTGAAAATATTTGCTATACTCTTAGTATATAACCATAGTGAAATAATGAGGAATTTTATTGAAATATCTAATAGAGTTTATAGAAGCCAAAGATGTGGCGTCGACATCGGTATTTGAACATCTGAAGTGTACGGAAGAGGAAGCGCAGCTGATCCAGTATGTCTGCCTGCGGTATGTCAAGGGCCTTGAGGAGGTACCTGTCATTGAGATGCTGCAGGATAACTTTTCAGGAGAGGAGTATGCGTATCTCAAGGAACTCAAACTGGTAAAAAACCTGCTTGACCTGGGATGGATCATACAGGTGAGTTTCGGTCAGCTTAAAGCGCATGATGCATCTACACTGGAGCTGCTGAATACCTCGGTGACGCCGAGCATTTCTCTCCTTAAACTTCTCGAGGAGGGCTCACTGGAGATCTACCTGCCCGATATCAAGCCTTATACAGACCACCTGGAGTATCTGCAGGACCAGTTTGATATGGTGACGCTGCTGCATAAGATCGCCACCTATAAACAGGGCTTTGCGGATAACTCACTCAGTATCGGACGGCTTAAAAATAAACTGAACCTGCTTACGACCCGTATCGAGGAGCGGGTGAAGCTAACCGAGACACCGATCGTTGTGGAGGAGTTTTTCAAAGAGAAGGACCTGGATGAAAAAGAGCAGCGTATCTTTCTTGCGCTGCTCAAAGAGGAGTACAGCGGCGGTGAAGGGCAGTTCAGGGATATGAACACACTGATTGAGCTGATCAGCTTTGATGAGTATGAGAAGATCAAAAACCGTTCACTGCTCGAGGACGGTGCAAAACTGATCACTGAAGATATCATCGACTATGAAGAGATACTCAATATGTTCGGGGGTGTCAGCCGTTCATTCTATCTGCAGGAGGAGGTGATGCAGCGTATCATCCACCCGAGCAAGAAAAAGAAGGTGACCAAACTCAAACTCGATGCACTGGTGCAGGAGCAGGAGCTCTTTGAGTATCTCAAGCCGACGACAACGCTGGATGATGTGGTGCTGCATCCCAAAACCAGGGAGACGTTGGACAACCTGATCAAACAGGTGGATAAAGAGGTTTTCAGGAAACTCAAAGAGTGGGGGATCAAAGACAAGCGCAAGGGGATCGATGCACGCATCATCTTCTACGGCAGTGCGGGAACGGGCAAGACGATGACGGCGATGAGCCTGGCGAAGACACTGAAGCGTCCGATCCTCTCCTTTGACTGCTCGAAGATCCTCTCGATGTATGTGGGGGAGAGCGAAAAGAATGTGAGACGCATTTTTGACGAGTTTAAGGAGTTGAGCCAGAAAGCGAAAGTGGAACCGATCCTGCTGCTCAATGAAGCCGACCAGTTTCTGAGCAGCAGAACCGAGGGGACAGGCAGCAGCGCAGACAAGATGCACAACCAGATGCAGAATATCTTTCTGGAGCAGATCGAGCGTTTCGAGGGGATACTGATCGCCACGACAAACCTGCTGGGCAACATCGACAAAGCCTTCTCACGGCGCTTCAACTACAAGATCGAGTTTAAAAAACCGGGGAAAAGACAGCGTCTGAGACTCTGGCAGTTCATGCTCCCCGAGAATGCGGACTATACGGAGGATTTCGATGTGCAGGCGTTAGCCGCTCATGACCTGACGGGGGGCCAGATCAACCTGATCATCAAAAACACCGCCTACAAAGTCGCCGTCAGGGAGGAGAGCATCTTCAGCAGCCAGGACTTCCTCGAAGAGATCGAAAAAGAGCTCGGCAGCAGTTTCGATGGCAGCAAGAGCATGGGGTTCAAGGTATGAGTATTATACGATCCCTTTTTGCAACAGAGGGATAAGTCCTTTCGCGTAGGATGTGTAACCACGCATCAAGAGGCAGGAGATTGTGAAATAACTTGTATTGATTGGGAAGTGGAGGCTTTAGCCCCACCTAAAAGCGGGATACTTTTAAGTTTTTTCTCAAAAACGATAGAAACATTCTGAAGGCAACTGCTTCTTTATGCTAAAAACATAGTTGTGGGTTGTGGGACGGCCCGTAGGAAATACCCTTGGGGTGAAAGTCTCTACTTCCGTAAGTTTTTTTATAGTATCGTAGCAGGGATAACACACTTTTTTCATAAACATTACCCTCCTTGCATGACCTGAACACCCCAGCTCCTCTTGACTCTCCACCCGTTTTCTGATACTATCGCAGAACTATATTATCATTCTACTTTGGGAAGGGGAGAATCATGACAAAAAATCTTTTAAACACAGCGCTGATATTGGGAACACTGTTTATGACAGGATGCGGGGGCGGAAGCACAAATACTACTGATGAAACCATAGAAAATAAGATACTGGGTGTATGGGAACCTTTATATAGTCCCTGCAAGAATGATGAATTTTATGGAGAGTCTAAGAAAACTGTAGCTCACTTTATCTCTGACACTATAGTAAAGGCTGACAAAAAAACTTATTCTGAGTTTGGTTGTAATGAAGATGATCTCATTTATCATGAAGTAATAACAATTCGTTACAAGATTGGTGATCTTGTGCAAGCTTCAAATGGTGATGAAGCGTATGAGTTTGATATGACAAAAATCAGCGAAGAGGTTATCGTAGGTGAACCGAATGGAGATGAAGAGGAAAACTTGGAGCAAACACGTTATAGTATGATTGCAATGCTAGATATTGATCAGTACGAGGATGTATTGGTCTTTGCCAAAGGGGATGATTTAGAGCATGATGGCAGTTCCCCTGAGAAAAGAGAGAATATACTCGATGATAGTATGATCAGGATACAGTAGGCTGTTGCCGTTTGCACAATGATATCGTGTAGGTCGGGGTGTCCTCACCCCGACATCAATGATAATTTCTCCCTAAACAATGTTTACTGCCTGACAACCTCTGCTCCGGCACCTTTCAGTGCCTGGATGCCGCCCCTGACATTGACCGGGGTAAATCCGTGCTTCTCCAGGATACGTGAGGCTGCGACGCTTCGGTTGCCGCTTTGGCAGTAGACAAGGATCTTTGTCTTTTTTCTCTCTGCGAGCTTATCGATGTGGCTGTCGAGCTGCTGCAGCGGGATCAGTGTTGCATCTCTCAGATGCCCCTCTTTGTATTCGGGAACGGTTCTGACATCCAGGAGTGTGACATTGTCATCATTCTCTATCATTGCAACGGCTGTTGAGGCATCGACAGAGACGAAATTGGCAAGTATCCACCCTTTGGAGTAGGCGAACCAGAAGATGAGACCTGCCAGTGCGGCCCAGTAGAGCATATCGGTAAGTTTTGTATCGTTTTTCATCAGATTGGCCATTTTTTTGTTATCTTATCACATATTTTCTATTTTACGTAACAAGAGGTTTAATTATATATTTTACTTATGAGATATTTTTGTTTCACTTAGTTACAGCACAAAATTCATACAATTTCTATACAACACTACCCAATGACTTTAATTAACTTTTCGCTATATTAATTCCATATTCTGAGAATTCTCTGCCCTGGAATTAGGGGGGAGATAATTAAAGTAAGGGATGAATAATGACTCACGTAATTACAGAGCACCCGTATTTTGGTGTTTTTCTTCTGTTTGCACTTACTGCGGTTGCCTTTCCGGCGACTCTTTTTGCAGCGCGTTTTGTAAGTAGAAAACTTGCAAGGCTCGACACTGAAAAGCTTAAACTGACGATCTACGAATGTGGACCGGAGGTAACCAAGCAGCCAAACACGATCTCGGCACAGTTCTATCTGATAGCCCTGCTGTTTATCCTGTTTGACGTAGAGATTATCTTTATGTTCCCATGGGCGATTGACTTTAAGCTGCTGGGATGGTTCGGATTCGCTGAGATGATTCTGTTTATCCTTTTGCTTGCAATCGGATTTATTTATGCATGGAAGAAAGGAGCACTTGAATGGCACAGCATCAAGTAAATTATGCCTCATCAGCAGGCTTGCCGATAGCGTTGACTACGGTAGATCATTTAGTAAACTGGGGGCGTTCAAACTCGCTTTGGCCGCTAACCTATGGTTTGGCATGTTGTGCGATCGAGATGATGGCCGCGGGTGGTGCAAGATATGATTTCGACCGTTTCGGAACGATCTTCAGGGCATCCCCGAGACAATCTGACGTGATGATCCTTGCAGGGACGCTTTCCAAAAAACACGCTGAGTTTGCCAGAAGACTTTATGACCAGATGAGCGAACCGAAATGGGTCATCTCCATGGGATCATGTGCAAATACGGGCGGTATGTTCAATACCTATGCAACGGTACAGGGTGTAGACCGTATCGTGCCGGTGGATATCTATCTTCCCGGATGTGCACCGCGTCCTGAGACACTGCAGTATGCACTGATGATGCTTCAGAAGAAGATCAGAAAAGAGTCAGCGAACATGAACAAGAATACAAAACAGAACTTGAGGTTAGTGTAATGAGAAAGTATACGCCAAAAGACAATGTACAGGGAAAATCGTACTACACGGACAGATTCTGGGTGGCACCGCGTGTACCGAGAGAAGAGGTAGAAGAGGGTTCACACTTTGAAACAGTGGTGAATGCGCTTGGAAGCCAGGTAAAAGAGTCCTATATCGAAGTGGGTCAACTGGTCGTCCATATCGATGCATCGGAGAACTTTGCCGTGATCAAGACGCTGAGAGACGAGTGCGGCTATAAGCAGTGTTCTGAGCAGTCTGCTGTGGATTACCTGGCGCAGGATGGGGAGTTCGAGCTTTTCTACCAGCTGCTTAATCATGCTGAAGCGAAGAGAGTAAGGGTCGTTTGCCGTATCAAAAAGGGTGAGGCGATCGAGAGTATCGTACCGCTGTATAAATCAGCAAACTTTGCAGAACGCGAAATGTATGATATGTTCGGTATCAAAGTAAACAACCATCCGTTCCTTAAACGTATCATTATGCCTGATGACTGGGAAGGGCATCCGCTGCTCAAGACCTATCCGCTGCATGGTGACGAGTTTGCATCATGGTATGAGGTAGACAAGATCTTCGGCAAAGAGTACAGAGATATCATCGGGCCTGAGAACAGAGATCCGGCAAAAGTAGAGAGATATGATACGAAACGCTTCTCGCGTGTAGGATATGAAGTACCGTTCGGTGCTGATATCAGCGAGGGCGAAAAAGAGCAGGCGATCGAGTACAGCGAAACGATCCTTGTCAACTACAATGCTGGCACAAAACAGCTTGATGAAAGAAAGTAGGAGGGAAGATGAGCCAACAACCCAATAAATTAACCCCGTTTTTTGAAAACCTCAATTTTGAGCGTGATGATAACACCATGGTGATCAACTTCGGTCCTCAGCACCCTTCTGCACACGGACAGTTGAGACTCGTACTGGAACTTGACGGTGAGCAGGTAGTCAAAGCCTATCCTGATATCGGTTACCTTCACAGAGGGATCGAAAAGATGGCGGAGAACATGACCTACAATGAGTTTCTCCCGACAACGGACAGACTTGACTATATCGCATCAACGGCAAACAACTATGCCTATGCATTGGCGGTAGAGAAACTTCTCGGTATCGAAGCACCAAGACGTGCACAGGTGATCAGAACGATGCTGCTTGAGCTTAACCGTGTGATCTCCCACCTCTTCTTCCTTGCAACGCATGCGCTCGATGTCGGTGCGATGTCGGTATTCCTCTATGCTTTCAGAGAGCGTGAGTATGCGATGGACCTTATGGAGGATTACTGTGGTGCGAGATTGACTCACTCCTCTGTACGTATCGGCGGTGTACCGTTGGATCTTCCTGCAGGGTGGCTGGAAAACCTTGCCGCGTTCTGTGACAAGGTGGACTATGAAGTTGAACACACCTACGAAGCGCTCCTTACAGAGAACCGTATCTGGAAAATGCGTCTTGAGGATGTCGGTGTGATCTCGGCGGAAGAGGCACTCTCATGGGGATGTACCGGTCCGATGCTCAGAGGTTCAGGGGTGAAGTATGATATCAGAAAAGAGGAGCCTTACGAGCTTTACAGCGAGCTTGACTTCGATATCCCTGTAGCGGAAACCTGTGACTCCTACGGACGCTACCGCCTCTATATGGAAGAGATGAAACAGTCTACACGTATCCTTAGACAGCTGATCCCGATGTACAAAAAGACAGAGCCTAGGCTTATGGCACATGCACCGCAGTATATCTCTGCGCCCAAAGAGGAGATCATGACACAAAACTATGCATTGATGCAGCACTTTGTGCTTGTGACTCAGGGGATGAGACCGCCAAAAGGCGAAGTCTATGTACCGACCGAGTCTCCCAAAGGCGAACTGGGATTCTATATCAAATCCGAAGGTGAGCCGTATGCCTACAGATTGAAGTGTAGAGCACCGAGCTTCTTCCATACAGGATTGCTTCAGGAGATCCTTGTGGGAACATACATTGCAGACGTCGTTACGATCATTGGTACGACCAATATCGTATTCGGTGAAGTTGATAGATGAGAAGCGTTGGAAAAAATGAACTGCAAAGGATATGTTAGATGAGAAGATATGATTTAAGACATTTGAAAGACGACTTCTATGACAGAATGGTCGAACTGATGGATACGGGACTGCATGTCGATGAAGTGGGTATCTTCCTCTTTGAGGTCGGTGATTTCGGTTCGATCCAGAAGTCTGCAGATCTGGTAAGAGCGCAGGGGCATGACCTGATGAACTCACTGAAGTTCAATGAAGTGGACTGGACCATCGTGGTGAAAAAGGTCAGTGAAGAGACAAGAAAAGCGCGTGCAGAGGCAGCAGAAGCTGCAAAAGCAGAAGCAGAAGCTGCTGCAAAAGCTGAGGCTGAAGCTCAGGCACAGAGAGAAGCTGAAAAAGCGGCAAAAGCGGCAGCAGAAGTAGAAGCTGCAAAAGAAGAGAAGGCTGAGTAGTTATGTCAAACATTGTATTCTCAACTTGGAGGGACGAGTTTATCGACAACCGTGGTAAACCCCTTGAAGAGTGGAGTGAAACAGAGTTCAAGCTGCCGGAAACCTATCATGGAGACAAGAGTTCAAAAGCATTTATCGGATGGGATGGGGTAGCCATCTTTACCGAAGACATCGATGCGGTTGAGCTGGCAAGCCAGTATGCGGCACAGTATCAGCAGTACTCGGAGGCATGCGGCCGTTGTGCTCCGGGACGTTGGGGCGGCAGGATCCTGTATGACCTGCTCGATAAAATCGCACGCGGCGAAGGTACGCACGATGATGTGGCCCATCTGAAGGAAGTCTCTCAGACAATGATGGCTACTTCGAAGTGCGAGATCGGTAAGACCGTTCCCAAGCCTATCCTTGATCTGATGGAGCACTATAAAGCGCAGTTTGACAGATGTATCGATGCGCAGGTACCATCCAAACATTATGGCGGAGATACTTCCTATATCGCCAAAGTGACGGCACCCTGTACGGATATGTGTCCGGCACACGTGGATATCCCGGCATACATCGAAGGGGTACGTGATATGATCTTCACCGAGTCGCTTCAGGCAACAAGACAGACGATGCCGCTTGCGCATACCTGCGGGCGTGTCTGTCCGCATCCGTGTGAAGATGCATGTAGAAGAGCGAACCTCGATGAGCCGATTTCGATCATGGAACTGAAGCGTATCGGAGCAGACTATGAGACGGACCATCAGGTCCCGTGGCTGCACCCGAAAGAACCGAAGCCCCCTAGAAATGACGGCAAAAAGGTAGCGATCATCGGAGCAGGACCTGCCGGTCTTACGGCGGCTTACTACCTGGCACTGGAGGGGATTCACGTACATATCTTTGAAGAGCTTCCTGTCAACGGAGGCGAAGTTGCCGTAGGTGTACCGGAGTACCGTATGCCGATCGACAAGTACAACAAGGATATCGAGTTTGTCCTTCAGATGCCGACAGTAAGCATCACCAATAACCACAGGGTCGATGCTGATCGTCTCAAGGAGATCGATGCGGAGTATGATGCGACACTGCTCGCTTTTGGTACAAGACTTTCCAAGAAGGTCTATGCAGAGAACGAAAACCCGAAAATGGGCGGTTACTGGGGTGCGATCGCGATGCTTGACAAAGTAAACCTTTGGAGCAAGTACGGCATCGGAAGCCCGGCGAGCAATGAGCTGAAAGACAAGACAGTCGTCTGTGTCGGGGGTGGGTTTACCTCAATGGACGTTGTACGCTGTTCTGTGCGTGAAGGCGCGAAGAAAGTGATCATGCTGTACCGCCGTGATGAGGGGACGATCATCCGCAATACGACCTACGAAGAGTACCATGAAGCGGTAGAAGAGGGTGTGGAGTTCATCTTTTACTCGGCGATCGAGGAAATCATCGATGACGGCGAGAAGATCACAAAGCTCAAGTGCAACAGGTTCGAGCTGGTCCCCGATCCAAACGGCGGACGTGCGCAGCTTGTCAAGATGGAAGACGGCGACTTTGAGCTCGAGTGTGACTACCTGATCCCGGCGGTTTCACAGGCAGCGGATCTGCAGCTGATTCCTGAAGAGTGGAACATAGAGTTGACATCGTGGAATACGCTGTTGACGAACGGAAAAGACTATATGACTTCCCGTCCAGGCCTTTTTGCGGCAGGTGACTGTGAATACGGTCCGATGACGATCGTCAATGCGGTGGGTCAGGCAAGACGTGCCGCATCGGTGATCAGCCGCTATATCTATGACGGCAAGTGTACGCTTACCGATGATGAGATCATGGAAGATCACCTCAATAAGCTCAAAGTATACGACAAGAAAGAAAAGATCACCGGCTGGATGCCCGGCCTTCCAAGAGCGGTCAGCGAAAAACTCGGTGTAGATGAGCGAAAAGACAACAACAGAGAGGTAAACCTCGGGTTTACAGGAGAAGAGGCGATCGCCGAAGCTGAGCGCTGTATGCGTTGTTATTATATTTCAATGGTGGCGGTGTGATATGAGTAGACATAATTCATTGGGACTCGGAAAAGAGATCACTGTCACTATCAACGGAAAAGAGTGCAAGAGCACTTTCGGAAAGACGATCCTTGAGATCGCAAGAGAAAACGGCATCTATATCCCGACAATGTGTTATTTGACCAAAACCCAGCCGATCGGATCATGCCGTATGTGTCTTGTGAATGTCGAAGGGGTTGACGGTGCGATCCTCTCCTGCCAGGAGAAGGCAACGGACGGTGCAGTGGTGATGACGCAGACTCCTGAGCTTTACCGGGAACGTCAGAACATTATGAAACTTTATAATGTCAACCACCCGCTTGAGTGCGGCGTATGCGACCAGAGCGGGGAATGTGACCTTCAGAACAAGACACTTGAGTTTGACGTGGGAGACCAGCCCTTTACGGCGCGCGACCAGCACAGGCCCGTAGAGAACTGGGGACATGTCTCTTATGATCCGGCACTCTGTATCATGTGTGAGAAGTGCGTAAGGGTCTCCACGGAGATCACGGGCGATGAAGCGCTTCAGCTGAAGTTCGGAGGGTACTCATCCAGTATCGTGAATGTCAAGAAAGAGAAGAACTATGCAAGCCTCGGTGAAGCGGCAGCGGTCTGCCCTGTAGGTGCGCTGGTGGATACGAACTTCAAGTATCGTACCAATGCATGGGAGCTTACAAAGATCCCTTCATCCTGTTCACACTGCGGCGGCGGGTGCCAGATGAGCTACGAGGTCAAAAGAGACACGATCTACCGTGTAAGCAACCATGCGGAATTCTCCACGCTGTGCGGTGCGGGACGTTACGGGTTTGACTATGCCAACGAAGGCGTAAGCAAAGATAAAGAGGCATTTAAAAGTGCTGTAAATGCCGTAGCGAATGCACAGAGTATCCTCTTCGCACCGCAGATCAGCAATGAAGAGGCACTGATCCTTCAAAAGATCAAAGAGAAGCAGGGAACCAAACTGATCTGCCACGAGGCAAGGGCCTATCAGAAGTTCATGCGGGCATACGGTTCCATTACAGGCAAAAACCTCTTTAGCGGTACACTGAAGAAGATATCCGAATCCAAAGGCGTGATCGTGTTCGGTACACGTATCAATAATGATGCACCGAATGTGAAATACCATATCAATATGGCGAGCAAATGGCACAGAGCAAGGGTTGCTTACCTGCATCCGATACGTGACGAGGAGATGAAAAACATCGTCACCCAGTTTATGCACTATGCACCGGGTAGCGAAGAGGCGGTAGCCGCGCAGCTGGTTTTGGCGTTGTCCGGAGAAGCAGAAACGATGCCTCAGAATATCACTTCAGTACTGGAAACACTCGATCCGGAGACGCTTGCAGCACAAAGCGGGATCAGCAGTGAAGAGATCGGGCTGCTTCAGAACGCTTTGAGCAAGAAACAGGGCTTCTCTCTGGTTGTGGGAAGCGATCTCTATGCACACCCGAGAGCGGAAAATATCGCAAAACTGCTTGCACTGCTTGAAAGATATGCAGGATTCAATGTCGTATGTGTGCCGCCTGCGGGGAATGCGATGGGTGTATCACTGATCTGCGACCTGGATGATGAGATCGAAGGCATGAGTGTAGGATACAATGTCAAAGGTGACTTTACACTCTCCGCATTGGGAGAGGGTGACCTTGATATGCCGGCAATGAATCAGCAGGAAGGAACACTGGTCAGCAACGACAAGCGTCTGGTACCGATGCATGTGGCCAAGTCATATGGCGGCTATATACTTAACGACATTGCCAATGCAATAGGAATTGAAGCCGAATATACGATAGAATATACAACTGCACTTCCCCAATTGCAGGGATTCAAACAGGAAGCATTTGACGACCTGCCGGACTATTTTGATATTAGCGGCAGGGAGCATAGGGGCTACCTTCTTGACGAGGTCAACATAGCGTTAGATCAGACGATCGAGGCTGTAGAGAGTACAAAGAATATGGGTCCCGTGGTCTATCACTGCAATCCTGTTGAACAGTTTTCGCCGTTAACGGCAAAATGTGAGGCGATCACAGGTGAAGCACAACTGGTGGGTTCGGCTGCATTTGCAAAAGAGACAGGACTCGATGACGGTCAGAGAGTGCTATATGAAATCGATGGTGTCACGTTCAGCCGTGTGTTTAAGATCGATACATCTATGAGCGGAAATATTGCGCTTAATCCGAGCTATGATATGGGATTAAGTGCGGCTTTGCTATCCTCTTATAGATTTAAAAGCGTCGATTTTTCATCCACCAAAAATGAAGAGGCAGGAAGCTAAGATGAGTGAAGTAAAAACAGTAGAAAACATGGTAAGTATCAAGATCGATGGTGTGGAGTATGAGGCTGTTGAGGGTGAGTATATCCTTAATGCAGCCCGTGCCAACGAAGTCTTTATACCGGCTATTTGTTATTTGACAAGATGTTCGCCTACTTTGGCTTGCCGTATCTGTCTGGTTGAGGCAGACGGCAAGCAGGTATATGCGTGTAATGCGAAAGTAAAAGAGGGAATGGAGATCAATGTAAATACTCCGAATATCCTTGAAGAACGCAGGGCGATCATGGAAGTCTATGATGTCAACCACCCGCTTCAATGTGGTGTGTGTGACAAAAGCGGTGAGTGCGAATTACAGAACTATACGCTTGAACTGCAGGTTGATTCCCAAAACTATGCGATCCCTGACACCAAGAGAGAGACGCAGAACTGGAGTAGCGTACTTCACTACGATCCGGGCCTCTGTATCGTGTGTGAGCGTTGTACGACGGTATGTAAGGATATGATCGGCGATGCAGCGATCTCTACGACAAAAAGAGGCGGCGCGGATATCGACAAAGCATTTAAAGAGAGCATGCCGAAAGATGCCTATGCGATGTGGAACAAACTCCAGAAGTCATTGATCGCCCCAAGCAACGGAACAGATCATACAAACTGTTCGGATTGTGGTGAATGTATCGCGGTCTGTCCGGTGGGAGCTCTTGTAAGCAGAGATTTCGTCTATCAGTCAAATGCATGGGATCTTAAGCGTATTCCTGCGGTCTCGGCACACTCCAGTGACGGGTTTGCGATCTACTATGAGACGAAGCCAAGATCGATCGAAGACAGAAGAGAGAAGATCTTCCGCGTGACAAACGAATGGAACTATGTATCACTCGACGGTGCAGCGCGTTTTGCCTACGACTTTGAAAATGAGGGTGCAACCAAAGATGAAGCGGCATTCAATGCCGCGGTCGAAGCATTCAAAAAAGCAGGAACGATCAGATTCAACTCCGTGATCACCAATGAAGAGGCGATGATGCTTCAGACGCTCAAAGAGAAGATGGGTGTCAAACTCTACAACCCTGAAGTGAGGGCGTTCCAGAAGTTCCTGAACCATTATCAGGCAGCAAGCGGCAGATCGCTCTGGTCAACAGATACGGATGCGATTATGAAGCGTGCAGATTTTGTGATCTCGGTAGGTGCCGCGCTCAGAAATGACAGCCCGGGTATGAAGTATGCGTTCAACAATGTTCAAAAGCTGAACAAGGGTGCAGGGCTCTATTTCCATCCGGTAGCTGATACGCTGATCCCGTCATTCGGTAAGAGCGTCGAGTGCTTTAACCATAAACCGGGTTTTGAAGAGGCAGCGCTCTATCTTATCCTTGATCTTTTTGCTGATGCACAAAAGCTTCCCGAAGAGGTAAAGGCCTATATCGATTCCTTCAAAACCTCGGAGACCAAGACGATCAAAGAGAAGGTCGATAAGACAGTTAAAGAGTTGGTCAAAAACGAAGAGACAGGTGAAGAGGAAGAGGTTACCAAAAAAGTCAAAGAGACAGTAGAAAAAGAGATCACTGTCGAAAAGAACGGACTAATCGATCTTCTCGGCGGTGATTCCGAGAAGTTCCCGGATGCATTTGAGAAGATGATGAAGAAAAAAGAGTCCTTCTCAATGATGGTAGGGGAAGACCTCTACTTCCATGACAATGCGGAAAATATCGCGAAACTGATCGCGCTGATCGAAGCAACAACAACTATCGATGTGGTGATGGCTCCACCAAAATCAAATGCACTTGGTGTGGCACTGATCTGTGATCTCGATGATGAAGCGTCAGGGTATACGGTAGGATACAATGAAAACGGTGATTTCAGGCTTTCCGCACTGGGGAACGGCGATCTTGATATGCCGGCAATGAACCAGCAGGAAGGGACATTTACGACGATGTCAAAAAGAGTCGTTCCAACCAATGCAGCGCTTCCATACGGTGGATATGAGCTGAACGATCTGATGAAAGTATTGGTCGGGGCACCGGCACTTACGATCGACTGGACACCGATGCTTCCCGTAGAGAAAGGATACCGGGCAGTTGCCTTTGATGCGCTGCCAAATCGTTACCTCAATAACGGTACAGAAGACCGTGGATATTTGCTTGATATCACATCAACCGAAGCTGCACTTCCGACTGTTGAAAAGTTTGATGAAGCTGCAGCATTAGAGGGAGAGATCGCATACCGCTGCAACCCGGCAAGACAGTTCAATGACTTTACAGACAAGTCACATGAGATCTTTGAGGCATTCGGGGTCTATGTAAGTCCAGCAAAAGCGGAAGAACTGGGCGAGAGAGTTGAAATCGTGTTTGACAACGGAAGCATTGTGATGGATGTGATCGCTGACGGGAAGATGGAAGGTGATATTGTCAAAGTATCAGATTTCAGGGCTGCGGCAGGTGTGTATGATCTCTTCGGCGGGTCAAGATACAAAAATGTAACAATTAAGAAGGTGTAAACGATGGAAACAACAACACTTATAGGACAACTACCGGAGGTAACGGCTGCAGGTGTGGCGATCAAAGCGATCCTGATCCTTGCGATTATCTCTGCGATAGCAGGTTTCGGTACCTACCTGGAAAGAAAGGTTCTGGCGTTTATGCAGCGCCGTCTCGGGCCGACGCATGTCGGTCCATACGGTTTGCTGCAGATTGCAGCGGATGGTATCAAGCTCTTTACCAAAGAGGATATCGTGCCTCAGCACGCCAATTCCCTGATCTTTAAAGTAGCGCCTGTGATTACTGCGGCAACGGCATTTATCGCATTGGCAGGTGTTCCGGTCTTCCCGGACTTTACGATTCCTGAGTTTATTCCGGTACTTGGAGGTACATTTGTTCCATCGATCGCTTCAGATGTGAATGTAGGGATTCTTTTTGTTATCGGTATGATGGCTGCAGGGCTTTACGGACCGCTTCTGGCAGGTATGGCACAGGCGAACAAATGGGGTATCATCGGTGCGGCAAGGACAGCGATCCAGTTCCTCTCCTATGAGGTGGTCACGGGACTTTCCCTTCTTGCTCCGATCATGCTTGTGGGATCACTCTCGCTGATCGACTTCAATGAGGCACAGTCAGGCGGAATCACATCATGGTTCATCTGGCAGCAGCCGGTAGCATTTGTCCTTTTCCTGATCGCAGGGTTCGCTGAGACAAACAGAACTCCGTTTGACCTTCTTGAACACGAGGCAGAGGTTATTTCCGGATATGCGACAGAGTATTCGGGAATGAGATGGGGGATGTTTTTCATCGGTGAGTATGCGAATATGATCACGATCTCGATTCTTGCTGCGGTGGTTTTCCTCGGCGGATATAACGACTTCGGATTTATCGCAGGTTGGATCATGATCCTTCTGAAAGTGGCATTCTTCTTCTTCCTGATGCTGTGGGTAAGAGCAGCATGGCCGCACGTTAGACCGGATCAGTTGATGTGGCTGTGTTGGAAAGTCTTGATGCCGATTGCAGTGATCAACGTTGTAGTCACCGGTATAGTGATGATGGTATAAGGGAGTAAAGATGGGTTTAGAACAATTTAAAAACAGAAATGTAGGGACTCAGGAGTACAAGGTACTTAACCTGCAGGAGTCGCCGAAGACTCCGATGGCAAAGTTTACCCAGGTGGCAAAGAGAACTTTCAAAGGCGAACTTTTTGTCGGTCTTGGTGTCACGGTAAGAGAGATGTTCAATGCACTCTTCAGGGGACAGATGCATACGGTGAAATATCCGCTTGAGAAACTCCCTATCTCTCCGAGATACAGAGCGATCCATGAGATGCTGAGGCTGCTGGAGAGCGGCCACTACAGATGTATCGGCTGCGGTCTCTGTGAGAAAATCTGTATTTCGAACTGTATCACTATGGAGACGCGTTACGACGAAAATCAGCGTAAAGAGGTGAGCGAGTATACGATCAACTTCGGCCGTTGTATTTTCTGCGGTTACTGCGCGGAAGTCTGTCCGGAACTGGCAATCGTCCATGGTCCGCGATATGAGACAGCTTCAGAGCAGAGAGCAAGTTTCTCGCTCTTTGAGGATATGCTTACACCGATCGACAAACTGAGCTTGCAGCAAGAGTACGACGGGTTTGGTGCCGTATCTCCGAATGCTGATGAAAACATCAAAAAAACGCCGCTGGCGTATTAAGGAGGAGACAGTCATGGAAAACTTTTTGGCATCACTGTTTACATTTCAGGGGTTTGCATTTTACCTCTTTTCATTTTTGACGATAATCCTCTTCTGGATTACTGTTATGAGCAATAACGTACTCTACGCAATGACTTCACTTGCATCGGGTATGGTACTGATTTCAGGCTTCTTTTTCATTCTTGGGGCGGACTTCCTCGGTGTTGTCCAGCTCATCGTATATGTGGGGGCTATCATGGCGCTCTACTCCTTTGCAATGATGTTCTTCGATGCAACAAGGGAGATCAAAGAGAAGAATACAAACGGAGCGGTGGTCTTTGTGCTTGGAGGGCTTAGTGCATTGATGCTTGTATTGATGTTTGCCGCTCCGATCCACTCTGAGAGCATCCAGGCGCTCTACCCGATGCATGAAGGCGTCGGTAACGCACAGGATGTGGGTATCGTACTCTTTACAAAATATCTTGTTCCGTTTGAAGTTGCCGCACTGATGCTCTTGGTGGCGATGATCGCAGGTATTATCCTTGCAGGTAAAAAGATGGATCAATCTTTGACCGAGATAATGGATGAAGATGCGGGAGAAGATGAAATTTTGACACAAAAGGATGAGAAATGATAGGTTTGTCACACTACCTGATCGTATCAGCGCTTCTGTTTTCTATAGGATTGATTGGCGTACTTAGAAGAAGAAACCTATTGATGCTCTTCTTCGCGACTGAGGTGATGCTCAATGCAGTGAACATTGCATTTGCAGCGATTTCGCACTTTTACAATGATCTTACGGGTCAAATGTTTGCGTTCTTCGTGATCGCGATCGCAGCATCAGAAGTTGCGGTTGGACTTGGTATCTTGATCGTACTGTATAAAAAACACGGAAGTCTTGATCTTGACGATCTTGCGACGATGAAGGGGTAATGATGGAAAAATTAGTATATATCGCACTCTTTGCACCGCTGGTCTCTTCGCTCTTTGCAGCGATGTTCGCGATGACACCAAGAAAGACTTTTGTTGGTATCATTGCGTCACTTCTGCTCTTTACAGGGTTTGTCGCATCGGCAACACTGGCTGTGAATATCTTCACTACAGGTGAAGCAGTCTCCGTTACGATGATGCAATGGATCGGGATGGGAGACCTCTATATCCCGTTTGGTTTTGTAGCTGACCAGGTTTCTGTGACAATGATGACGATGGTGTCACTGATCTCAACAATCGTTCATGTCTATTCGATCGGGTATATGGATCATGACAAATCATTCAACAGATTCTTCTCTTACCTATCGGCATTCGTATTCTCAATGATGGTACTTGTCATGAGTGACAACTTTGCAGGCCTCTTCATCGGTTGGGAAGGCGTGGGTGTCTGTTCATGGCTTCTTATCGGTTTCTGGTATCACAAACCGGACCAGTCAAGAGAAGCGAATCCATCGATCTCTCCGTCATGGGCAGCAAACGAAGCGTTCATCATGAACCGTATTGCCGACCTTGGTATGCTTGTCGGTCTGTTTATCCTTTACTGGAATGTAGGTTCACTTCAGTACGATGACGTATTTGCAGCGATTCCAAATCTTGATCAGTGGATTCTGAACGGTGCGGCACTTGCGCTCTTTATCGGTGCGATGGGTAAATCAGCACAGTTCCCGCTTCATACATGGCTTACGGATGCGATGGAAGGTCCTACCCCGGTATCTGCACTGATCCACGCCGCTACGATGGTAACCGCAGGGGTATTCCTGGTGATCAGAGCGAACCCGCTCTTCTCGGTGACTCCTGAAGTAAGCTACTTTATCGCAGCACTCGGTACATTCGTGGCCTTCTTTGCCGCATCCATGGCATTGGTCAACAGGGACCTTAAGAGAATCATTGCATTCTCGACACTCTCTCAGCTTGGTTATATGTTTGCCGCTGCGGGTCTTGGTGCCTACTGGATCGCACTTTTCCACCTTGTGGCTCACGCATTCTTCAAAGCACTGCTCTTCCTTGGTGCAGGTAACGTCATGCACGCAATGCATGATGAGCTGGATATCTTCAAGATGGGTGGATTGAAAAAAGTGATGAGACCAACCTATATCTATATGGGTCTTGCCTCCTTGACACTTGCTGGTATCTTCCCGCTTGCAGGATTCTTCTCCAAAGACGCGATCATCGAGACGGCGTTCAATGAAGGGACTTATATCCTCTGGATTATGCTTGTAGTGACTGCAGGGATGACGGCATTCTACAGCTTTAGACAGGTATTCCTGACATTCCACGGAACGGAGAGATATGACCACCACGAGATCCATCCGCATGAGATGTACAAATTCGTACTGATCGCGATGTCACCGCTTGCGATCCTAGCCGTGATCGCCGGTGCTTTCAAAGACGGATTTGAGACATTTGTAACAAGTCTCCTTCCTGCATATCATATGAGTGAACATACACACCACTATGTATGGTTGCTTACAGCGATTGTTACACTCTTTGCCGTAGGCGGTATCGCACTTGCCTATATCAAATACAACAAAGGCCTTGAGAGAAACGAGAAACTCGAGAACAGCTTTATCTACAAGCTTCTGTCAAACCAGTACTATATCCCGAATCTCTATACAGAGTTGATCTCAAAGCCTTATGCGATGATTTCGGAGAAATTCTGGCATGGTGTAGACATGAAGATTGTAGACAGAACAGTAGATGGCGTTGCGCATTTCCTCTATAAGAGCGGGGATGTCAACAGACGTATGCAGACCGGTAACCTTTCACACTACCTTAATTGGATGGCTGTAGGTGCGGTTGTACTCATGGTAGCTGCAGCAGTAACGGCGATGATAGGTTAAGGAGTAGATAGATGGATTATATTTTAAGTATATTGGTATTTTTCCCGGCAATCGCGGGATTGCTGGGGTTTGTGATAGACAAGGACAGTGCCAGGGTTTACGGTATCACTGTAGCAGCGATCGAGTTCTTCCTCTCATTATGGTTGTGGTTCAGTTTTGACGGAACCAATGCAGGGATGCAGTTCGTAGAGCTGATCCCGGTGATTCCGGATTTCGGTGTCAACTACTACCTCGGCGTTGACGGGATCTCTCTTTTCATCATCCTGATGACGACGATGATGACTCTGATCGGTATCATGAGTCTGAGTGTAAAAGAGAATGTGAAAAACATGATCATAACGCTGCTTTTCCTCGAGATGACAATGGTAGGTGTATTTGTTTCGCTTGATGCGATCATCTTCTATCTCTTCTGGGAGCTCTCACTTGTGCCGATGCTCTATATCATCGGTGCGTGGGGCGGATCCTTGAGAGTCTATGCAGCGGTCAAGTTCTTCCTTTATACCTTTGCAGGATCACTGATCATGCTGGTCGGTATGCTCTTTATGGCATATACCTATCAGAGCCTTACCGGTGTGTGGAGCTTCGCGCTGACTGACTGGTATGCACTGGTCCTTCCGGTCAGCTACCAGATGTGGCTTTTTGCCGCATTCTTTATCGGGTTTGCGATCAAGGTTCCTATGTTCCCGTTCCATACCTGGCTTCCGTATGCACACGGACAGGCACCGACGATCGGTTCTGTGATCCTTGCAGCCGTGCTGCTCAAGATGGGTACCTACGGGTTTGTAAGATTCTCCCTACCGTTATTCCCTGATGCTGCGGTGATCTGGATCACACCGATCGCGGTACTCTCTATCATTATGATCATCTATACAGCGATGGTAGCGTATGCACAGAAAGATATGAAACAGGTGATCGCATACTCATCGGTATCCCACATGGGTATCGTAATGCTCGGTATCTTTGCGATGAATGCCGAAGGTATCGGCGGTTCTGTCTTCCAGATGCTTTCACACGGGATTGTTTCGGGTGCACTGTTCATGCTTGTAGGTGTGATCTATGACAGAAGACACACGAAGATGATGGATGAGTTCGGCGGTATCGCAGCGGTCATGCCGAAATATGCAGTGATCTTCGGTATTATGCTGATGGCTTCCGTGGGACTGCCTCTGACGATCGGATTTGTCGGTGAATTCCTTGTATTGATAGGTTTCTATCAGGTTTCTCCGATCATGACGGTCCTTGCCGGTACATCGATCATTATCGGTTCTGTCTATATGCTTACACTCTTTAAAAAGAGTTTCTTCGGTCCTGTAACCAAAGAAGAGAACAAGAACCTCAAAGATCTTGATGCAAAAGAGACCTGGTCACTTATTCCGCTCGTGGCAATCGTGGTCTGGCTGGGTGTCTATCCGAAACCTATCCTTGACCCGATCGACAACTCTGTAAAAGCGATGTTGAACTTTATGGATGAAAAAGCGATCACGCAAGAGGCAAAAGATATGATACATGTAGCGAAATCAACGAAGGAGGCGAAATAATGTTAGAGCCTATTAAAGTGAGTTTAGAGAGTCTAAACCTTATCACACTCGCACCGATGCTTATCGCGATCGCGGGTGGTTTGATTATTTTGTCTATCGATCTGCTCAAAGAGGGGCTTCACAAGTCTCTATATGTTATGTTGACAGTTTTAATATTGGTGGTTGATCTTCTTTCTACTGTTGGTCTTAATATCAATGAACGAGGATTTTTTGATGTCATGCTTATCGACGGTATCTCGATTGTTTCTCAGCTTCTTGTGATTGTCGGTTCGATCGTCTTTATTCCGTTGGCGCTCAGCTCAAAAAGATTCCACGAGTACTCCTACCCGGAGTTCTTTGCACTCTTCTTATTCATGGTTGCAGGATTCCAGTTTATGGTGGCTTCGGATAACCTTATCCTTATCTTTGTCGGACTTGAAACAGCATCTCTCTCACTCTATACGTTGATCGCGCTGCACAACAGAAGTAATTCTTACGAAGCGGCAGTGAAGTATTTCACTATGGGTGCACTGGCAGCCGGTTTCTTTGCGATGGGATCGGCGATGATCTATGCACTGACCGGATCAGTTGAGCTCTACAAAGTGGCTGAAGTACTTGCAACAAGAACTGGAGAAGCAGATCTTATGATCGCGATTTTCGGAGGCTTTGTACTGATCCTTGTAGCACTTGGATTTAAACTTTCACTCTATCCGTTCCATACATGGGCACCCGATGTCTATGAAGGTGCATCCGCGGCATTGGTAGGGTATATGTCAGTAGTGCCGAAAGTTGCGGCATTTGTCGTGGCGATCAGAATATTCGGTATGTATATCGATCTTGGTGTAGAGTGGGTAAGGATCATGATCCTTGTGATTGCTGTACTTACGATGACACTTGCCAACATTATGGCACTTGTGCAGGAAGATGTGAAGCGTATGCTTGCCTACTCTTCTATCTCACATGCCGGTTTTGTCATGGCTGCACTGGCACTGGATACGACAGAGGGTAACACAAGTATCTTCCTCTATTATGCACTCTTTATGTTTACCAACCTCGGTGCATTTGCGATGTTATGGATTTCGCGCCACAAGATGAGAAGGTTTAACAACAGATATGACCACCCGTATGAGAAGTTTGCAGGGTTTATCAAGATCATGCCAATCGGTGCGGTGATCATGGGGCTATTTATGCTTTCATTGGCAGGGGTACCACCGTTCTCGGTATTCTGGGGTAAAATCTATGTGATGCAGGCAGCGGTCAATGCAGGGTATATCTGGCTGGCGGTTGTGATGGGTCTCAACTCTGCGATCGCGGCGTACTACTACCTGAAGCTTGTCGTCTATATGTTCCTGAAGGATCCGGTCAAAGATGTCGATACGATCTACTACAACATCTCCAGGCCGCTTATGGTGATCATCGGTTTTGCAACCGTGGCGACTGTAGGGGCGATCTTCTACGTTCAGCCGCTTGTCTCCTATATCTACTATATGATCAGCGCAAGCGGGTATTAATCTTTAGCGTTCAGCGTTTAGCGCTGAGCGTTCAGATCTTTTTCTATTCTTTTTTAATGCATGATTCAATTTTCCGTTCACCCTGAGCTTGAGTCAGGGCATTTTTAGAACACAGATCCGAAATTCTATTGGAATTTATATGTCATTCTGAACTTGATTCAGAATCCCGTTGGGGTGCAGAGGTGATCGTGTGTCAACAGAGATCCTGAAACGAGTTCAGGATGACGGCATGAAAACAGGTGTTATCTAGCATCTTTTATGATACGTTTCAATTCGTCTACACTGCCTTTAATGACACCTTTAAACTGTGAGTTGTTGAATGTGGTTTGGCGTTTGGCGAGGCGTGCGGTATTGGTGGTGATCTTCTCTTCGAGCATCGCTCTGTCATAGATACCGTCCAGGTAATCCAGGGTCTCTTTGATCCCTATCGCCTTCATACAGTTTGGGTTGCGTGTGTATTTTTTCTCCAGCATGCATATCTCATCGATCAGGCCCTCTTTGAGCATCACACCGGTTCTTAGTGCGATACGTTTGCGCAGAGCTTCCCTCTCTATGTCGATCTGGTAGATCGGCAAAGTCCCATGGATGACAGAAATGGGGGGATTGGCACGGAAGTATTCTGACGGCGTCATCTCGGTTTCAAAGTAGATATTGAGTGCTTTCTCTATACGGTATCTGTCACTCTGTGCGATGCGCTGCATATAGTCTGGATCCATATCATATAAAAATTGATAGGCCTCTTTCAGGTTTTTGAGCCACTGGAGTGTCTTCTCTTTTGTCGTCTTACTGATTGGAGGCAGGTCACTGACCCCATCAAGCAGCATTTTGAGATAAAAACTTGTGCCGCCTACGATCACCAGATTTTTCCTCTCAACTATCGCTTTTTGATAGACCTCCTGGTAGAGTTTGACAAAGGTAGTCACATCAAAATGCTCATTGGGATAGAGATGGTCGATACCGAAATGCACTACCCCTGCGCGCTCTTCGAGCGTCGGCTTTGCCGAGACGATATCGATCTCTTTATAGATAGAGAGCGAATCAAGCGAAAGTATGTAGGCATTCCTCTTTTGTGCTATCTCTATAGAAAGAGCAGTTTTGCCTGACGCGGTAGGGCCGATTATGGCTAATTGTTTGATCGTTTCATTCATAAGTGTAATCATACCATAACCGCAAAAAGGGTAAAATGAGGCAAATTATTCTGAGGTATGTATGAACTTATTTGACAAGAACAACCGATTCAATATCGCCAATCTGGTAACCTTCACCAATATCTCTCTGGGGGTCATAGCGATCTACTTTATTGTCAAGGGTGATTTTTTCACAGCAATTATTCTGGCATGGATCGCGGGAGCGTGTGATATCATTGACGGAAAACTGGCACGTAAATATCAGCTCTCTACGGAGTTCGGGGTACAGCTGGACAGTTTTGCGGACTTTTTGTCTTTTGTGGTGATGCCGTCATTTCTGCTCTTTTATGCGCTGGCTAGCGGGATCACTTCGGTGTTTCAAGAGCTGATCGTCGGGATCGTCTTCCTTCTTTATATTATTATGGGGCTGAGAAGACTGGTGGAGTTCAACCTCAAAACCGATGCCGGCGAAGTGGCAAAGTTTTTTGAAGGGGTTCCGACACCGCTGGGGGCGATCCTCTTGTGGGTCCTCTATCTGATCTATAGCTACGGCCTGATAGCAAATGTCTATGTGATAACACTCCTGGTAGCAGTAGTCGCCTGGTCACTCAACTCAAAACTCAAAATCCCGCATCCTTAAAATTAAAAATTAGAAAGTAGAAATTAAAAATTGAATATGAAAAAATTGATCAATGATTTTTCCGAACTGGTGATGTTCCAGCACTCGGTTTTTTCCCTGCCTTTTATTTTTATTGCTATGTTGGTAGCTGCTGATGGATGGTTCGGGTGGAAACTCCTTCTGCTTGGCACACTGGCAGCGGTGAGTGCAAGAAACTATGCGATGGGGGTCAACCGCTATCTCGACCGGGATATTGACATCCTCAATCCCCGTACAAAGAACAGACCCTCTGTAGACGGCAGGGTCTCTGAGTCGCAGATGCTCTGGTTCATCTTTCTTAACGCAGCGGCATTTATAGCGGTTGCCTGCTTTATCAATACCCTTGCACTGCTGCTCTCTCTTCCGATACTTATCGTGCTGGGTGCCTATACCTACTTCAAACGCTTCTCCGCGCTGGCGCATCTGATACTGGGTATCAGCCTGGGGCTGGCACCGATCGCCGGGGAGGTCGCCGTATCGGGAACGATCAGCTGGTGGTCCGTATCCCTTGCAATGGGTGTCATGTTCTGGGTGGCGGGGTTTGACCTGCTCTATTCGCTGCAGGATATGGCGTTTGATAAAGCACAGGGGCTTCACTCGATCCCTTCAAGGTTCGGTGCGGCAAAAACGATGTGGATCGCAAGAACTTTTCATCTCTTCGCCGTCGCTTTCTGGTCACTCTTTGTCATACAGGCAGGGTTGGGGCTCTTTGCCGCTTTGGCAGTCGCATTTGCAACACTGATGCTCACTTATGAACACTATCTGGTCAGCAAAGATTTTACAAAGATAGACAGGGCATTCTTTACAGTAAACGGTTATCTGGGTTTTGTTTTTCTGGCTTTTATCATTCTGGAGGTACTATGATGGCGATGCTGGATTATGTCGTGATTGGGCTGCTGGCATTGCTGGTGCTGGTACACTTCGGGCTGATCTCAGAAAACAGGAAGCTGAAAAAAGCGAACAGTGTTCTCAATGAGGTCCTGGAGACCAAAAACAGAACGATCGCCAACCTGGAAGCTTCGCGTGTTGCCGTCAAAGAGGTGATCGAGAACTTTTCGATCAGCGATAAAGTGATCGCTGGGATAGAGGCAGGGGAGAGCAGGGAAGCATTGTCAGAGAGACTGGGCATCCCCGTCAGCAGGATAGAACTGATAGTCAAGTTTGACAAGATCAAAAAAGAGAAAGTAACTAACAGTGAGGAGTGAGGAGTGAGGAAGTAGGAAGTAGGAAGTAGGAAGTAGGAATTTTTACTTTTTACTTTAAAACCCCTTGCTAAATAAAGAATATTATGGTAATATTCCACCCTCTTTATGAGAATGTGCGACCATAGCTTAGCTGGATAGAGCATCGGTTTGCGGTACCGAAGGTCTCAGGTTCGAATCCTGATGGTCGTACCACTCTTTATCTTATTTGTATTCATCTTTCACGCGTCTTCATTTGACGTACGGGGTGTACGCCGCATTCAGATCACGTAAAATCTGAACACAACTAAGAAAAAGCGTAAGCATAAAGAGAATAGAAATAAAAGCTTCTTGAAACTAAGCAAAGCTTAAGTTTATGAAGCTATAATTTCATCCACTCAACAGAATGGCTCTGTAGCTCAGTCGGTAGAGCAAAGGATTGAAAATCCTTGTGTCGGCGGTTCGATTCCGTCCAGCGCCACCATCCTTATAATTTTCATAAAAAAATCAAAAAACCGTTTACATTTCTTAAGCCAAGCCTCTAAATTAACAGAAAATCCTCTTTTATTACTAATTTTCATACTGCTTAAAACGCTTCAAAGCACGTAATTCAGGGCATCATTCAGCATGATTAATGATTTGTTAACTTTTTGTTTATTTTTATTGACACGGTTTTGGTTTGTTTGCTATAATGTGGAGTATTCAAAAAAAACAAGGAGATTACAATGAAAAAAGCTTTATTACTTTCAGTAGTAGCGTCGTCAATGATTATGGCAGGTGGAGATATCGCTCCAGTTGAGCCAGTAGTAGAAACTCCAGCTCCGGTAGTATCGGGATGGGAATTCAGTGGAACAGCAACAGTTTACTATCAAACTGATGATGCTGGAATTTCAGGAATTGCTAATGCTGATATTTTCGATCAAGAAGCTTCAGCAGCTGACGCTGGTATCCAGTTGAGAGCAACAAACACAGATGTATTTGCAGGTATCGGTGCAGGTGTTGAAGTAAATGGTCTGGCTACACTTGGTCTAGAAAACTGGATGGTGTCTAATGTTATGCAAACTACTAATGGTAACATTACAGGTGGTTGGATGTCTCAAGCATACTTGACTTACGGATTTGGTAACACTTCTATCAAAGCGGGTCGTCAAGAGCTTCCAAAAGCACTCTCTCCGTTTGCTTTCTCTGAAGACTGGAACGTATTCAAAAACACTTTCGATGCAGTATTGGTAGTTAACAGTGACCTTCCGGATACTACATTGGTAGGTGCATGGGTTTATGGTGCTAACGTGAATGGAATGCATGCAGATATGGCTAAATTTGGTCAACTTAATGAGCATGATGGTGTATTCATGCTAACAGCACAGAACAAGTCTATCGCTAACCTGACATTGACTGGTTCTTGGTACTACGCTCCTGACTACGCAATTGATGACCTTAATATCCTTTGGGGTGATGCAAAGTATGATGCAGGTAGTTTCAATGTAGCTATCCAAGGTGGTTCGATCATGTCTGATGCATTTACTAATGACACTACAGCATTTGGTGCTATGGTTGGCGGTTCATTTGGTATGATCAATGCTCATGTTGCTTACGCTAATGTAAATGATGGTGATCTAGGCATGTTGCAACTTGGCGGTACAACTTCAGCGCTTTACACAGAAACAGCTTTGGATCAAGTTTCTCCGGTTGGTAATGCTCTTAGAAGCGACATGGACAAATTCGTAGTTGCTGCAAATGCAGATGTACTTGGTGGTAATCTTGGTGGTGCATATGCATATACTGACGGTACACCTTTAGATACTGAAGTAAATGAATTTAACCTAGTATATTCTACTAACATCACTGACAGTCTGGCTGGTGTTGTTGCATATGTTTATGCTGATGTTGATGGCACTGCTTATTATGAGGATGTTAATCTTATCAGAGTGGTTGCTAAATACAACTTCTAAGAAACACTTTTGTTTCTTATTGGAGTCTGGGTTTTCCCGGCTCCATCCTCTCTTTTTCTCTTTCAATTCATACCTTTTTTCATTTACGCTATAATGCTGGAAAATTTTAACTATTTTCTATGGGATTTTTATGAGCAAGAAACTACACTTAGTCAGCCTAGGCTGTACGAAAAACCTGGTCGACAGCGAGATCATGCTGGGGCGTCTCAAAGCGTATGAGATCACCGATGACAACAAAGAAGCCGATGTCATCATCGTCAATACCTGCGGGTTTATCGATGCAGCGAAAGAGGAGAGTATCAACACGGTGCTGAGCCTTCATGATGCACGTAAAAAGGACTCCATCCTTGTGATGAGCGGCTGTCTCTCTGAACGCTACAAAGAGGAGCTTCAAGCGGAGATGCCCGAGGTGGATATCTTTACCGGTGTCGGTGACTATGAGAAGATCGATACACTGATCGCTACAAGACAGAGTACTTTCAGCCCGGAAGTCTACCTTGCCAGCGAAACGGCTGACAGGGTGATCACCGGTTCAAACTACCATGCCTACATCAAGATCGCTGAGGGGTGCAACCAGGCGTGCGCTTTCTGTGCGATACCGAGGTTCAAAGGGAAACTGCATTCACGAACACTCAGTTCCATCAAAAAAGAGGTGGAGAACCTCGTAGCTCAGGGCTTTTACGACTTCTCATTCATCTCCCAGGACTCTTCGAGCTATGGACGGGATATGGGATTGAAAGACGGCCTTTTTCAGCTGGTGAAAACCATCGAAGCGGTGGAGGGGGTCAGGTCGGCACGTATTCTCTACCTCTACCCGAGCACAACGACCTTCGAGCTGATCGACGCGATCGCGGACTCCGAAATCTTCCAGACCTACTATGATATGCCGATCCAGCATATCGATGACGGCATGCTGAAGATCATGAAACGCGGATTTGGTGAGAAAAAGACGATCGAGCTCCTTGAACATATGAAAACCAAGCCCAATGCTTTTATCCGTACTTCAGTCATCGCAGGGCATCCGGGTGAGACTGAGGAGAGCTTTGCAAAACTCTGTGCATTCATGGAGGAGTTCGGCTTTGACAGGTTCAATACCTTTGCCTACTCCAACGAGGAGACAACTGCTGCCTATACGCTGGAACAGGTTCCTGATGAGATCAAAGCGGAGCGCGCCGCGATCCTCGGAGAGATCGCCGAGAGAACGACACTGGAATCACTTCAGAAGATGGTAGGCCAAAAGGTGGAACTTGTCATTGACGGAGAGAGCGAAGAGCATGAACTTCTCCTCTCTGCAAGGCCGCTGGAATGGGCAGTCGATATCGACGGAGAGATCCTGATCAACGACACCTCCGATCTGCCTGTCGAGTATGGCAAGGTGTACGAGGCGAAGATTACTGAACTGGTGGGAAGCCAACTATTGGCAACACTGATCAGTGAGCAAGTAGGAATTGAATTTTCTGAATAATCTAGGAACTTGAATGTATCGTCATTCTGAACTTGATTCAGAATCTCATGCATACACTGTATGCATGGAGACGAAATCTGATTGCAGTGTTGAACGAGTTGTAAAACCATAGGAGTTTCCACTATGAGCAAAACAGGTTATATTTATATCCTTACAAATAAAAAAGATGGAACGCTTTATATCGGTGTAACCAGTGAATTAGCAAAAAGAGTTCATGAACATAAAACAAAGGTCGTTTCAGGATTTTCAAAGCAGTATAATTTGGATAAACTGGTTTATTATGAAATATTGGATAGTATAGAAGAAGCAATTAAAAGAGAAAAACAGTTGAAAAATTGGCACAGGCAATGGAAAGTAGAGTTGATCGAGAATAAAAATCCAGAATGGAATGATCTATATGAGTCTATTGTATACTAAAAAAATCTCTAATTTTGGACATTTCCCCCAAGTGTATTTACGGTACGAACTTCCGGAATTTTTTTATGATTTAGGGATGGTTCTGAAGCAGAAAGGGATCCTGAATCGAGTTCAGGATGACGTTACGTTTGATAGGATGCGCTTTTTTCAGAGTATTTATCCTGAAGTTGATGAGCTGTTAAAACTACTTATTTCAAGTACCAAAACAATTAAAGAAAAGCAGTAATGGGACGAAAAAAACTCCTACTTCCTACTTCCTCATTACTACTTGAGAAAAAGAATCTCCTGGCCTTCTCCGCAGGGGTAGACTCCTCTGCACTTCTTTTCCTTTTATTGGAACATCATATACCCTTTGATATTGCTCTGGTCAATTACGGTACAAGAGAGAGTTCTGATCTGGAAGAGGCACATGCGAAGAAGCTGGCAGAGAAGTATGGTTTCAAGTGCTATACGGTGAAAGCACCGCAGTTCGATAGCCGTTTTGAGGAGCAGGCGAGGGGATTCAGGTATGCCTTTTTTGAAGAATTGATCAGAGAGGAAGGGTATGAGACGCTTTTGACTGCGCATCAGCTCAATGACCAGCTCGAATGGCTGTTTATGAGGCTTGCCAAAGGTGCAGGCTTATCAGAGCTGCTTGGACTGGAAGCCGTGACCCCAAAGGCGAACTATCAGATTATGCGCCCACTGCTTGAGGTGAGCAAAGCAGAACTTCTGGAGTACCTGGAGTCACATGGCTATCCCTACTTCATCGATGAGAGTAATGAAGAGGTGAAGTATGAACGCAACTACTTCAGAAAACACTTTTCAGATCCGTTGATCGCAGAATATAAAGAGGGGATCAGACGAAGTATCAGGTACCTGAAGGCCGACCAGAAAAGGCTGGAGAGCCAGTTTGAAGTGATCTGTAGAGAAAAACAGTTGCATCTCATCAGGCTTTATGCGTCTGCGGCAAAAGTACAGGCTGCAGATACGATACTGAAAAAGATGGGATATCTGATGAGTGCAGCGCAACGAGAGGAGTTAGTAAGATCAGAGAGTCTGGTGATCGGCGGAAAGTGGGCAGTAGAAGAGCAGAATGACCTTCTTTATATCGCACCATATAGTACTGTTGATATGCCAAAAGCATTCAAAGAGCAGTGCAGGGTAGCAAAGATCCCTGCCAAGATACGCGCCTATCTCTTTGAGGCGGAGATCGACCCTGCATCCATCCTTTCTCATTGTCACGGCTCAGAGTGAACAGAAAAATGTAATGTTGTCGCGTAGTGTGCGTAATCACGCACCAACAAGGGTGGTTTTTTTAAAGCCTACCGGAACCTAGCAAAGCCTGCCACGTTTATTATTGTGACCAATTACGAATCCAGATATTCATGTACTTCAACCTGTGGATCCCCGGGTGCCCGTAGGAAATGCCCTTGGGGTACAAGCCCGAGGATGACGAAAGCATTTGACACCTTATCATAACACTGTCATGATACTACTTACTACTTACTACTTACTACTTACTACTTACTACTTACTACTTACTACTTACTCTTCACTCTTCACTCTTCACTCTTCACTCTTCACTCTTCACTCTTCACCAGCGGGTGTGCCTTCATGTACTCATCCTTTTTTTTTGCCGTGCCGAGTTTGGTATAGACCTGCGTGGTTGCCATCGTGGCGTGTCCGAGGAGTTCACTGACATCGGAGATCCTTGCTCCTTCATTGAGCAGGTGGGTGGCAAAGGAGTGGCGCAGCTGGTGCGGGGTCGCTTTGATCCCGTGTGCTTTGAAAATCTTGGTCAGTCTGTAGCGCAGCTGTGCGCTGTTGAGGGGGACATTCCCTTTTTCAAAGAGATACTTTTTGGGGGCGTAGGCATCGGTATAGGTTTCTATCATCTCTCTGATCATCGGCAGAAGCGGCAACTCTCTGACCTTGTTCCCTTTCCCTCTGACCTGTACCCATTCTCTCTGAATCTGTGAGAGCTGCAGCGTGCTCAGCTCCGTGATACGCAGCCCAAGTCCATAGAGAAGTGTGATGAGCAGCCTGTCAGGCAATGCAGCGCTTTGAAGTACCTCCCGGATATAGTGCGCCTCGATGGGCTTGGGAAGGTTTTTGGGTACTTTGACGGAGTCGCCTGCAATGAGTCTGATACGCAGGTTTTTTTGTTCTTCCAGGTACCTTGCAAATGAATGGATGGCTGTCAGTCTGGCGGCAATAGTGTGTCTGTTCTTTTTGGCGATACCAAACCTGTAAGGAGTAATATCCAGTACAAGCGTATCCTCTTCTTCGTAGAAGTGGCTTACCTCCATCATCTGTCTGAGTGCGATCTCGTAGGTGGAGACGGTCGCCTCGGAATACCCCCTGATATCCGTCAGATAGTCCAGGAAAATGTCGGCGAGTTTCTGAAGCTTTTTTTTCATCTATATAATGGTGTGCTCGAGCATTTTTCTCGTCAGATAGGCTTTCGCCTCATCCATCTCCATCTCATCGAGATGAAGCACCTTGATATAAAAGTCGATCTTCGAAAAGGGTTTGGGGATGACAAACCGGTCCCAGCTATCCAGCTGCCAGTATCTTTCGCAGGTGAAGTTGACCGTATACAAGGGGAGTTTGCCTTTCCTCGTCAGGGCAAGCGCACCGTCGCTCACTTCATGTCTTGGCCCTCTGGGACCGTCAGGGGTAACCAGCAGGTCATCACCTTTTTTAAGTGCGCGAAAAGCTTCCAGAAGGACCTGTTTTGCACCCCTGGAGCTTGAACCTCTCAGCGGCGTGATACGAAAGAGCTGCAGGACCCTGGCGATGATCTCTCCGTCAAAATGCCGGGAGATGATACCTGAGGCAGACTGGGTTTTATGGAAGTGGCGGTAGGCCTGGGGAGAGAGGAGCAGTTCCCCGTGCCAGCAGACGATCACTCCCTGCTCCTGGGTGATCTCCCCTTCGATATGGAAAGTCTTTTTGGAGGTATGCCAGTAAAACCGCATAAGCAGATAACCCAGGGGAGGAAGGATCACTTTGGCGATGGCTCTTGTAATATCTCTTCGTTTTTTCACCCGAAAATCTCCTTTTCACTGAGCAAAGCCCAGTGAAAATTCCTCTCACTGAAGCTTTGCCTTTGGCAAGAGTGAAACCTTCGGTTTTTATACTTGTTTGTATTTTTGAAATATGAGGGTTTCATAATCTGTTACGCGTTGATCACCTCTCCGTCGAGCGATGCCCTGGAGGTTTTGGTGATCTTGACATCTTTGATCTTCCCAAGCAGCTCTTCGCTTCCCTCTACAAAGACCAGTCTCCCGTCATCGGTGCGTCCTGAAACCCTTCCGTTGGGTTTGAGTTCGTCAAAGTAGACCTTATGCACTTTTCCAAACTGATCATCCATCTGCGCGGCGAGCATCTCAAAATGCCTTGCCTGAAGGCGGCTGAGTCTCTCCGAAGCGACTTCGTCGGGGACCACATCGGTAAAGTGCTGTGCTTCCGTATGCGGTCTTGGAGAGTACTTGAATGAGAATACCTGCTCAAACTGTACCTTTTCAAGTACATCCATGGTATCTTCAAAGTCCTCATCGCTCTCGCCCGGGAATCCTACGATAATATCCGTTGAGATGGTCGCTTCGGGGCAGAGCGCACGTATCTTGGCACAGCGGTTCAGGAAGTTCTCCTTGGTGTATCCGCGTTTCATTGACTGAAGCAGGCGGGTAGAGCCGCTTTGAAGCGGGACGTGGATCTGTTTGCAGATCTTGGGGTTGGAAGCGAACTCTTCGAGGAAAGCATCATCCATATGCAGCGGATGGGGAGAAGTGAAACGGATACGTTCCAGCCCTTCGATCCCGGATATCTTCTGAAGCAGCTGTGTGAAGTTGATCTTCTCTTCGTTCCCGCCGAAACGGCGCCCGTAGTTGTTGACGTTCTGCCCAAGAAGCATCACCTCTTTGGCTCCTGTGGCTACCGCTTTGGTGATCTCCTGAACGATCAGATCGCTGGGGATGGAGATCTCCTCGCCTCTGGTTGCCGGGACGATACAGAAGGTACACTTCTTGTCGCATCCGATCGAGATGTTGACCAGTGCTTTGTAGGGGTTGCTTCGGTATTCGCCGAAGGCGTAGGTACTTTCGTCATAGTCCGTAGCGATCTCTACGGCATGTTTTTTCTCCAGGACTTTAGTGATCTTAGAGACATTTCTGGCACCCAATACAAAGTCCACGACCGGAGCACGCTTGATGATCTCTTCTCCAAGGTGAGAAGCGGTACAGCCTGTGACCCCGATCTTGGCACCCTCTTTTTTTCGCTTATTGAAGATACCGATCTCGCTGAAGAGTTTGGCAACGGGTTTTTCACGTACCGAACAGGTATTGATGATGATCAGATCCGCTTCTTCAAGGTTTTCGGTAATCTGGTAGGAGTCTTCTTTGTTCAGTTCTGCGATCATGTGTTCGCTGTCGCGAACATTCATCGCACAGCCGAGCGTTTCGATAAATAGTTTTTTAGGTTGTGACATAGTGCAGTCTTCCATTCGGTGAAAGTTTTGTATGAGACACGAAGTTTAAGAGTGTCCCATTGTAAAGAAGATCGGTAGTGATAAGCAAACCTCTTCTTTATCCAGTTTTAGAGGATTAGGCGATAATATGTACTTCGTAGATGTACTCATTCTCATCCATACCGTATTTGACCTCTCTCATATAGACGGAGTATCCTTTCTCTTCAAAATACTCTATCAGCTCTTTTAGCTCTTTGTGAGAGTTTTCCTTATCAAAGTAGAATATAGATCTGTTTGCTAACTCTTCTTCCAATTTTGCTAATTCAATGGTCTTTGGTTTTGCTTTCAGAGTGGTTCTAGCAAGTTTCAATTTCATCTATATTCCTTTTATTCTATACGCTTAATTAATCCTATTATACTTTATTTTTCGTAAAGCTATGTTTAGCTATAATAATCATCTTCAAAAACACCACTTCCTAGATGTTCTTAACACTGTTATGTTACCTCTTGTAGCGGTCAGAATTGAAACAGAGTTTGTACTAAAGAATATACAGATGGATAAACGGATAAACAAGGATATATGTTGGAAAAGATATTAGATATTATTGAAGCGATAGCATTGGAAAAAAACCTTACCAGAGAGAGTGCGATCGACGCATTTAAAGAGGCATTGATCAATACAGCAAAAAAATTGAGCTCTCCCACAAGCACCTTTGAGGTGACGATCGACCCCAATAAAAAAACCTATGAGATCAACAAGGTCATCACGGTCGTCAAGGATGATGATGAAAAACTCTATACTGAGATCGCAAAAGAGGGGAAAGTGCAGGAGGTCGAGTCGGACAGTTTCATCTCCCTTTCCGAAGCAAAAGAGTTTGACGAGTCGATCGAGCTTGGAGACCAGTTGAAAGAAGAGTTTGTGTTGGAGAATTTTGGTCGTACCGCCTCGGCAAACCTTTTCAAAGAGCTTGAATATCATATCCAGCGACGCATCGAGCAGGATCTTTTTGAAAAGTATAAAGAGCAGATCGG